>USDD01000032.1 GCA_900553265.1 uncultured Eubacteriales bacterium
TGGAAAAGACGCTGCCCAACAAGCTGCCCCAGCGCCGACTGGTCACCACCGCCGCCGCGGGCTACAGCTCTTACGGCAATCAGATCGGCCTGGCCACCGGCCTGGTCGAGGAAATCTACCATCCCGGCTACGCGGCAAAGCGCATGGAGATCGGCGCGGTCATCGCCGCGGCTCCTGCGCAGAACGTCCGCCGTGAGGTGCCCGCTCCGGGCGATGTGGTGGTGCTGCTGGGCGGACGCACCGGCCGCGACGGCTGCGGTGGCGCGACGGGCTCCAGCAAATCCCACACGGCGGAATCGCTGACGGCCTGCGGCGCGGAGGTGCAGAAGGGCAACGCGCCCGAAGAGCGCAAGCTCCAGCGTCTGTTCCGCAACGAGAAGGCCGCGCGGATGATCAAGCGCTGCAACGACTTTGGCGCGGGCGGCGTGTCCGTGGCCATCGGCGAACTGGCCGACGGTCTGGAGATCGACCTGAACCGCGTGCCGCGCAAGTACGACGGTCTGGACGGCACCGAGCTGGCCATCTCCGAATCTCAGGAGCGCATGGCCGTGGTACTCGCGCTGGAAGATGTGGACGCTTTCATGGCGCTGGCGGCGGAGGAAAACATCGAGGCGACGACAGTAGCCAAGGTCACGGCGGAGCCGCGGCTGGTGATGCACTGGAACGGCCGCAACATCGTGGATATCTCCCGTGAGTTCCTTAATTCCAACGGCGCGCCCAAATTCGCTCAGGCAAATGTGCAAAAACCGACCACGGTCGGTAAAAAACAGACCGAAGTCGGTTTTGAAGAACGAATCAAGACTCTGGTCGGTGAATTAAATCAGTGCTCTCAGCGCGGCCTGGTCGAGCGCTTCGACTCCACCAACGGCGCGTGCAGCCTGCTGATGCCCTTCGGCGGAAGACGGCAGCTCACGCCGGTGCAGGCCATGGCTTCCCGCATTCCCGTGCAGGGCACGGAGAGCGAAACCGCTTCCGTGATGGCCTACGGCTTCGATCCCACGCTGAGCGAGGTCAGTCCCTTCCGCGGAGCCTATCTTGCCGTGGTGCATTCCATCGCCAAGCTGGTTGCCGCCGGCGCGGACGCGGACAAGGTTCATCTGACCTTCCAGGAGTACTTCGAGCGCATGACCGCCGAGCCCGAGACCTGGGGCAAGCCGCTGGGCGCGCTGCTGGGTGTGCTGGAGGCGCAGATCGACTATCGTGCCGCGGCCATCGGCGGCAAGGACTCCATGTCCGGCAGCTTCGAGAAGCTCCATGTTCCGCCGACGCTGGTTTCCTTCGCCGTGGGCGTCTGTCCGGCGGACGCGGTACGCTCCAATGAGTTCAAGGCGGCAGGCCACAGGGTCGGCCTGATCGCGCCGGAATATCGCGCCAACGGCCTTCCTGATCCCGAGAGCCAGCGCGTGGTGTTCGCCAATGTGCGCGACGGACTGCGCAGCGGCCGCTTCTGCGCGGCCTATGCCATCGGCGCGGGCGGAATGGCTTCTGCGGCGTTCAGGATGGCCGTGGGCAACGGCTTCGGCTTCCGTTTTGCCGACGACGCGCAGGACGTTTTCGAGACGAAGATCGGCGCGTTCCTCGTGGAGTACGCCTCGGGCGAGGGCGAAGCGGTGGGCGAGGTGACTGAGCAGCGCGTCTTTGCACAGGGTGATTCCGCCGTGTCCATGGACGAGCTGGAGGCCATCTGGCAGAATACGCTGGAGAGCGTGTTCCCGGTGGAGGTGGAAAAGACCTACGCTCAGCCGAAAACCTACAACTATAATACAGAAACCCGCGTGCGTCCGGCGGCGAAGATCGCCCGCCCGCGCGTGCTGATTCCCGTGTTCCCGGGCACCAACTGCGAATACGACACCGAGCGCGCCTTCGTCGAGGCCGGCGCGGACGCGGAGATCCTCGTGGTGCGCAATCTGACGGCGGCGGCGGTAGCCGAGTCCGTGGACGCGTTCGCGAAAAAGCTCGAGAATTCCCAGATCGTGTTTATCCCCGGCGGCTTCTCCGGCGGCGACGAGCCCGACGGCTCCGGAAAGTTCATCACGGCGTTCTTCCGCAATCCCAGGATTTCCGACCGCGTCCATGAGCTGCTGTCCAGCCGCGACGGCCTGATCGGCGGCATCTGCAACGGCTTCCAGGCGCTGATCAAGCTCGGTCTGGTGCCCTATGGCGAGATTCGCGCGGCGGAGGACTGCGAGGCCACGCTGACGTTCAACGACATCGGCCGCCATCAGTCCCGGCTGGTGCGCACCCGCGTCGCGTCCAACCGCTCTCCGTGGCTGATGTACACCCAGCCCGGCGAGGTCTATACCTGCCCGATTTCCCACGGCGAGGGTCGGTTCATCGCTTCGGACGAGCTGGTGGCTCGGCTGGCGCGCAACGGTCAGATCGCCACGCAGTACTGCGACAACGACGGCAGGCCGACGATGGATCTGTGCTTCAATCCCAACGGCTCCGTGGACGCCATCGAGGGCATCACGTCGCCCGACGGCCGCGTGTTCGGCAAGATGGGCCACAGCGAGCGCGTGGGCTATCGCTACCCGCTGTACGTGAATGTGGATGGTCAGTATGACAATCGAATGTTCAAGGCAGCGGTGGACTACTTCACAAAGTAATTGCTTCTGCATCCCGGCGAGCGTTTCGCCGGGATGCGCGTCGTTTCAGCGCCGTTTCGGCGGGTTTTGAACGGAAACGATTGACATTTTACAGGAACATTATTATAATGTGAATGGAAACTGAAATAAAAAGGAGAAGAACCATGAAGAGGATGAAGAGCTTTCTGGCGCTGATGGTAGCGCTGCTGCTTGCGGCGAACTGCGTGTTCGCGCTGGCGGAGGAAACCACGATGGACGTCAGCGGCGTGGCCATCGGCAACGTCCAGATTTCCGTCAACGACGAGCTGGTGTCGGATCTGAGCGGTCTGACGCTGAAGCTGGACGCCGGACAGAGCGACGGCGGCAGCCGCCTGGCAGCCCGCGCGACGGTGATGGGCGGCGACGAGGTCGCGGCGCAGGCCGTGATCGCCGGCGCTGAAGAGCAGAACAAGTTCGCGCTGAACGTGACCGGCATGTCCAAGCCCGTGACGCTGGACGCGGCTGTCCTGCAGCAGCTGTTCTCTGAAGAGGGCATGCAGCAGCTGATGGATCAGCTGCTTGCCGAGCTGAGCGACGAGGAGCGCGCGGCTGTGGAAGAAATGATCGCCGCGATCACCGAGCTGGCCAGCGAAGAGGGTCTTGACGGCCTGACTTCCGCGTATCAGGCCTATTTGGAAAAGGTCAACGAAATCTTGGTCAACGACATGACGGAGGGCGATACCGCCGCGCACGAGTTCCTCTACAGCGGCGAGACCAAGGACGCCGAGAGCTACGTGATCGACGTGCCTGCGGAGGATTTTCAGGAGATTATGACGGCGGCTTGCGAATTCTATGATTCCATTCCTGCCTTCATGAAGCTCGTCAACGCGCTGAACAAGCTCGATGGCGAGACCGCGGAGATCACCAGCTTCTCCGATGTGATGTCGGAAGTGGAGATGCCCGCAATGACGCTCTACGCCGAGGTCTATAGCGCGACCGATGGCAGCGAAGTCGAAATGTCTTACGTCATCGCCATGGACGGCGAGAATCTGATGTATCTGACGATGGCGATCGCCGAGGACGGCGAGGACAACATTCTGACCTGCAATGTGTCGCTGGCAGACGAGGATGAGACTTCCTTCACCATGTCCTTCATCGAGTCTCCCAACGAGGTGCTGGACGGCGTGTCCGACTACAGCTTCGTTCTCTCCGGCAACGAGGGCACGGCTGACGAGTTCACCGCGGTTCTCTGGTACAGCCCGGACGAGGATTACGATTTCATGGTCGGCGGACAGGTAGATGCCGACGGCAGCACGGCGGGCTTTGCCTACGGCTCCGGCGCGGAGATGAAGACGGCGGCGGTTTACGCCGATGACACGAGCGTCGAGGCTGGATGGGTGGCTGCCAGCGAGGCGGGCGCGGCGGATACGCTGTATCTGTCTGTGAATGACGGCGAGGACAATATCTACATCACCGCCGATATGACCCACTACACCGAGACCATCTCCGTGGACGAGATCGACGCGATTCTCAACGCCGAGGGCGTCGACGTGCTGACCATCGACGACGCGGCGCTGGATACGCTCATGACCGAGCTGTCCTCCGGCATGACCAACGCACTGATCGTGCTGATCAACAACGTTCCCGCGATCTCCGATATGATGACCGCGGAAGCGGCGACGGACGGCGAATAAGCTCCGTATTTCCGGGGCGGCGAAGCGTTCAGGCTTCGCCGCCTCTTTTGCGCGCATTTTTTGCTTGCACATTGGCGGAATTTGCGGTACAATGAAGCTGTATAAATTATTGTGGAGGGAAATGCTTTTATGAATGTCAAAGCGCTTTTTGATCAGAATGCTCAGCGGTTTCACGCGCTTTATTCAGGGATAGATCAGTCCGAGCGCTACAGCGCGCTGGCGAACGCGTTTCGCAGCCAGTTTTCCCGCGAGCCGGAGCTGTTTGTCTCCGCGCCGGGCCGCACCGAGGTCGTCGGCAACCACACCGACCACAATCGCGGCCGCGTGCTGGCCGCGGCAGTGAATCTGGACACCGTAGCGGCGGTGGCGGCGCGGGACGACGGCGTGGTGACGCTGTATTCCGCGGGCTACGACCGGCCCTTCGTGGTGGATCTGTCCGATCTGACGGTGCATGAGGACGAAAAGGAGACGACTTTCGCGCTGATTCGCGGCGTGGCGGCGCGGCTCAAGGAACTGGGCTATCGCATCGGCGGCTTCGACGCGTCCGTGACCAGCACGGTGTTCAAGGGTAGCGGTCTTTCCTCGTCGGCGGCCTTCGAGGTCATGCTGGTGGCGGCCTTCGACGCGCTGTACAACGGCTGGACCATCGACGCCAAGCTCAACGCGCGCATCTCCCAGTATGCGGAGAACGTGTTCTTCGGCAAGCCCAGCGGTCTTCTGGACCAGTCGGCCAGCGCCGTGGGCGGTCTGGTTACAATGGACTTCGCGCCGGAAATCGCCGACGTGGAGGCGCTTCAGTACGACTTCGGCGCGAAGGGCTACGCCATCTGCGTGGTCTCCGCCGGCGGCGAGCATGGCAATCTCACGGCGGATTATGCGTCCATTCCCGCGGAGATGAAGCAGGTGGCCCAGGCCATGGGCGTGGACGTGCTGGAGAAGATCACCGCAGAGCAGCTCTGGGACGCGGTGCCGATGCTGAAGAAGCAGGTTTCCGACCGCGCCATTCTGCGCGCGTTCCACTTTGTGGACGAGACGCGGCGCGTGACCGAGGCCGTGGACGCGCTGAAGAAGGACGATCTGAATCGCTTCTTCGCGGCGGTCATCGCCTCCGGCGAGAGCAGCTGGAAGCTGCTTCAGAACCTGCACGTGGAGGGCAGCTCCAATCAGGAGATGCCGCTGGCGCTGGAGATGAGCCGCCGCATGCTCGAAGGACGCGGCGCTTGGCGCATCCACGGCGGCGGATTCGCCGGCACCATTCTGGCCTTCGTGCCCATGGACATGCTGGATGAGTATTCCGCGCGCATGAACGCCGTGTTCGGCGAAAAGGCCACCACGGCGCTGGCCATTCGCCCCGAAGGCGTGGTTTATTTTCACGAATAAAGGACAGAGAACCATGATCTATCAAACCCGATCCGAAGCGGAGACGCTTCGGTTTGCGTCCGCGCTGGCAGAAATGCTCGGCGCGGGCGATACTGTTCTGCTCAACGGCGATCTGGGCGCGGGAAAGTCCGTGATGGCGCGGGGCATCGCCCGGGCGTTGGGAGTGACGGGCGCGATGCCCAGCCCCACGTTCACGCTGCTGATTCCGTATCAGGGCCGAATTCCCGTCTATCACTTCGACCTCTACCGTCTGGCCGATCCCGACGAGTTTTACGCCGCCGGGCTGGATGAATTCGTCGGCGGCGACGGCGTGGCTGTGGTGGAATGGCCGCAGATGGCCGAGCTGGAGCCGCGTCCGGCGCTGAAGCTGTCCATCCGCCGGGGCGGGAGCGACGACGAGCGATGGATCGAAATCGAAAACCGCGGCGTGGCGGGCTTTGATCCGCAGCGCCTGCGCGAGTGGGGGCGTGGCGAATGAACATTCTTGCAATCGACACCTCCGGTCCGGTGGCCGGCTGCGCGGTGATGACGGACGGGCGCATCGTCCATTCCATTTCGCTCAACCATGGGCTGACCCATTCGGAGACGGTGATGCCCGCGGTGGAGGAGGCGCTGTCGGCCTCCGGGCTGCGCTGTGCGGACATGGACGTGTTCGCCGCCGTGGCCGGGCCCGGCTCGTTCACCGGCGTGCGCTTGGGCGTGTGCGCCGCCAAGGGCATGGCCCACGCGGTGAACCGCCCCTGCGTGCCAATCCACGCGCTGGAGGCGCTGTCCATGAACTTCTTCGGCTTTGACGGACTGGTCTGTCCCATTCTGGACGCACGGCGGCGGCAGGTCTACTGCGCGCTGTTCGACACGCGCGACGGCTTTCCTGTGCGCGTGGCCGAGGACGACGCCATCGGTCTGGACGAACTGCTGGAGCGTCTGCCGAAGAATCGGCGCATCCTGTTCTGCGGCGACGGCCTGAGCGTCCATGCGCAGACTATCGTCGAAGCGATGGGGGAGCGGGCAATGCTCGCGCCGGCCAATCTGCGGGATCTGCGCGCCGACGCGGTGTGCGCGCTGGCGGAGCGCAGGCGCGAGGAGTGGATTCCCGCGCAGGAGCTGCGTCCGGTGTATCTGCGCGCGCCGCAGGCCGAGCGGGAGCGCAACGCGCGGCTGAATCGGGAGGGAAAGGCATGAGTGAAATTACCGTCGGACTGATGACAATCGAGGACGTGGACGCGGTGCACGCCATCGAGGTCGCGTGCTTCAAAACGCCATGGTCGCGCGAATCGTTCATGCGCGAGGTGACGGAGAACGCCTGCGCGCGCTACGTCGTGCTGCGCGAGGACGGCCGGGCCATCGCCTACGCGGGCGTTTGGTTCGTGCTGGACGAGGGCCACATCACCAACATCGCCGTCCATCCCGACCGGCGGGGCGTCGGCTATGGCGAGCAGGTGACCCGGGCGCTGATTCAGCTGGCCGCGGACAGCGGCATGAACTGGATGACGTTGGAGGTGCGCCGCTCCAACAAGACGGCACAGTCGCTGTACCATAAGGTTGGTTTTATCGACGTCGGGTATCGGAAGCGCTATTACGAAAACAGCGAGGACGCGCTGATTATGGCGCTGGAGCATCTGCCGGAGGCCCATCCTGAAAACGACCCCATGCTGGTGGTCGAGAACGAGGGAACCGACGAGGAAAACTGATCGTCTAAATGGAAAAGGAGCGTGAGACGGATGCTGTTTCGGGTGCTGGAAATTGGAATCGTGACGCTGTGCTGCCTGCTGGCGGCATCGGTCTACGCACATATTTTTCAGATGCAGCGCTATCAGATGCCCGTCTACAGCCAATGGCTGAAGCGCAGCCGCGATCAGTTTCTGAAAAACAACGTGCTCATCGGCCTTTTCGGCGCGGCGATGCAGTGGTATCTGCCCATATTGCTGTCGCTGTTTGTTCAGGTGGAATCGACGCGCAATTCGCTGGCAGGCTGGCTGACGCTTCTGAGCTTTGCCGGAGTGACGGTGGGATTGGCACTTCGCCATCACCATCAGGAGGATAAGCATCCCTTCAGTCTCACTCTGCGCGCGCGGCGGCTGATGGCCATGACGGGCGCGCTCCTGCTGGCGCTGGTTCTGTCGATGGTGCTGCTGAGCGTTCCGCCCTATCTGACCTACGCCGTGCTGCCCTATGTGGTGTGGCTGGCGGGGCGGATCATGGATCCTGTGGAGGCGCGTATCAACGCGGGCTTTTACGAGGAAGCGCGCAGGAAGCTGGCCGGGCGCAAGGATCTGATTCGCATCGGCATTACCGGAAGCTATGGCAAGACGCTGACCAAGTTCATTCTGCGGGGAATGCTGTCGCAGAAGTACAAGGTTCTGGCCACGCCGGCGAGCTTCAACACGGCGATGGGCATTTCCCGGGTCATCAACGACCGCCTCGCGCCGGAGCATCAGGTGTTCATCGCCGAGATGGGCGCGCAGCATGTGGGCGACATCAAAAATCTGGTTCGGCTGGTGCGGCCGCAGTACGGCGTGATTACCTCCATCGGCCCGCAGCATCTGGACACCTTCGGCTCCATCGCCAACGTCGCAGAGGCGAAAAACGAGCTGATCGAAGGCCTTCCGGAGGACGGCGCGGCGTTTTTCGCGGCGGACAGCGGCTACACTGATCGCCTGTACGGCATGTGCAAGCGGGAAAAGTACAACGCCGCCGTGGAAAAGCAGGGGGAGTTCTCCATGCTCGCGACGGACGTGCTGACCGATCAGACGGGCACGCGCTTTACATTGAGCTGCGCCGACGGCGGACAGGTGAGCTGCAGGACGCGGCTGCTGGGCCGGCTGAATGTGCAGAACATCGCGCTTGCCGCAGCGGTGGCCCGCAAGCTGGGCCTGACCATGGAGGAGATCGCCGAGGGAATCGCCCGTTTACAGCCCTTTGAGCGAAAGCTCCAGCTGATTCCGGGGGAACGGTTCATCATTGACGACACACTTGGCGGCAGCGCTGCCGGAACCGCCGAGGCGCTGGGCGTATTGGCCGAGTTTCCCGGTCGGCGCGTGATCATCACCTCCGGCCTGACCGAGACCAACGGTCGAATGGAGGATGCGAATTACGCCTTCGGCACTCAGATGGACGGTTGCGTGGACGCGGCGATTCTCGTCGGCGACCGCCAGACGGTTCGTCCCATCGCCAAGGGCTTGCTGAGCACTGGTTTTCCCAAGAACATGATCTTCTTTTCGGAGACGCTGGAGGACGCGGACGAGATTCTCAACGAAATCTCCGCGCCGGGAGACAGCGTGCTGTACGAAGGAGAGATCGTCGAATAATCAACGAGGACGCGCCGCTGAATGCGATGCGTCCTCGTTTTCTGTTTATCGAATTGCCTGTCGGGTAAAGTCCCGCCGCAGCGCGGCGTACAGATCCACGTCCACATATCGCCCCTTGTTCATCAGCTTTTCCCGCAGCGTGCCCTCGTGGAGCATGCCGCATTTGCGCATGACCGCGCCGGAGGCGGGATTGTCCACCTCGTGCATGGCCTCGATGCGGTTCAGGCGCAGCGTGGAAAAGCCGTAGCCGAGCACCGCGCGCAGCGCCTCGGTCATGATGCCGCGGTTCCACTGACTTCGGGCGAGGGAATAGCCCACTTCGGCGGCAGCGTTGTCGGACTGAATCCACATAAAGCCGATGGTTCCGATGATCTTCCCGGCGGATTTCAGCTCGATGCCCCAGCTTGCCGGCTCGTTTTGCCGATAGCGGCGAATCATGTAGCGCAGATAGGCGCGCGCGTCGCCGATGGAGCGCTGTGCCTCCCAGAGCACATGGCGGGCGACCTCGGGATCGCGGCTGTATTCAAAGATGTCCTTCGCGTCGTGCATATTCAGCCGGCGCAGCAGCAGACGCTCGGTTTCCAGCGGCGGCATGTGTCCGCAGGGATCGAAGCCGATCATTAGCCGCGCTCCTTTCGCAGCAGCGCGTCGGTCATCAGCAGCGCGGTGATGGTTTTCGCGTCCTGAATTTCGCCAGAGAGCACCATCTTCAGTACCTCGGAAAAGGGCATCCGAATCAGGTTCAGAAATTCGTCGTCGTCGGGATGGCTCTCGCCGCGATGGAGTTCGCGGGCCAGATAGATGGAAATCTTCTCGTCGCAGAAGCCAACGGTGGTCAGCAGATCGTTCAGATGCGTCCATTTTCCGGCGGAGAGGCCGGTCTCCTCGCGCAGCTCACGCTGAGCAGCCAGCAGGCGATCCTCTTCTCTGGAATCCAGCTTGCCGGCGGGAATCTCCAGCAATACACGGTCGATGGGCGCGCGATATTGGCGAACGAGGTAGACGTTGCCGTCCTCGTCCAGCGGCAGCACCGCCGACGCGCCGATATGGCGCGCGACCTCGCGAAGCGCCAGCTTGCCGTTGGGCAGGCGATTGGTCAGGCGGTCGATGTGCAGAATCAATCCGTCGTAGACGCGCTCGGTGGAGATCGTCTGTTCCAGAATGCGTTCGTCATCAAAGGTTCTCATGGCTCAAAGCCTCCCGAAGGAATATTTGTCGAGAATAAAAATTCGCGCTCTTTGAGAAAAATCCTGCCTGTATCGGGGAAAATTTGACTTTTCTAAAGACATATGCTACAATAGGGAAGGTTTGTTTACTGAATTTTGACGCGCCGTCCAATGGCGCGCTGCAGGAGAGATTTTCGATGATTCATCCTTCCGAGCGAATGACACATGTACATTCGGATATTCGCGGCCCCCTCTATGAAGAAGCGCTGCGCATGCAGGACCGCGGCGTGAGCGTACTGAAGCTCAACACGGGCAACCCGGGCATCTTCGGTTTCGGTCTGCCGGACAGCGTGCGTCAGGCCCTGACCCGGCACGTGGACGAAGCGGTGCCCTATTGTGACATGCGCGGCATGCGCCAGGCGCGCGACGTGATCTGCACCTATCACATCGGCCGCGGCGTACGCGGCATCCAGCCGGACGACATCTTCGTCTGCAACGGCGTGAGTGAGGCCGTATCCATGCTGATGACGGCATTGGTCAGCGCCGGCGACGAGATTCTGATGCCCTCGCCGTGCTATTCGCTATGGAGCAACAACGCCTATCTGGGCGGCGGCAGGCCGGTTTTTTATCGCTGCGATCCGCAGAACAACTGGAATCCCGACCCGGAGGATATCGCCGCCAAGGTCAGCGAGCACACCAAGGCCATCGTAATCATCAACCCCAACAATCCTACCGGCGCGGTCTACAGCAGGGAGACGCTGCTGGCCATCGCGGACATCGCGCGCAGGAACAAGCTGCTGCTGCTGGCGGACGAAATCTACGACCGGTTGGTCATGGATGAGCTGCATCACTGTTCCATCGCCGCATTGGCCCCGGATCTGCCCTGCGTGACGTTCAACGGTCTGTCCAAATCCCACATCATCTGCGGCTTCCGCTGCGGATGGATGGTGTTTTCCGGCCCCCGTTCCGAGACGGCGGAGCTTCAGGCGGCGGTGACGGCGCTGGCCTCCATGCGCCTGTGCGGCAACGCGCTGACGCAGCTGGTCATTCCCGCGGCGCTGGTGGACAGCGAGAGCACCCATGCCATGATCGTGCCCGGCGGCCGCCTGTACGAGCAGCGCGAGGCCACGACCTCCGTGCTTCGCGAAATCGAAGGCGTGACCTTCCTGCCCAACCGCGCGGCGTTCTATCTTTTCCCCGGACTGGATCGGGAGATGTACGACTTCACTGACGGATACGACTTCGCCATGAAGTATCTGCACGAAAAGAACGTGCTGGTCATTCCGGGCGAGGGCTTCGACTGGCATGAGGATCTGCGCTTCCGCATCGTCATGCTGCCGCAGCCGGAGGTGCTGCGCAAGGCAATGCTGGATCTGAAGGACTTCCTCGCCGACCATCGCAGAAAGTAAATACGCATAAAAGTGCCCTCGGTCGTCGCCGAGGGCTTTGCCCTGCAGAAAAGCCGCCCCGTTTCGAAAAAACGGGACGGCTGATTTTTTATGATTTTCAGTGCTTGATGAGCGAAACGCCGGTCATTTCCTTCGGCTGATCCAGACCCATCATGTCCAACATCGTCGGGCACAGGTCGCACAGGCGGCCGGTTTCGCGCAGCTCCTGCTTGGGATGCGCGGGGTCGATGACGATGACGGGCACCGGGTTCGTGGTGTGCGCCGTGAACGGGCCGCCGTGAACGGGGTCGATCATCTGATCGGCGTTGCCATGATCGGCGGTGATGATACACTTGCCGCCCCTGGCCACGATGGCGTCCACGATCTTGCCGACGCACTCGTCCACCGTCTTGACCGCCTTCATGGCCGCGGACATCACGCCGGTATGGCCGACCATGTCGCAGTTGGCGAAGTTCAGGATGATGACATCGTACTTGTCCTCGTTGATGCATGGCAACACCGCGTCGGTCACCTCATAGGCGCTCATCTCGGGCTTGAGATCGAAGGTGGGAACCTCTTCCGAGGAGGGAGAGGGAACCAGAATGCGATCCTCGCCGGGGAAGGTGCGTTCCTCACCGCCGTTGAAGAAGAAGGTCACGTGGGCGTACTTCTGCGTCTCGGCAATGCGCAGCTGCGTCTTGCCGCACTTGGACAGATATTCGCCCATGGTCATCTTCAGGGACTCAGGCGGATAGGCGATCAGCACGTTGGGCATCGTCGCGTCGTACTGCGTCATGCAGACGTAGGTCAGCGGGAAGAAGCCGTGCTTGCGCTCAAAGCCGTCGAAGGCGGGATCCACGAACGCGCGAGTGATCTCGCGGGCGCGGTCGGGGCGGAAGTTGAAGAACACCACGGAATCGTCGGCCTTGACCATGCCTTCGGGATCCAGCACGGTGGGCAACACGAATTCGTCGGTCAGGTGCTTGCCGGTCTCGTCCACGACTTCATAGGAAGCCTTGATGGCCTTGACCGCGTCGTCGGCCTGAATGCCTTCGCCGCAGACCATGGCGTTATAGGCCTTTTCCACGCGCTCCCACGCAAAATCGCGATCCATGGCGTAGAGACGGCCCATCAGCGTGGCGATCTTGCCCACGCCGATTTCCTTCATCTTGTCCTCCAACTGCTGGACGTATTCCCAGCCGGAATCCGGCGGAACGTCGCGGCCGTCGAGCAGTGCGTGCACGTAGACCTTGGTCAGGCCGTGGCGCTTGGCCATTTCCAGCAGACCATAGAGATGTTCTGTGTGGGAATGCACGCCGCCGGGAGAGACCAGGCCGATCAGGTGCAGCGCGGTACCCTTCGCCTTGCAGTTGTCCATTGCGGCGAGCAGCGCCTTGTTCTCGAAGAACACGCCATCCTGAATGTCCTTGGTGATTTTGACCAGCATCTGATAGACCACGCGGCCCGCGCCGATGTTGGTGTGGCCCACCTCGCTGTTGCCCATCTGGCCGTCGGGAAGACCCACGTCCAGACCGGAAGCGCCGATGGAGGTCACGGAATACTTCGCCTTGAGCGCGTCAATGTTGGGCGTGCCCTGAGCGTAAATGGCGTTGGATTTGGGGTCGGGTTTACCGATCCCAAATCCGTCCAGAATCAGAAGCGCAGTGGTTGCCATCAGAAGTTCACCACCTGAGCGAAATCAGCCGCCTTCAGGGACGCGCCGCCGATGAGGCCGCCGTCGATCTCCGGCTGCGCCATCAGGCCCTTGACATTGGAGCCCTTCATGCTTCCGCCGTACTGAATGCGGATGTGCTCAGCGGCGAAGCGGCCGAACTTGTCGGCGATGGCCTTGCGGATCACGCCGATGGTCTGGTTCGCCTGCTCGTCGGTGGCGGTCAGGCCGGTGCCGATGGCCCAGACGGGCTCGTAGGCGACGACGACGTTCTCCAGCTCCTTGGCGGACAGGCCGTGCAGCGCCATCTGAGTCTGATAGGTGACGATCATGTCAGTGTAGCCGGCTTCACGCTCGTCCTTCAGCTCGCCGACGCAGACGATGGCCTTCAGGCCGGCCTTGACGGCGGCAACGGTGCGCTGGTTGACGGTCTTGTCGGTCTCACCGAAGTACTGACGGCGCTCGGAGTGGCCGATGATGACGTACTCGCAGCCCGCGGCCTTGAGCATGTCGGCACTCAGCTCGCCGGTGTACGCGCCGGAGGCCTTGAAGTGGACGTTCTGCGCGCCCAGCTTGATGTTGGTGCCCTCGATGATGGGCTTCACAGCCGCGAAGCAGACCGCGGGAGTGCAGACGACCACGTCGCACTTGGCGTTCTTCACCAGCGGGATCAGGTCGGTGACCAGCTGAGCGGCCTCTTCGGGGGTCTTGTTCATCTTCCAGTTGCCGGCGATGATGGGACGGCGCTCGGGAATGACGCGATCCATCAGGCACACGACGCCGGGCAGCTCCTTGCCCTCCAGGAATTCCAGAGAAGCGCCGCCGCCGGTGGAGATGTGGCTCATGCGATCAGCCAGACCCATCTGGGTGACAGCCGCGGCGCTGTCGCCGCCGCCGATGATGGTGATGGCGTTGGAATCTGCCAGCGCCTGAGCGATGGCCAGAGTGCCCTTGGCGAAGTTGGGCATCTCGAAGCAGCCCATCGGGCCATTCCAGACGATGGTGCGGGCCTTCTTGATTTCTTCAGTGAAGAGCTGCACGGTCTCAGGGCCGATGTCCATGCCTTCGAACTCAGCGGGGATGTCCCAGGAGTGGGCGGTAATGCGCATGCAGTCGTTGGAGAAGGCGTCGCCGCAGACGTTGTCCACGGGGAAGAGCATCTTCACGCCCTTGGCCTTGGCTTCCTCCATGAGCTCCTTGGCCAGATCAATGCGCTCCTCGTCCAGCAGGGAGCGGCCGACCTTGCCGCCCATGGCGACGCGGAAGGTGTAGGACATACCACCGCCGATGAGCAGCACGTCAACCTTGTCCAGCAGAGCCTTGATGACGCCAATCTTGTCCTTGACCTTCGCGCCGCCGAGAATGGCGAGGAAGGGACGCTCGGGGTTCTCCACGGCGTTGCCGAGGAACTGCAGCTCCTTGCCGATCAGGAAGCCGGCGACGGCGGGCAGATACTTGGCCACGCCCGCGGTAGAGGCATGCGCGCGATGGACGGTGCCGAAGGCGTCGGAGACGTAGATTTCCGCCAGAGAGGCCAGCTTCTTGGCGAACTCGGGATCGTTCTTTTCCTCTTCGGGCATGAAGCGGACGTTCTCGAGCATGACGGCCTTACCGGGCTCGACCTCGGCGGCCAGGCGCTGCGCGTCTTCGCCGACGACGTCCTTGGCCAGCTTGACCTCGAAGCCCAGCTTCTCGGACAGGCGCTTTGCCACGGGCGCAAGGGAATACTTCATATTAAACTCGCCCTTGGGACGGCCGAGATGAGAGCACAGGATAACCGCGGCGTCGTGATCCAGCAGATACTGGATGGTGGGCAGCGCGGCGTTAATGCGGGTTTCATCGGTGATGTTGCCTTCCGCGTCCAGCGGCACGTTAAAGTCGCAGCGGACAAGCACTTTCTTGCCGGAAACCTGAATATCTTCAATGGTCATTTTATTGAGATTCATGTTCATTCATCCTCCCTATAGATTATGACATTATTTTAGCACACTTTCGTTGGAAATAAAAGCAAAATTTGTGATATTTCTTGGAGCTTGCGCGTCGTTTTTTCGAATCGCCGCAGGAAAAATGCCGCGGACTCATTTTTCGCCTTCGCCGAGCCAGCTTCGCAGCGTCTCCGCATCGCGCAGAAGGGCGTTGGGATCGTCGTTTTTGACAAATTCCAGCAGCATCCGATAACCGTCGAGCAGGGGAAGAGCACGCCGCCAGAGAGCTTCGCCCTCGCTCAGCGGCAGGCGAATCGTATTCGTTCCCTCATGCCGCCATGAAAAGACATGGGCATGAGCCATGCGCGGCCGGACGAGAGCCAGCGCGCGCAGCGTCTCATCCGCCGGCCAGTCCCAGCGGGGCTGCCAGTAGAAGCGGAGGTTGTCCGCACACGCCGTTTCGGTAAGAAGCCGTTCGGCGCTGGAAAGGCTGTCGGTCAGCGTGCCGCCGTGAAATTCCGGCGCGAGAATCAGATTGCGCGTCTTCGCCGCATCGCATGCGGCGAGCAGACCGTCCACGATTTCCGCGCGTTCACCGCCGCTCAGATTCGCGGAAATGACGTTGTTTCCGCACCAGATGCGCATCAGCGGCGCGCCAAGCGCGCAGGCCGCGTCCATGCAGCGCAGAAGGCTGTCCATGGAATCGCCCACGCGGAAATAGCTGCCGTAGGCGCAGATTTCCAGTCCCGCGTCGGCGCTCATGCGGCGCACCTCCGGGGCGCTGCGTCCGTCCGGCGGGACGTGCACGTCGCCGCCCCATTCGATGCACCTGAGCTTCGCCCTTTCGCACAGGCGGCAGATTTCCGCGGGGGAGAGCGCGCGGAACGTCACCGAAACCAGTCCGGGAAGAATCATCGCCGTCGCCTCCTCACGCCATCGTCCGGAGCATTTCCCTCGTCACCTCATAGCGCAGCGCTTCGCCGCGCAGCCAGCGGCCGCATTCGTCGGCCATGTACGCCGCCATGCGCCGCACCTCGCGGCCCATGGAGCCGGCGATGTGGGGCGTGAGGAAGCAGTTGGGCAGCGCGCGCAGCGGACTTTCGTCCGAATGCTCCTCGTCGGTCAGCACATCCAGCAGCGCCGTCACCGTGGGCTTAGTGGTGAGCAGCTCGTACAGCTCGCTCTCGTCCAGCTGCGCGCCGCGGCCGGTGTTGATGAACGTGGAATAGTCCCGCATGGACAGCAGATGCTCCCGGCGGATGATGTGCTGCGTCGCGGGCAGGTTGGCCAGATGGTTGGACACGATTTCGCACTGGGCGAAGATCTCCTCCATGCCCGCGCGCTGAACGCCCAGCTCGGCCAGCTTTTCGTCCGAGGCGAAGGAATCGTAGGCCAGCACGCGGCAGTCGTAATTCTTCAGCATCTCCGCCACCCGCGCGCCCACGGCTCCCAGTCCCAGCAGGCCGATCTGAACGTCGTAGAGGCCGGGATAATGACTTGCGGCCTCCGCGGCGGCTGCGCGATTTTCAAGCATCAGCCGCTGAAGGCGGAAGGTCCCCTTGGCGGCCAGCTCGATCTGGGAGACGGTGAATTCCGCCACGGGCACGCCGTTGGCCATCCACGCGCTGAACAGGCGCACATCGCAGTCGAGAAACGGCTCGGCGAAGGCCTGCACGGTGCCGGCGGCGTAGAAGACAGCCTTCAGTGAGGGAAAGAGCGAGCGGATTTCATCAGCCTCCACGCGCGGCATGCCCCATGTGGAGAAAATCACCTCGGCGTTTCGAACGGGCGGACAGGCGCGCGCCTCTTCGAGGGAATAGACCTTTTCGTCCAGCCGAATCCTTTCGCACAGCGTCTCCCGCTGGCGCGGGCCGTACACGCGGTCGATATTTTCAGGGCTCTGGCAGAGAAATATTCCTTTCATTTGATTGCACCTCCGCGGAAAATCTTCGTGTGCCGTCGAAAACATTATACCTGTCCGCGCGGGAAAATACAATGCGCAGGAGGGTGAAAAAGTTCGAAAGTTCCCAAATGGCAAACGGGATTTGCGCACCGCTTTAACGTAGAGGTGCTATAATATCACAAAATCAAACCCAATCAGGCCGGGGCATTCGCCGCGGCGGGAGGATGCGTTCATGAACGAACCGATTATCAGCGCGCGCAATGTGTGCTTTCAATACGAGGATTCCGATCATCCGGCGGTGGACGGCGTTTCGCTGGAGATCGCCCGGGGCGAATTCGTCGCCGTTCTGGGCCGAAACGGAAGCGGCAAGTCCACCTTCGCCAAGCTGCTCAACGCCCTTTTGATTCCCACCTCCGGCGTGCTGACCGTGGACGGAAAGCGCGCCGTGGACGAGGACAGCGGCTTCGACGTGCGGCGCTGCTGCGGCATGGTTTTTCAGAACCCGGACAACCAGATCGTGGCTACCATCGTCGAGGAGGACTGTGCCTTCGGGCTGGAGAACCTGGGCGTGGAGCCGACGGAGATTCGCCGCCGGGTGGACGAGACGCTGCGCGAGGTGGGCATGGCGGACTACGCGTCCGCTTCGCCCTCGCGGCTGTCCGGCGGACAGAAGCAGCGCGTGGCCGTGGCCGGCGTGCTGGCCATGCGGCCGAAGGTAATCGTGTTCGACGAATCTACAGCCATGCTCGATCCCATCGGCCGGCGCGACATTCTGGCGCTGGCGAAGCGGCTCAACCGCGAGGAGGGCATCACCGTCGTCTGGATCACCCACTTCATGGATGAGGCCGTGCAGGCCGATCGCGTGGTGGTGATGGATTCCGGGCGGATCGCACTGGAGGGAACGCCGCGCGAGGTGTTCGTTCAGGTGGACAAGGTGCGCGCGCTGGGGCTGGACGTGCCGGAGATGATGCGGCTTTCCCAGGATCTGCGCGCGGCGGGCGTAAACGGACTGAGCGGTCAGGCGATGACCGTGGAGGAAATGGCGGAGGAATTATGCCGATTGAAGTCAAGAATCTGACGCATATCTACATGGAGGGAACGCCCTTCGAGGCGCGCGCCCTGGATTCGGTCAGCCTGAGCATCCGCGACGGCGAGTTTATCGGCGTGATCGGCCATACGGGCAGCGGCAAGAGCACGCTGATTGCCCATCTGAACGCACTGGATCGCCCGGAGCCCGGAACGGTGTTCGTCAACGGTATGGATCTGGGCGCGAAGGACGCGGATCTGGCGAAGGTGCGCCGCACCGTGGGACTGGTGTTCCAGTATCCCGAATATCAGCTGTTCGAAGAAACGGTGGCAAAGGACATAGCCTTCGGGCCGCGCAACCTGAAGCTGCCCGAGGACGAGGTGCAGGCGCGGGTGCGCCGAGCCATGGAGATGGTGGGCCTTGCCGAGCGCTATGCCGACCGTTCGCCCTTCGATCTGTCCGGCGGACAGAAGCGCCGCGCGGCCATCGCCGGCGTGCTGGCCATGGAACCGTCCATACTGATTCTGGACGAACCCGCAGCGGGACTGGATCCCGTCGGACGGCGGGAAATGCTGGATCTGGTGAAGCGTATTCACGAAGCTGGCACGACAGTGGTCATGGTTTCCCATTCCATGGACGACGTGGGGCGGCTGTGCGACCGGCTGATCGTGCTGGAGCACGGACATGTGGCCTTCACGGGTACGCCCGCCGAGGTGTTCCGCCATGGCGACGAGCTGCGCGCTATCGGGCTGGACGTGCCGGAGTGCGCGCGTCTGGCGGCGGCGCTGCGGGAAAAGGGCTTCAGCCTGCCGGAGGACATCTATTCCTACGACGACGTGCGTTCGGCGCTGCTGAAAATGCTGAAGGGAGAGGGGGATGCGCGGTGCTGAAGGACATTACGCTAGGCCAGTTTTTCCCCGGCAATTCGTTTCTGCACAGGCTCGACCCGCGCACGAAGCTGCTGCTGACCCTCGGACTGATCGTCGTGGTGTTCGTCTCCCAAGGCTTCGTGGGCTTCGGGCTGATTCTGGCCTTTGTGCTGGCGGCCACGGCGCTGTCCGGACTGAAGCTCAAGTTTCTGCTGCGCGGACTGAAGCCCATCTTCTTTATCGTGGCCTTCACCTTCGTGCTGAACGTGTTTTTCCAGAACACGGGCAATGTGCTGGTGCAGCTGGGCTTTCTGAAGATCACAGACGAGGGTCTGCGCATGGCGCTGTTTTTGGCGGCACGATTGGTGCTGCTGGTGTTCTGCACGCAGCTTCTGACGCTGACCACTTCGCCCATTGCGCTGACGGACGGGCTGGAATCGCTGCTCGGGCCGCTGAAGAAGGTGCGCTTTCCCGTGCACGAAATCGCCATGATGATGTCCATCGCCCTTCGGTTCATTCCGACGCTGATGGACGAGGCGGACAAGATCATGAAGGCGCAGACGGCGCGCGGCGCGGACTTTGAAAGCGGCAATCTCATCCAGCGGGCCAAGGCCATGGTGCCGCTGCTGGTGCCGCTGTTCGTGGGCGCGTTCCGCCGGGCGGAGGAGCTGGCCATGGCCATGGAGGCGCGCTGCTATCGCGGCGGCGAGGGCCGCACGCGCATGCGCACGCTGCGCTATTCCGGCCGCGACGCGCTGGCGGGTGGGCTGCTGCTCGCACTGCTGGCGGCGGTGATTGCGCTCAACGCTTTGGGCGTGGTCTGACGGAGGAATGTCCATGCGCAGAATTCAGCTGATCGTCGAATACGACGGCACGAACTACGCCGGCTGGCAGCGGCAGGAAAACGCGCTGGCTGTGCAGCAGGTGCTGGAGGAAAAGCTGTCGAAGCTGACGCGGGAGCGGGTGGTGCTCCACGGCGCGAGCCGCACCGACGCGGGCGTGCACGCCATGGGTCAGTCGGCACATTTCGACACCAACTGCTCCATTCCCGCGGAGAAATTCAGCTTTGCGGTGAACACCATGCTGCCGCCGGACGTGCGCGTGCGCCTGTCGAGACAGGTTCCCGAGAGCTTCCACGCGCGGTTTTCGACGAAGGGCAAGCGCTACCGCTATCTGTATCAGGTCAGTCCCCATTCCAGTCCGCTCAACCGCCTGACCCACGCGCATATCATCTATCCGCTGGACACGGAGAAGATGGCAGAGGAGGCGCGCTCGCTGCTGGGCGCGCATGATTTCGCGGCCTTTGCGGCCAGCGGCTCGGTGGTGAAGGACACGGTTCGGCGCATCGACCGCGCGGAGCTGAATCGGGACGGCGAGGAGCTGAAGCTCGTCGTGGAGGGAAACGGCTTCCTATATAATATGGTGCGCATCATCGCGGGCACGCTGGTGGGCGTGGGCTGCGGAAAGATTGAGCCGGGCGCGTTTCGCCGCGCCATCGAGAGCGGCAACCGGCTGGATCTGGGCGTGACCGCCCCGGCCAACGGGCTTACGCTGATGGAAGTGTTTTACGATCCTGAGGATCTGAAGTGTTGAAATGCAAATCGGAGGGAAGAACCATGACCGTGACCAATGCCATGCGCCTGCTGAAGCAGGCGGGGGTGGAGTTTGAAACCGGCGAATACGAGGTGGACGAAAGCGATCTGAGCGGCGTACACGCCGCCGAAATGCTCGGCGTGGATCCCGACTGCGTGTTCAAGACGCTGGTGGCCCGGGGCGAGGGGCGGAATCTGTACGTGTTCTGCATTCCCGTGGCGCAGGAGCTGGACCTGAAGAAGTGCGCGTCCGCGGTGGGCGAAAAGAAGCTGGAGATGGTGCACGTCAAGGAGCTGCTGGGGCTGACGGGCTACGTCCGCGGCGGCTGCTCGCCCATCGGCATGAAGAAGAAATATCCCACGCTGATCGACGAGACGGCGCAGCTCTTCGACAGAATCTACGTCAGCGCCGGCATGCGCGGTCATCAGATCATCGTCGCGCCCGACGCGCTGGCGGAGTTCGTCGAGGCGAAATACGCCGATCTCACCAAATGAGCGAAGGGGGAGAGCGCCCGATGAAGGCGGTTCTTTTCGATTTCAACGGTACGCTTTACAACGACACGGCGCTGCACATGGCCGCGTGGAAGAATTTCTTCCGGAAGTTTTTCGACATGAAGCTGACGGACGAGGAGGTCTTTCGCCGCTGCATCGGCCCGAGCAACGCCGACATCTTCGCCGATTTCTTCCACGGAACGCTGTCCGAAGCGGAGGTCGCGCGCCTGAGCGGCGAGAAGGAGAAGGAATATCTCGCCGCCGCGCGCTCGGATCCGAAGAACCTTCAGCTGATGGACGGCGCGCCGGAGATGTTCGACCGTCTGACGGAAAGCGGCGTTCCCTTCGCGCTGGCCACGGCTTCGCCCATTGGAAATGTGGAGTTTTATCTTGAGGATCTGGGGCTGAAGCGCTGGTTCACGCTGGATCGCATCGTCTACGACGAGGGCACGCTGCCCTGCAAGCCCGACTCGGCATTTTACATTGAGGCGGCGCGCCGACTGGGACTCACGCCCCGGGAATGCGTCATCGTCGAGGATTCGCGCACGGGCATTCAGGCGGCCGTCAACGCCGGCGCGGGCCGGATCGTCGCCATGGATCGCACCACGCCGCGCGACTGGCTTGAGCAGAATCCGCACATCGACGCGACTATCCACGATTTTTTCCATTTCGAAGACGCAATGGGTGAATTCGACAGTTAAATTTCCATTGGAAATGTAAAATATCGCGCAACGGCCTTCAACGGCAACAAATTTGTAGTATAATAACATCGTATGTGATATACAGCGCGTTTATGCGCGCCGATCTGCCATGAATTTTTTCTGGCACAAGAAGGAGGAAGAACCATGCAATATTCTCGCGAAGTTGAGGAAATGGTGTGCGTCGCCAAGGGTCCGAACCATGGTCCCGCGCCGATTCCGGAAGAGGGCAAGTGGATTCAGGCCAAGGAAATCAAGGACATTTCCGGCTATACCCACGGCATTGGCTGGTGCGCTCCCCAGCAGGGCGCCTGCAAGCTGTCTCTGAACGTCAAGAACGGCGTCATCGAAGAGGCGCTGGTGGAAACCGTCGGCTGCTCCGGCATGACCCACTCCGCCGCCATGGCCAGCGAGATCCTGCCCGGCAAAACCATCCTTGAGGCGCTGAACACCGACCTCGTGTGCGACGCCATCAACACCGCCATGCGCGAGCTGTTCCTGCAGATCGTGTACGGCCGCACCCAGTCCGCGTTCTCCGACGACGGTCTGCGCATCGGCGCGGGGCTGGAGGATCTGGGCAAGGGCCTGCGCTCCATGGTCGGCACCATGTACGGCACCAAGGCCAAGGGCACCCGCTATCTGGAGATGACCGAGGGCTACGTGCTGAAGATGGCTCTGGACAAGGACGATCAGGTCTGCGGCTATCAGTTCCTGTCTCTGGGCAAGATGATGGACGCCATCAAGAAGGGCATGACCCCCAACGAAGCCTACGAGAAGAACATCGGCACCTACGGCCGCTTTAAGGCCGAGGACGGCGCGGTCAAGTGGATTGACCCGCGCAAAGAGTAAGTAGGAGGTGCGCGTAGAATGTCTCTGTTTGAAAATTACGAAGGTCGCATGCCCCAGCTTCAGCCCGTTCTGGACAAGTACGGCTTCAAGGATTTTGAAGAAGTCAAGGCTTTCAACAACGCCCGCGGCGTAGACGCCTATAAGATCGTCGAGAGCACCCAGCCCATCTGCTTCGAAAACGTCAAGTGGGCCTACGAGCTCGGCGCGGCCATCGCCTTCAAGAAGGGCGTGAAGACCGCAGCGGACGCCGCCCGCTGCATCGGCGAGGGCCTGCAGGCTTTCTGCATCCCCGGCTCCGTCGCGGATCAGCGTCAGGTCGGCATCGGCCACGGCAATCTGGGCGCGATGCTGCTGGACGAGGAGACCGAGTGCTTCGCCTTCCTGGCCGGCCACGAGTCCTTCGCCGCCGCCGAGGGCGCAATCAAGATTGCTCTGAACGCCAACAAGGTTCGCAAGAATCCCCTGCGCGTCATCCTCAACGGCCTGGGCAAGGACGCCGCCATGATCATCTCCCGCATCAACGGCTTCACCTATGTGCAGACCAAGTACGACTACCTGTCCGCGGACGTGAAGGAAGACCACGCGCTGACCATCGTCAGCGAGACCGCCTATTCCACCGGTGACCGCGCGAAGGTCAAGTGCTACGGCGCGGACGACGTGCGCGAGGGCGTGGCCATCATGTGGCATGAGAACGCCGACGTGTCCATCACCGGCAACTCCACCAACCCCACCCGCTTCCAGCATCCCGTGGCGGGCACCTACAAGAAGGAGCGCCTCGAGGCCGGCAGGAAGTACTTCTCCGTGGCCTCCGGCGGCGGCACGGGCCGCACGCTGCATCCGGACAACATGGCCGCCGGCCCCGCCTCTTACGGCATGACCGACACCATGGGCCGCATGCATTCCGACGCGCAGTTCGCAGGTTCCTCCTCCGTCCCGGCGCACGTCGAGATGATGGGCTTCCTGGGCGCGGGCAACAACCCGATGGTCGGCATGACCGTCGCCGTGGCTGTGGCCGTTGAAGAAGCGAGCAAGTAAGGCATAACGAAGGAGCCTTCGGCATACCGCCGAGGGCTCCTTTTTCGTGCGCAGAATCAGTATCTTCCGTATTTATGCGCGGCGTTGTACATGGCCAGCACGTTCTCTACCGGCGAATTGTCCTGAATGCAGTGGGTGGGGGCGAAGTGGTAGCCGTGGGTGGGCATCATTACCTCCAGCACATGGCGGCAGTCGGCGGTCACGTCCTCGGGCGTGCCCGTGGCCAGCGGGCCGGCGGTGGAAATGCAGCCGCGGAAGGTCAGCCGGCCGCCGAAGCGCTCCGCAAGATACTCCGGCGACATGTTGGCCGCCTCGGGCTGAAGGGTGTCCACGCCGCGAACGCCCATGTCGATGAAGTCCTCATAGACCCAGCTGGACGAACCGCAGGTGTGGAACATGGCGGGCACGCTGTGAGCCTTCGCCAGAGCCACGAAGCGCTGATGGATGGGGCGAAGAGTCTCGCGGTAGAGGTCGAGGCTGATCATCGGCGTGTGCTGGGTGCCCAGATCCTCGCCCAGCCAAACGAAGTCCAGCATGTCGCCCAGCGCGTCGGCCAGCCGCGACAGCATCTCCAGCTGGAACGCCGCGCGGCGCTCGATGAAGCGCATGGCGGCTTCATCCTTCATCAGCAGATGGCAGAGAACATCCTCCATGCCCATGATGCGGCCGTTGGAATTGATGACGTCGGGCACGCCGGCGCTGCCGATGTACAGCGCGTACTGACCGCCGTAGCTCTTCGCCTGCTCCCGCGCCTGATCGTAGTCGAAATCGTCGGGATTCGGCACGGGAAACGCGTCGAAATCCGCGTCGTCCGCGCCCTCCAGGGGAAAATCGCAGAAATCCCAGTAGCCGCCCGTCTCGTGGGCGACCCAGCGCATGACGCAGCCCTCCAGCGGATCCACCCGGCGCTCGGGCGGAGCCTTGTACAGCTCCGGACCGACATAGGGCGCGCTGACGCCGCGGTAATCCACGCCCAGCGCCTGATAGACGCTCTCCATGTCGTCGTTCGGCACGCCCAGTTCGCGGCACAGGCGCGCGTGGATGGCCGCGTTGGCCTCGTAGCCGATGGTCACGCGGTCGGTCTTTTCGAATTCAAAGG
>USDD01000033.1 GCA_900553265.1 uncultured Eubacteriales bacterium
TATCTGGGCAGCGCGCTGGCCATGAACAAGGCGCTGACCAAGCAGCTGGCCGCTCAGGCCGGCGTGCGCTCGCCCCGGGGCCGCACGGTGCGCTATGGCCGCGCGGATATTGCCGAAATCGTGAGCGAAACGGCGCTGCCCTGCGTGGTCAAGCCGGTGGACAGCGGCTCGAGCATCGGCGTGTCCATCGCCCATACGCCCGAGGAGCTGACGAAGGCGCTGGAGGAAAACCTCCATCTCGGGCTGGTGCTGCTGGAGGAATACATCCGGGGCCGCGAGATCGACGTGGGCGTGCTGGACGGCCGCGCGCTGCCCTCCATCGAGATCATTCCCAAGCAGGGCTTCTACGACTATTTCAACAAATATCAGGCCGGCGCGACAGTGGAAATCACCCCCGCGCCGCTGGACGCCGAGACCGAGCGCACTCTGGGCGAAACCGCGCTGAAGGTGCACAACTGCCTCGGGCTGAAGGCTTACTCCCGCTCGGACTTCATTCTGACCGAGAAGGGCGAAATCTACTTCCTCGAAATCAACACGCTGCCGGGCATGACCCCCACGAGCCTGATGCCGCAGGAGGCCGCGGCGGCGGGCGTGGACTATGAGACGCTGTGCCAGAAGGTCATCGACCTTGCTCTGAAGGACGTGAACGCATGAAGAGCTTTACCATCCGGCAGCTGGTGGAGGCCGTCGGCGGAAACTACTTTGGCGACGAAGCGGCGCTGGATCGCGAGATTCAGTTCGTCACCAGCGACAGCCGCGAAGCCGCGCCGGGCGCGCTGTTCGTGGCCTTTGTCGGTGCGCGCACAGACGGCCATCGCTACATGACCCGCTGCCTGAAGGACGGCGCGGTGTGCTGCCTGTCCGAGCGCGAGCCCACGGAGGACGAGCGCCCCTGCGTACAGGTGCCGTCGACTCTTCGCGCCATGGGCGCGCTGGCGGCGTGGCATCGCTCCCGCTTCCACATTCCCGTCATTGGCATTACCGGCAGCGTCGGCAAGACGACCACCAAGGAAATGGTCGCGTCGGTGCTGTCCGAGCGCTTCAACACCCACAAGACCCAGAAGAACTTCAACAACGAGCTGGGCGTGCCCCAGACGCTGCTGCGGCTGGACGACGCCAACGAGGTCTCCGTGGTGGAAATGGGCATCAGCGATTTCGGCGAGATGCGCCGCCTGACGGCCATGGTGCATCCCACCATCGCGGTGATGAGCGTCATCGGCGATTCCCATCTGGAATTTCTCCACGACCACGCGGGCGTGCTGCGCGCCAAGGGCGAGATCTTCGAGTCCATGGGTCCGGACGATCTGGCCATCCTCAACGGCGACGACGAGACGCTGCGCGCCTACTATCCGCCCACGCGCCGCCTGACCTACGGCCTGCAGGAGGGCAACGACTTCGTGGCGGCCAATGTGGAAAACCTCGGCGCTCAAGGCGTGCGCTGCACCATCCGCCATGCGGGCGGCGAATTCGACGTGCACATTCCCGCCTACGGCGTGCACATGGTCTATGCGGCGCTGGCCGGCGCGGCGGTGGGTCACTCGCTGGGCATGACCGACGAGGAAATCGCCCGGGGCATCGCCCACTATCAGACCGTGGGCGACCGCGCGCGGGTGCTGCACACGCCGAAGCTGACCATCGTCAGCGACTGCTACAACGCCAATCCCTCCTCCACCGCCGCGGCCATCGAATCCCTGCGGCTGCTGGACGGGCGCAAGGTCTGCGTGCTGGGCGACATGCTGGAGCTGGGCGAGAACACCGCGGCGCTGCACCGCCATGTGGGCGAGCGCGCGGCGCAGGCCGGCGTGGAGCTGGTGCTGTGCACCGGCGAGCTCTCCCGCAGCATCTGCGAGGGCGCGCGAAGCGCCGGCGGAACGGCCCTGTGGTTCCCGGACAAGGACGCGCTGATCTCTGCGCTGCCCGAAACCATCCGCATGGGCGACTGCATCCTCGTCAAGGCCTCCCACAGCATGGCCTTCGAGGACGTGACCAAAGCGCTGCTGGAGCTGTAAAGCCAAATCGAGCCGCTTCTCTTCGGAGAGACGGCTCTTTTCAGAATTTGTTTTTGCCGGGTTCATATCCAGTTCATATCCTTCCTGTAGAATAACAGCATCGAAGGTTCCCCTCCTTCTTCCATATAGATCACTGTCCCGCCCCGCAGCGTTCGATTGAGCGCCGCGACGGCGGGACAGACTATTTTGGCATTTATGCGTTCCACTGAGAAGTGGATTGATGCAGCGCGGCTATCCGAGGAATCGCCTCAAAATACTCCATGTTCCCCGAACGCGCATTTGGGATTGTTTTTTCCGCCTCCGCATGCTACAATAAACAAAATCATTCCATTAAAACGGTGATGACGTTCCATGGACGACAAGCTGATTTACGAGATTCTCTCCGCCGTGAGCGAGATTCCCGAGGGGCGTGTGGCAACCTATGGACAGATCGCCCGGCTGATCGGCCGCGACAGAAACGCGCGGCTCGTGGGCAAAGCGCTCAGCTGCGCCGAGCTCTACGGCGATTATCCCTGCCATCGCGTGGTCAACCACTGCGGCCGCACCGCGCCCGGCTGGCCCGAGCAGGCGTTCCTGCTGGCGCGGGAGGGCGTGGAATTCAAGCCCGACGGCCGCGTGGATCTGAAGCGCTTTCAGTGGGACTGTTGAGCAGCGATTGGGCCTGTGCCGATTGCACAGGCCCCTCGCTTAATCTTCCTTTGCAAACCGAATCGTCCGATTTTTCAGCGAAATTTTCTCAACGCGCCAGCCGCAGCCTTCCATTTCCTTCTTGTATCGCAGGAGCGAATGGTCGACGGTGACGCCGGCGATCTGCTCGATCTCGTCAAAGCTCAGCGTCAGCGCGTCGTATTTCCTCATTCTTTTCCTTTCTCTGCAAAGTCCAGCTCATAGCGCGTGCCATTGGCAAACAGAACCGCATCCGTCAGGCGAATGCGCAGAATCACGCAGTTGGAATCGGAAAGATCGTTGTGACCGTTGTCGATCCACGCCGCAAACGCAGCGCGCAGCTTTGCGGCCACGGGCGCGTTCCCGGCGCTGCCGAACCAGCCGAGGCTTTCTCCCCTGCCATGCGCGGTGAACCACTCGCCCGCCAGCGCGCAGGAGGGATTCGCGGCCAGCTGCCGCATTTTCCCGGACAGCGCATAGGTAATGACGTAAAAAGCTCCGTTCTCATAATAAGCATTCACGTTCCGCACGGACGGCGCACCGTTTTCCACTGTGGCCAGCGCCATCACGCTGTCGCGCCCGAAGCGCTCCCGCAAAAGCCGCATTCCCCGGTTCATCGGCGTTCACCCCTCTCAGCTCTGCGGCTTGAAGTCCGCGCGCATGGCGCTGGAGACGTCCAGCGTGCCGAGGGTTTCGCCGCGGTTTTCCAGATCGGCGATGGCGGAGCAGGCCCAGCGGAGCTTGTCTTCCATCTGCGCGCTGTCGCCCAGCTCCACGCGAATGCCCGTGCGCGAGACCATCCACAGGCGATTCGCGTCCGAAACATTCAGCTCGGAGAGATATTTTCCCGCGTTCTGCGACCGCACGGCCTCCAGCACCGCACGCATGGCCTCCAGCTGCTTCTCCGGCGCGTTGAGCCGCTTACCCACGGAATAGTCCGTGCAGGTCAGGCCGCGGACGTACAGCCCGCTGTTCTCCGGAAGCGTGTTGCAGATTTCGATGACGTAGCCGTCGGAATCCGCGACCAGAATGCGCCCGCCCAGCGGAACCATTGCGTCCCGCGTGCGCTGGCGCACATGGAGCACCACCGTGCTGGGGCGGCGAATCTCCAGACCGTCCAGCGCATATTTGCCCGTTTTTTCCAGATTTTTGCGCACGTCCTCCTCGCGAACGTCGCCGATGGGGCCGCCGAGGTTCAGGTTGGCTGCGCGGATGATCTCCTCGTCCGACGCGGAGACCGTTCCCTCGATGACCACGTTCCGGGTCACAAAAATCGCGCGCACCAGCAGCAGCGCGGCCACGGCCAGCACTGCGACCGCCGCGGCGATCAGCAGCAGCGCGCGCCTTTTTCGGACGTTTCGCATGGTTCTTCTCCTTCAGTCGACGGCTTCACTCGCCGAAATGTTCATCAGCACCGCCACGGCGCTCATCAGAATGGATATGGATGTGCCACCCGCGCTGAAAAAGGGCAGCGGCAGACCCGTGGTGGGCATCAGCCCGATGACCACCGCCACGTTCAGCACGCACTGAACGCCGATCATGCAGGTAATTCCCCCGGCCAGCAGGCTGCCGAAGCGATCCTCGCAGCGGATGGCCACGCGCAGCCCGAAAAACACGAACGCCGCAAACAGCGCAAGCACCGAAAGGCAGCCGATCAGCCCCAGATCCTCGCCGACGACGGCAAAGATGAAGTCGGACTCCGGATAGGGCAGAAACGCGTACTTCTGCCGTCCAAGGCCGAGGCCCATGCCGAACAGCCCGCCCGAGCCGAAGGCCAGCAGCGACTGGGAGAGCTGATAGCCCTCGTTGGTCAGAAAATCAAAGGGATGGGTAAACGAGAACAGCCTCGCCCGGCGATAGTCCTCGGACAGGGCGTAGAACGTGCCCAGCGCAAGCCCCGCCGCTCCCACCATGCCCAGATGCTTCCACCGCGCGCCGGCCAACATGACCATCACCGCTGAGACGATGAGAATGCTGCCCGCGGTGGACAGATTCGGCTGAAGCAGAATCAACAGAAACATCGCCCCCGGCACGACGAACAGCGGAACCAGCCCCGTAAAGAACCTCTGCGGATCGCGGTTCTTCATGCTCAGCGCCCGGGCCATGAACAGTATCGCCGCGTATTTCGCCAGCTCCGACGGCTGAAAGCTCACCGGTCCCAGCCGCAGCCAGCGGCGCGAGCCGTTGAGCATCCTGCCGACGCCCGGAATCGCCACCAGCGTCAGCATCAGAAAGCTCACGCCCAGCAGCGTCAGGCAGATTTCCTTTCGCTGCAGAATGTGATAGTCCAGCCGCAGCAGCACCGCCATGCCCGCGAAGCCCACGCCCATGCCCATGAGCTGGGAACAGACCTCGCTGAGGGAGCTGCCGCCGTCCTGCGCGTTGTAATAGCTCGCCGCGTAGAGAACCACCAGTCCCGACGCCAGCAGCAGCAGGAACGTCACGGCCAGTCCGCCGTCGATTCTGCGCAGCCGGCTTCTCCTTCGCGCGTGTCCGCGCGCATCCTTTGCCCCGTCGACGGGACGGAGCATCACGCCTTTTTGCTCTCCAGCCGGCCGACGATCTCCTTGAAGATGCGCCCGCGCGCCTCGTAGTCGGTGAACATGTCGAAGCTCGCGCAGCTGGGCGAGAACAGCACGTTGCCGCCCTCCTCCGCCAGCTCGAACGACCGGCGCACCGCCTTTTCGAAGTCGGTTCCGCAGTGCTCGTAGGCCGTGTAGCCACACTTGTCCAGCGTCTGGGCGATCTGGTTCGCCGTCGCGCCGATGAGCACGATGCGCTCGATGGGGTTCTCCTGGATGACCTCCACCAGCGGCGTGAAATCGCAGTGCTTGTCGTAGCCGCCGAGAATCAGCACCGTGGGGCGCTTCATGGCGCGCACGGCCTGAATGGTGGAGTCCACGTTGGTGCCCTTGGAATCGTTGATGAAGCGCACGCCGTCCAGCTCGCGCACGAACTCGATGCGATGCTCCACACCCTGGAAGGTGCGCAGCGTGTGGCGAATCACCGCGGCGGGAATGCCCGCCACCGTGGCCATGGCCGTCGCCGCCAGCGCGTTGCGCAGATTGTGCTCGCCGGGGATGGTTATCTCGTCGGCGCGGCAGATAACCGAGCATTCCGCCGGCGTGCCGAACACCACGCTGCCGTCCCGGACAAACGCGCCGAAGGGCACCTCCTCCCGGGAAGAGAACCAGACGACCTGGCACTTCGCGCGCTGGGCCATTTCCCGCGTCACGGGATCGTCCCAGTTGAGCACGACGAAGTCGTTCGCGCCGCTGTTTTCAAAGATGCGCTCCTTGAGGGCGATGTAGCGCGCCATGGTGTGATGGCGGTTCATGTGATCCTCGGAGATGTTCAGCACCGCCGAAACCGCGGGATGGAACCGGCTGGAGGTCTCCATCATGAACGACGAGATCTCGCAGACCGTCACGTCGCCGGGGCGCATTTCCGGCACCGCGCCGGAATAGGGCGTGCCGATGTTGCCCACCACGTGAGTGGTGCGGCCCGCGTTTTTGAAGATTTCGCCCAGCAGCGTCACCGTGGTGGTCTTGCCGTTGGTGCCCGTCACGGCCAGCAGAAGGCCCGTGGACTCGCGATAGGCGTACTCGATCTCGCCCACGACCTCCACGCCCAGCGCCTTGGCCTTTTCGATCGCCGGATGCTCCACCGGGACGCCCGGGCTGACCACCAGCAGATCCAGCCCCGCGAGATGCTCCTCGGGGTGCTTTTCGTTCAGCAGCAGATGTGCGCCGCCCTTTTCCAGCTCGTCCAGCGCGCCGTTGAAATCCTCGCGCTTTTTCGTATCGCAGACCCAGACCTCCGCGCCGCGCAGCAGGAGCAGCTTCGCCGCCGCAATGCCGCTGCGCGCCATGCCCAGAACCATCGCCTTTTGAACCGCCATGACTTTTCCCTCCGTCTTTGGATTCTGAATGAATCAGGTGGCCGCAAGCAGCCACCTGTCGAATGTCGAATTATGCCACAAAGCCCAGCAGAGACACCAGGCACAGCGCCGCCGTGACCAGATAATACATGGCCACCACCTGTGTCTCCGGCATGCCGCTGAGTTCAAAATGATGGTGCAGCGGCGCCATGCGGAACACGCGCCTGCCCGTGCCGGTCTTTTTCTTTGTGTATTTGAAGTAGGAAACCTGAATGATGTCGGACAGGCTGGAGACCAGCATCGCCAGCGCGATAATGGGCAGCAACAGAGTCAGCCGCGTGACCAGCGCCATGCCGGCCAGCGCGCCGCCGATGAAGAAGGAGCCCACGTCGCCCATGAACACGCGCGCGGGATTGGCGTTGAAGCGCAGAAAGCCCATCAGCGCGCCCACCAGCGCGCCCGCGAAGATGGCCACGTTCAGAAGCGAATTGGACTGAGCCGGATCCACCGCGGCCATGGCCACGCAGATCAGCGCCATGGTGGCGAAATCGAACAGCGAGCAGCCCGCCAGCAGGCCGTCCAGACCGTCCAGCAGGTTGGCCGAGTTCACCGTGCCCACCAGCACGAAGATCATCACCGGGATGTATACCCAGCCCAGATCCCACTCCACATTGAAGAATGGAACCGTCAGGCCGGAGCCAATCTCCTGCGAGCGATAGGCGACGACCGCCAGCACCGCCGACAGCACGATCTGCGGAATCAGCTTCTGCCTGGGGGTCAGGCCCAGCGAACGCTTGAGCTTGACCTTGATGAAGTCGTCCACAAAGCCGATGGCTCCGAAGCCCAGCGCGCTGATGACGACCATCGCCAGCCGGCCCATCTGCCGGTTCGTTCCGCCGTAGATGGCGAACGCCGCCGCGGCGATCAGCGCCGGAATGGCGAAGATGATGCCGCCCATGGTGGGCGTGCCCTGCTTTTTCTTGTGGGATTCCGGCCCGAGGTCGTAGATCGTCTGGCCGAATTTGATCTTCTTCAGCCACGGGATGAGAATCGGCCCGAACACCAGCGCCATCACGAAGGCCGCGATGACCGTCCAAATCAGTCTGTGCATCTTCTGTTTCCTCCAAACTTTCCGCGCTTAGCCGCGAAGCTCGCTGAGCAGCTCCGCCACGACGATCTTCTCGTCGAAGGGATGCTTCACGCCCTTGATTTCCTGATAGGTCTCGTGTCCCTTGCCCGCCAGCACGACCACGTCGCTGGGCCGCGCCATCTCCAGCGCGGCGCGGATGGCCTCGCGGCGGTTTTCGATGACGGTATAGGCGCACTCGGTGTGGCGAATGCCCTCCTCGATCTCCCTGAGGATTTCGAAGGGATCCTCGTTGCGGGGATTGTCGCTGGTGAGAATGCAGTAATCCGCCAGCTCGCCGGCGATCTCGCCCATCAGCGGGCGCTTGGCCGCGTCGCGGTTGCCGCCGCAGCCGAACAGCGCGATCATGCGGCCCCTGGTGGTCTGGCGCACGGCCTTGAGGATGTTCTCCAGGCTGTCCGGAGAATGGGCGTAATCCAGAATCACGCGATAGGGCGTGTCCGTCTCCAGCAGCTCGATGCGCCCCGGCACCGCGCGAACGTCCTCCAGCCCGCGGCGGATGGCCTCGGGGCCCACGCCGGCGCAGACGCAGACGCCCGCCGCCAGCAGCGCGTTGTAGACGTTGAAGATGCCCGCCAGCTTCAGCGCGATGGTGGTACGGAACTGCTTGTGCCAGGTCATCAGGAAGCTGGAACCGTACTCGGAAATCTCGATGTCGTTGGCGTAGATGTCGCTGGATTCGCGGATGCCGACGCGCATTTTCTCGCCCGGCAGCGCCTCGAAGGCCTGAGCGACGCGCTCGTCGTCCACGTTGTAGACGATGTTCTCCACCATGCCGCCGGTGAAGAAGCGCATCTTCGTCTCAAAGTATTCGTCCATGTCCCGGAAATAATCCAGGTGATCCTGTGAAAAATTGGTGAACGCGCCCACGTCGAAGCGCATGCCCGCCAGCCGGTGCATGGCCAGCGCGTGAGCCGAAACCTCCATCACCACACACTCGCAGCCCGCGTCCGCCATGCGGCGCAGCAGCTGCTGGGTCTCGATGGGATCCGGCGTGGTCAGGCTGGCCGGAACGACCTCCTCGCCGATCATGGAGCAGACGGTGCCGATCAGGCCTGTCTTGCGCCCGGCCTCCTCCAGAATGGACTTGACCAGAAAGCTCGAGGTCGTCTTGCCCTTGGTGCCCGTGATGCCGATGAGCTGAAGGCGCTCGGCGGGATGGCCGTAAAACGCCGCGGCGATGTAGGAAACCGCCAGCCGCACGTCCTCCACCAGCACCTGCGGAACGTCCACGCCCAGCTCGCGCTGCACCACCAGCGCCGCCGCGCCCTTCTCCACCGCCTGCGGCGCAAAGTCGTGGGCGTCGCGCACCAGACCCGGCGTGCAGAAGAACAGCGCGCCCGGCGTCACCTTTCTCGAATCGGAGCAGACCGCGGAGATTTCCGTGTCTCCGCTTCCAATGATTCGCACAAGACCCGGAACCCTCTGGGTCAACGCATTCAGCTTCATTCGGCTTCCCCCTGTAATCCTTGTTGAACCGCCTCTGCGTCAGGGCGACTGGAACGTCACCCGGACGACGGCAGTGGGATAAACTTCTTCTTCGGCGGCCGGAGACTGGGACACGGCGACGCCGCCGCCCTCGATCTGCATCTCCAGCCCGTAGGATCTGAGCAGCTTGTTGGCCTCCACCACGGAAAGGCCCGTCACGTCGGGCACCCGCACCGCGGCGTTTTCCTCCACCGCCGTGCGGCCGTCCACGTAGAGCATCACCAGCGAGCCCTCGGCGAGGCTTGCGCCCGCCGCCGGCAGCTGGCCGATCACCCTGCCGCCCGCGCCATCCATGACGCAGCTCAATCCCGCGTCCTTGAGCGCCTTCTGCGCTTCGTCCGGCGTAAGTCCCTCCACATCGGGGACGGCGACCTCCGCCGGCGGTTCTTCGTTGGTTTCGGGCGCAATGCCCAGATAATTCAGCGTCTTTTCCAGAATGTCCCGCGCGAAGGGCGCGGCGGTCTGGGAGCCGAAGTCGACGGCCACGTCGGCCTCCTCCACAATGACCAGCACCGCGAACTGCGGATCGTCCGCGGGCGCGAAGCCCACAAACGAGCCGATGTGCGTGTCGCTGGACACCACGCCTTCCACATAGACCTGCGCCGTGCCGGTCTTGCCGCCGATGCGATAGCCGGCGATGCGCGCGTTCTTGCCGCCGCCCTCCTCCACCACGCCCTCCAGCAGCGTCCGCATGGCGGCGGAGGTCTTTTCGGAGATGGGATGGCTCAGCACGGTGGGCGCATTTTTCTCGATGACCGTGCCACTTTCGTCGGTGATTTCGGACACCACGTAGGGCTTCATGCGGCTGCCGCCGTTGACCACCGAGCAGACCGCGTTGAGCAGCTGCAGCGGCGTGACCGCCACCGACTGGCCGAAGCCGATGCGCGCCAGATCCACGCGCTTGACCTTTTTCTCGGGAATGAGGATGCCGCCGGCCTCGCCGGGAACGTCCACGCCGGTCTCCGAGCCAATGCCGAAGGCCTCGAGATAGTCGTAGAACCGCTCGGTTCCCAGCCGCAGGCCCATCTCCACAAAGACTGGATTGCAGGAGTTCTGCAGCGCCTTTGCGAAGGTCTCCGCGCCGTGAGGCTTGCCCCAGCAGCGCACGCGGCTTCCGTCCACGTAGGTGGAACCCGAGCAGTAAAATCCCTCGCCCGTGGAGACCACGCCGCTGTCCAGCGCCGCCGCCGAGGTGAGAATCTTGAACGTCGAACCCGGTTCGTAGGCGTCGGTGAGCACGCGATTGCGCATAAGCTCGGTCAGCGTCGAAACGTCGCCGCGCGGCGGATCGTTCAGATCGAAGTCCGGCTTGTTCACCATGGCCAGAATTTCGCCCGTCCGGGGATCCATGGCCAGAATGCGCACGGCTTTGGCGCGGTTGACCGCCAGCGCTTCCCGCGCCGCCTGCTCGCAGAAGCTCTGAATGGACGCGTCGATGGTCAGCCGGACGCTGCCGCCATCCACCGCGGCCACATATTCGCTGGCGCCATAGTCCAGCGGACGACCCTTGCCGTCGATCTCGTCGAGGATTCGCCCGCTCTTTCCGGACAGATAGCTGTCCAGCGCGCTCTCCAGTCCCGCCTGACCCACGCCGTCGATGGTCGTCAGCCCGATCAGCTGGGATGCGAACGCGCCCATGGGATAGTATCGCTTGCTCTCCTCTTCCAGATACAGTCCGTTTAGCTTTTTGGAGCCCTTTCCCCGGTGCTCGGCCTGCATGGCGCGAAGCTGCCGGGCCTTTTCCCGGGTAATCTGACGCTTGAGCGTCACGCCGCCCTTGGACTTGTCGGCGACCTTTTTTTCAATCGCCGACGGCTCCATGTCCAGAACCGGCGCGAGAATCTGCGAAAACGCCGCCGCGTCCTGAATCTGCCGCGGGCTGGCGCACACGGTGTAGGCCGTGGCGCTCTGAGCCAGCACCGCGCCGTTGCGGTCGAGGATTCGGCCGCGCGTGGGGCGTATGGCGCTCTCGCTCGTCCACTGGGACTGGGCCCGCCGCTGCAGCGACTCGGCTTCCACACATTGCAGCACGAACAGCCGCGCGCTCAGCAGCAGAAACAGCCCCAGAAAGATGGCCATGCATAGCGCAAGGCGGCGACGGATGATCGGTCCGGTCAGAACCAAGCGCATCCCTCCCCGCCTCAAGAAAAATCAGCCGATTTTCTCTTCTCCACCGTCGTTGAGGACGGTCTGCGCGGAAGTTTCTCCATTAGCCTGGGGCAGACTGACCACCCGCAGCCGGCTTTCGTCGGGCTGTTCCATGCCCAGCAGGATGGCCTTGCGGCCGATTTCGTCGAGGTTGTGCCGCTGGTTGATGCTCAGATCCAGATTTGCCGCGTTTGCCGACAGCGCCTGAATCTCCTTTTCCAGCGACGCGAGCTGTTTGTTCTGGCCCGAGAGCTGCGCGCGCAGGGCGATCTGGCCAAACAGGCCGCAGAAGAACACCAGCGCCGCCGCGATCAGCAGAACCTTTGTGAGCCGGCGCTCCCGGCGAACGCGCGTCTGCCCCTGCCATGCTCCAGTCATACTCTATTCCCCCGCCTTTCCCGGTAGAACGTCAGCCCTCGGAGGGACTGTAATAGCGATCGTTGACGTAAGACATCAGATCCTCAATGTTCTCCTCGGACTGCGCGCAGACCTTGGCGAAGCGGGCCTCGTCCCAGATTTCCAGATAGCGTCCGATGCCCACGAAGCAGATGGCGCGCTCCATGCCCACCTTCTGCCTCAGCAGCGCCGGCAGCAGCACACGTCCCTGTCCATCCAGCTTCTGATGCGGAAAGGAGAACGCCTTAATCAGGCGCACATAGGCCATGCCGCGCGCGTCGCTGACGGGAATTCTGTTCAGCCGCTGGCTGATTTCGTCCCATTCGGACGTCGGATAGAGCGCCAGAGCGCTGAAATCGTTGTTCAGACCGAGGGTGAACTCCTCGCCCAGCGCTTCGCGATAGGCAGCGGGGATGGTCACGCGGCCCTTGGGATCAATGTTATGTGAATAAGTTCCGGAAAATTCAGTCTCGGCCACGCGTCTCCCCTCCTTTCACCACTCAGTATGACATATTATACCACAACCAGGTCTTTCATTCCACATTTTGACACGAAATTCATGGTTTTTTCGAATTTTGTCACATTCGAACGTTTCCGTCTATTTTCTCGAACAAATGTTTGCATTTCCCCGATGAATGTGGTATAATGAGTATAAAAAAATGAGCAAAGAGAGGAACTTCCCATGCGCGCATCGCAGGAAAACCAGCAGAAAATTCTGAATTTCATCAAACGGGAGATCGAAATGAAGGGCTATCCGCCGTCGGTGCGCGAAATCTGCGCGGGCGTGGGCCTGAAATCCACCTCCACGGTGCACGCCCACCTGAACCACCTCGAGCAGCAGGGGCTGATCCGCCGGGACTCCACCAAGCCCCGGGCGCTGGAGGTGCTGGACGGCTCTCAGGGACGCGGCCGCAGCGTGCCGCTGGTGGGCCGCGTGACGGCGGGTCTGCCCATCCTCGCCACCCAGAACATCGAGGAGTATCTCGTGCTGCCCCAGGAGATGCTCGGCAGCGACGAGCTGTTCTGCCTGCGCGTGCAGGGCGAAAGCATGATCGACGTGGGCATTCTCGACGGCGACATCATCGTCGTGCGCCAGCAGGAGACCGCCGAAAACGGCGAGATCGTCGTGGCCATGATCGAGGACGAAGCCACGGTCAAGCGCATCTTCTACGAACCGGAGCGCGTGCGCCTCCAGCCGGAAAACGCCACCATGGAACCGATTTATGCCGATTCCGTGTCCGTGCTGGGCAAGGTGACGGCACTGTTCCGCCAGTTCTGATCGGAAGACAACGAGGGAGCATGCCATTCGGCATGCTCCCTCGTTTATTATGCTTTTATTACATTCTGTCGATCTCTTCCTGAGCGATAAAGCGAACGCCCTGCTGCTCCAGCCGCTGGGCCGACGCATCCTGATCGGACAGGCGGAAGACCATCAGCGCCTTTTCGCCGGTGCCGCGCAGGAAGGAATAGAGGTACTCCACGGAGCTTCCGCTGGCCTCCACGACCTCCAGCAGGTCGCACAGGCCGCCCGGGCGATCCTCCACCGCCACGCACAGCACGTTGTTGACCTTGGCCGTGTAGCCCGCGCCGCGCAGCAGCGCCAGCGCCGGGTCGATCTGATGGTCGGCGACGATGACGCGCACGATGCCGAAATTGGCCGTGTCCGCGATGGACAGCGCCAGCAAATCCACGCCGCCCTCGCCCAGCAGATGAGTCATTTCGCGCAGCGCGCCGGGGACGTTCTCCAGAAAGATGGAAATCTGTTTGATGAACATGGTGTGCTCCTCCTCCTTCTTCACAGCTTGCGGTTGTCGATGACACGCCTGGCCTTGCCCTCGGAGCGGGGAATGGACTTGGGCGCGACGAGCTTGACCTTGGTGGCGATGCCGACGACGGACTTGATGCGGTCGGTGATGGTCTTGCGCACCTGCTCGATGTGCGAAACGGTGTCGGAGAACATCTCGTCGGTCATTTCCACCTGAACCTCCAGCGTATCGGAGGAATTCACGCGGTCGACGATGAGCATGTAGTGGGGCGCAACGCCTTCGACGTTGACCAGCACGGACTCGATCTGGCTCGGGAACACGTTCACGCCGCGGATGACCAGCATGTCGTCGGTGCGGCCGGTGATACGGCCCATGCGGATGGTCGTGCGTCCGCAGGCGCAGGGCGAATCGTCCAGCCGGCACAGGTCGTGGGTGCGATAGCGCAGCATGGGCGTGCCTTCCTTGGTCAGCGTGGTGAACACCAGCTCGCCCGTCTGGCCGCAGGGCAGCGGCTCGCCGGTGACGGGATCCACGATTTCGGGATAGATGTGATCCTCGTTGATGTGCATGCCGTGCTTTTCCAGACATTCGAACGCCGCGCCGGGGCCGCAGATCTCCGTCAGGCCGTAGATGTCGCACGCGTCGATGCACAGCAGCTCCTCGACATGCCGGCGCATGGCCTCCGTCCAGGGCTCCGCGCCGAAGCAGCCGGCCCTGAGCTTCAGATCCTTCTTCGGATCCAGCCCCATCTCGCGAATGGTCTCGCCCAGATAGGTCGCGTAGGACGGCGTGCAGCACAGCACCGTCGTGCCCAGCTCGCGCATCATCATGATCTGGCGCTGGGTGTTGCCGCTGGACATGGGAATGACCATCGCGCCCAGCTGCTGGCCGCCCTGCACGCCGCCGAAGCCGCCGGTGAACAGGCCGAGGCCGTAGGCCACCTGCACGACGTCGTCCGGACCCGCGCCCGCGCCCGCCAGCGTGCGCGCCATCATCTCCGACCAGACGTCCAGATCGTGCTGGGTGTAGCCCGAAACGATGGGATGTCCTGTGGTGCCCGAGGAGCCCTGAATGCGCACGATGTCGCGCTTGGGCACGGCGAACAGGCCGAAGGGCCACTGATCGCGCAGATCGGTCTTTTCCATGAACGGCAGAAGGCGGATATCCTCGATGGTGCGGATGTCCTCGGGGCGCACGCCCTTGTCATCCATGCGTCTGCGATAGACCTCCACGTGGTCGTATTCGCGGCGAACCAGCGCGCGCAGTCGCTCGCTCTGAATCGCGGCGCGCTCGTCGCGGCTCATGCATTCCATCTTCGGATTGTAAATTTTATGGTTTCGCTTCTCACTCATCGCTTGTATCTCCTTCTGCCCTGCGCTTTCCCTATATTATTTCTTCTCGTCCATCGAGACGAACTCCACCTGATTCGTGCCGTCCTGCCAGAGGCGCTCGATGTTATAGTACGCGCGCTCCTCGGGATGGAACAGGTGCACGATGACGCTGGCGTAATCCTGCACGATCCAGCGCGATTCGCGTAGCCCCTCGCTGCGGCGCGGCAGAACGTCCATCTCGGCCAGCCGATCGGTCAGATCCTCGGACAGGGAATGCACCGCCTGCACGTTGCGGCCGGTGGCGATGACGAAGTAGTCGGTGATGGACGTGAGATGATCCACCTGCAGCACGGCGATGTCCATCGCGCCCTTTTTGTCCAGAATTTCCGCAATTTTCAGAGCCAGTTCTCTCGGATTCATTCTTTTTCCTCCCAATATTTCAGCATTTCCGCCGTCCGGGGATGCACCTGACCCCCTCGGCGAAGGACAAAATCGTTGGACAGCTCGGCGCATCGGCGCGCCGCGGCCCGAAGGTCGGTTTCCGCCAGCGTCCGCGCCTCCTCCAGTCCCTCGAAGGGCGCGCGGTTCGGCTCGATAAAGTCCGAAACGAAGATCAGCGTCTCCAGCGGCGACATGCCCCGCCGGCCCAGCGTGTGGTTGCGGATGGCGCTGAGCACGTCCGGATCCTGCACGCCGAACTCGTCCCGGGCCACGACCATGCCCGCCGGCGCGTGCAATACCGGCTCCATGGCGAGCTCCGCCTCGTCCGCATCCGGCACGTTCCCCCGAACGAGCGCGCGCATCTCGTCCGCGGGCATCGATTTTGCGCAGTCGTGCAGCATGCCCGCCAGCCGCGCGCGCTGCGGATCCACGCCGTATCGCGGCGCGAGGCGCTCCGCCGTGGCGGCTACGCCCAGCGTATGGATAAACCGCGAGGGCTTCAGCCGCCCGGACAGGCGCTTTTCCATTTCGCTCCACGAAAGCGCGCACAGATACAGTCCCTTTTGTCGAATGTAATCGGCGACCTTCTTTGGTGTCAGGCCGTCGATGGATTCGCCGCGGGCCACGCGCCGTCGAATTTCCGACGACGAAATGTCCGGCCCGTCGAAATCCATCGTCTGAATGCGCGCGCCGAATTCCACCTCCAGCCGCCGCACCTCTTCGGCAAGCCCATCCTCGCCGGGCCGGCCCACCGCGGCGAAGGCGCACAGCCGCGCCACCTCGCCAAAGGATCGCCACTGATCCAGTACGCGCACCGTGTCCGCGCCCACGACGTAGACCCATTCCACGTCGGGCCGCCGCTGATGCAGCGCGTGCAGCGTGTCCACGGTGTAGGTCGTTCCCTCGCGGCGCACCTCCTCGTCCGAGGCCACCACGCCCGGGCAATCCTCCGCGGCCAGCCGCGCCATGCAAAGGCGGTCGAAGCGGTCGACCTCGCGGCGCTTGTGGGGCGGATCGCCCGCGGGGAGCAGCAGAATTTCATCCAGGCCGCACCGCTCGCGCACCGCCTCGGCGATGGCCAGATGGCCGTTATGCACCGGATCCAGCGTGCCGCCCATGATGCCGATTCGCATGGGAACTCCCCCCTTCCGCTTCCATTATACACGAAAACGCGCCTTCTGAAAAGCCCCGGCGGCGATGGTTCGTCAAAAAAGGTTCACCAAAGCTGTATATCTCCCGCGCGCGGCGGCAAGGCTTCCTCCGAGGAGGGATTTCCATGGGCAAGAGGATCGATCGTCTGGCGCTGCTCTGCGCCGCCGTCGCGTTTTTCTACGGGCTGTTTCTCCGCCTGCTTCATCAAATTCCCCTGGCCTGCGCCGCGACACTGCTTCTCTTCGCCGTCGGGCGGCGAATACTCCGAGGGAAAGCCCTGCCCACGCGCATGAGCCGTTTTCAGGCCGAACAGCTGCTGCGGTCATGGGCCTGCGAAAGCGATGGCGAGGCGGGGCGGCACATCGCGACGCTGCTCGGCACAAAAACGCCGATGGTCTGCGTCCTGCGCCTGCCCGAGGCGACGCTGACCATGAACGACGTGTTCTCCGCGTGGAAGGCCCATCGCGGCGAGGAAGCGCTGACCATCGCCGCCACCTGCTTCGCCGACGGACGGGCGCGGGCCTGCGCGCGAACGCTTCGCGAGCCGTCGGTAACGCTCGTGGACACGCCGGTTCTGATTTCCAGAATCCGCGCGTCCGATCTGCCCGCTCCGGAAAACGCCGGGCTGAAGCTGCGGATGAAGCGCTATGTCGACGGTCTGCGCGCGCTCATCGAGCGCCGATCATGGCTGCGCAGCGCGGGCTTCGGGCTGTTCCTTCTGGCGCTGTATCTCCTCGGCGGAAATCCACTGTACCTCGCGCTGGCCGCCGCCGATCTGCTGCTGGCCGGGCTTTCGCTCCGAGCGCGGCGGGCGGGATGAAAAATTCGGCTTCCTCCGCGGCCGTGTCGTCTTTTTTTCCCCGTGTGCGGCAACTATTCCCATTTTTCCCACAGCAAAGCCAGCGTCCGAACCGGAACGCTGGCTTTGTCTCTTTGCTCAGAGCTCGTCGAGGTGAATCTTTGAGTTTTCCCGCGCCTGGCGATAAATCGAGAAGCGATTGCCGATGGTCTGCACCGGCTCGGCGTGCACGCGGGCGCAGAGCGCTTCGCAGGCCTCGCGGGCGGTGTAGGGCGCGTTCTTCTGCACGTTGACCTTGATCAGCTCCCGCGCCTCCAGCGCGTCCCAGCACTGCTTGACGAGATTGTCGGTGATGCCGTCCTTGCCGATCTGCAGAACGGGCTCCATCGTGTTGCACATGGATCGAAGCGCGGCGCGCTGTTTCGTCGTCATATTCTCTTCCTCCGTTTATTCCACAAAGTCGAATTCCATCTCGCCGATGACGACGGTGTCGCCCTCCTGCGCGCCCTTTTCACGCAGCGCGTCGATCACGCCCATGCGGCGCAGCGAACGATGGAAGAAATTCAGCGAATCCTCGCTGTCGAAGTTCACCGAGGCGATCAGGCGATCCATCTCCCGGCCGGAGACGAAGTACGCGCCGTCCTCCACCTCCACGGTGAACGGTTCGCTCTCGAAATCGCTCAGCTCGGCCAGTTCCTCCTCGGAGAAGGGCTCCGCCGGCGGGCACTGATCCAGCATGCGCACAGTGGCGTACAGCAGCTCCCGGAAATTGGGATTCGTCGCCGCGGAGACCGGGAAGATCTGAATGCCCGTGCCGTCCAGCTTTTCGTGCAGGCGCGCGAGGTTCTCCTCCGCGCCGGGCAGATCCATCTTGTTGGCCACCACGATCATCGGGCGATTGCGGAGGTCGCCGTAGGCCTCCAGTTCCTTCATGATCGCGTCGTAGTCCTCCAGCGGATCGCGGCATTCGCTGCCGGCGATGTCCAGAACGTGCAGCAGCATCCGCGTGCGCTCCACATGGCGCAGAAACGCGTGTCCGAGGCCCACTCCCTCGCTGGCGCCCTCCACCAGACCCGGAATGTCCGCCAGTACGAAGCTGTAGGAATCCAGCTTGACGATGCCCAGATTCGGCTGAAGCGTCGTAAAGTGGTAGTTGGCAATCTTCGGCCGTGCCGCCGTCACCACGGACAGAATCGTGGATTTGCCCACATTGGGGAAGCCCACGAGACCCACGTCGGCGATGGACTTCAGCTCCAGCGTCAGCTCGATGATCTCGCGCTTTTCGCCGGGCTTGGCGAACTGCGGAGCCTGACGCGTGGGCGTGGCGAAATGCTGGTTGCCGAAGCCGCCCTTGCCGCCATGCACCAGCGTCTTGGCCACGCCGGGCTCGTAGAGATCCAGCAGCAGCCTGCCCGTGGCGCGCTCGCGCACCACCGTTCCCGGCGGCACCTGAATCACCGCGTCCGCGCCGGACTTGCCGGTCTTGCGGTTGGCGCTGCCATCCTCGCCGTTGCCGGCGGTGAACTTGCGGGTGTATCGGAAATCCATCAGCGTATGCATGCGCTCGGTGGCCACGAAGATCACGTCGCCGCCTCGCCCGCCGTCGCCGCCGTCAGGCCCGCCGGCCTGCACGAATTTCTCCCGGTGGAACGACACGCAGCCGTTTCCGCCGTCGCCGGCCTTGACCGTGATATTGACTACATCTACAAACAGTGCCATCGTCTTCTCCTATTTCGATGATTTCTCGTCGCTCTCCATATGCCTTTCGCAGAGCTCCTCGTTCAGCGGGCAGCGCTCGCAGGCCGGATTTCGCGCCGCGCAGCAGCGGCGGCCGTGCCAGATGAGCAGATGATGCCCGAAGGTCCAGATCTCCTTCGGCAGCAGCGCGCGCAGCTGAAGCTCCACCTTCTCCGGCGTGCCCGCGTCGGCCAGGCCGATGCGCCGGGACACGCGAAAGACGTGGGTGTCCACTGGAATCTGCGGATCCCCAAACGCGGCCATCAGCACCACGCCCGCGGTCTTCTGCCCCACGCCCGGCAGCTTCATCAGCTCTTCCCGAGTATTGGGCACCTCGCCGCCGTAATGCTCCGTCAGCGCCCGGCACACCGCGGCGATGTTCTTCGCCTTGTTGTGATAGAGTCCGCACTCGCGGATCAGCGGCTCCAGCTCCTCCGGCGACAGCTTCGCCATGGCGAACGCGTCCGGATACTGGGCGAACAGCTTCGCCGTCACCTGATTGACCCGCCGGTCGGTGCACTGCGCCGAGAGAATGGTGGCAATCAATGTCTCGAAGGGATTGGAAAAGTGCAGCTCCGGCCTCGCCTCCGGGTAGAGCTTCGCCAGCTCGTCCATCACCCGCGCCGCCTTCTGTGCATCCATGCCTTCCCCTTCTTTCCTTCGTATCGCTTCATTATACAATTCTCTTTGCCGCTTCGTCAAGCAATTTTGCGTTTACATTTGCACCGAAAAGCCGGTCTGCGCGTCGTCAGACCGGCTTTTTCTCTCCATCTGGCGCGATTTCCAGCAGCCGGCGGGCATGCTCCGTCTCGCCGTCGCGCAGAAGCTCGCGAATATAGGTGGACGATACCATGCGCTCGCCGTCCATCACCGACGGCACGACCACGGCGCGATAACCCAGCTCGTCCGCCATGTGCCGAATCAGCGCCGCGTCGCCCCGACCGGCCCGGCCAAAAGTGTGATTCTCGCCCACCACCAACGCCTTCGCCCGCAGATTCTTCACCAGCGCGCGCAGATAGTTCTCCGGCGAAAGCTCGGAAAATTCGCGGCTGAAGGGCTCCACCAGCGCGTAATCCGCGCCGAGGCGCTCGAATTGCTTCAGATTGTCCTGAAGCGTCCGCAGCGGCTTCGGCGCGCGCTCCGGGCAGATCAGCGAAAGCGGATGGCGGTCGAAGGTACAGACCACGCTGCTTGCGTTCAACTCCTTCGCCAGCGCCACCGCCCGGCGGATCAGGCTCTGATGCCCGACATGCACGCCGTCGAACATGCCCAGCGCCGCCACGGAGGCCGTGCCCGGAAACTGCGCGGCATTGCCGAGCACGATCATGGTTCTTCCTCCAGCAGCATCGCGCGGAAGCGCACCGAGCCGTCGTGCTGCGGCTGACCGATGCCCGCGAACGCGTCGCCGAGATAGACGCGCACCGCGTCCGCGTCCTGCGGCGCGGGCCGATCCAGCCATCGCGCCTTCAGCGGATTTCCGTTCTTCACGGCGTGCCGCGCCTCCTCACCCACATGCAGCGCCGGCAGGTGTCCGAGCGGTGCGTCCAGCGGCAGAAGCGCTTCCTCCAGCCGGCCTTCGCTGCTCAGCGCGTCGATCTGCTCCTTCGTCAGCGCGTTTTCCAGCGTGAACACGCCCGCGGCCGTGCGCTCAAGCGTCGCCATGTGCGCACCGCAGCCCAGCCGCTGACCGATGTCGTGGCACAGCGTGCGAATGTACACGCCCTTGCCGCAGTCCACGCGGATGCGATAGCGGTTTTCGCCGCACTTTTCCAGCAGCCGTACGTCGTCCACGCGGCATCTGCGCGGCTCCAGCGCAACGGTTTCGCCCTTGCGCGCCAGCTGATACAGGCGCTTGCCGTCGCGCTTGATGGCGGAATACATGGGCGGAGTCTGCTCGATTTCGCCGACGAACTCAGGCAAAATCGCCTCCAGCTCCGCCTGCGCCGCGCGCACCGGCTTTTCCTCCAGCACTGTACCCGTCGCGTCCTGAGTGTCCGTGACCTGCCCCAGCTGAAGCTCAGCCACATAGGTCTTTTTCTTGTCGATGATATAGTCGAACAGGCGCGTCGCCTTGCCGATGCACATGGGCAACACGCCCGAGGCCTCGGGGTCCAGCGTGCCGCCGTGGCCGATGGCCGTGCCCTTGGGCAGACGCCTGCGCACGAACACAACCAGATTGGACGAGGTCATGCCCGTGGGTTTGTTGGCGATCAGAAAGCCGTTCATTGCACCTCTCCCGTCTGCTCCAGCGCCGCGCGCGCCTGCTTCAGCATCGTCTCCAGCGCGCTGTCCAAATCCGTCTGCAGCGTGCAGCCCGCCGCGCGCGCATGACCGCCGCCGCCCAGCGGCGCAGCCACCTGCGCGGCCACGTCCACCTTTTCCTTGGAGCGCAGCGAAAACTTGGACGCGCTGCCGCGCTCCTCCGCCAGAAGGGCGATCTCCACGCCCTCGATCTCCAGCAGATAGTTGACGACGCCCTCGTTGTCCTCGCGCAGCGCACCGGTGGAATCGAGCATCGCCTGCGTCAGCTTCGACCATGCGATTTTTCCGTCCTCCGAGACGTGCAGCTGCGCCAGCACCGCGCCCAGCAGCTGCGTCCGCGCCCGGGAGCGGGTGTGATACAGCTCGCGCACCAGACGGGACACGTCGATGCCCGTCTCCATCAGCTTCGCCGCGGCGCGCATCGTCTCCGGCCGGGTGTTGGAATAGCCAAACTGGCCGCAGTCGGTGGAGATGGCGATGTAGAGCCACTGCGCCATGTCCTGCGTCAACGCAACCTTCAGCTTTTCGATCAGTTCCAGCACGATCTCTCCCGTGGCCGCCGCATGGCCGTCGACGTACCATACGTCGCCGAAACCGGGGTTCGTGGCATGATGATCGGCCATGGCCTTCTCCGCGCAGCCCTCAAACAGCCGCCGTCCGTCGCCCAGGCGCTCGATCTCGGACACGTCCAGCGAAAGCGCCGTCTTCGGCTCGAAGGGCAGCGCGTCCTCCGAGCGCAGCACCTCGTCGGCATGGGCGTATTTTGCATAGATTCTCGGCGCGCCGCCGGGCAGGCAGACCACGGCGCGCTTGCCCATGGCCCGCAGCGCCAGCGCCATGGCGATGCAGGAGCCCATCGCGTCGCCGTCGGGCATGACGTGCCCGAGAATCACGAAGTCCTCCCGCGCGGCCAGCCAGCGCGCCAGCTCGTCAGTCGTCGCTCGATGCTCCATGGCCTTCCGACTCCTTCAGCATGCGGTCGATCTTGGCCGCGTACTCGATATTCGTATCCAGTTCAAAGAGAATCTCCGGCGTGTAGCGCAGATCCATGCGATGGCCCAGCTCGCGGCGCACGAAGCCCGCGGCCTTCTGCAGCGCCGCCATCATGTCCCTGCGAACGTCCTCCTCCAGAATGGAAATGCGCACCTTGCAGTAGCGCAGATCGCGTGTGACCTCGCAGCGCACGATGGACCACGTTCCGCGAATGCGCGGATCGTTCAGGTCGTCGCGGATAATCGAATCGATATTGCGCTGCGCTTCCTGCGAAATTCGGTCAATTCGTTCAAAAGAAGCCATTTTATCCTCCTCTTTACGCGATAACGGGCGTTCAGCGAACGCCCGTTATGTGTGCCCAAATGCGATTTATTTCTCGATTTCCTCCATCACGAAGCACTCAATGACGTCGTTTTCCTTCACATCATTGTAGTTTTCAATGCCGATGCCGCACTCGTAGTTTGCGTTGACTTCCTTGGCGTCGTCCTTGAAGCGCTTCAGAGAATCGATCTTGCCCTCGTGCACCACCACGTTGTCGCGCAGCAGACGAATCTGCGCGTTGCGCGCGATCTTGCCGTCGGTGACGTAAGCGCCGGCGATGGTTCCCACGCCGGAGACCTTGAAGGTCTGACGGACGGTGGCGTGACCCAGCAGAACCTCCTTGAACTTCGGGGCGAGCATGCCCTTCATGGCGTTCTGCACGTCCTCGATTGCCTGATAGATGACGCGATAGAGGCGCACGTCGATCTTCTCGCGCTCGGCCATCTCGCGGGCGTTGTTGTCCGGGCGGACGTTGAAGCCGATGATGATGGCGTTGGCCGTGGAGGCGAGCATCACGTCGGTCTCGGTGATCGCGCCGACGCCGCCGTGGATGGTGCGCACGCGCACCTCGTCGTTGCTGAGCTTCTCCAGCGACTGACGCACCGCCTCAACAGAGCCCTGCACGTCGGCCTTGATGATGATGTTCAGATCCTTGATCTGGCCCGCGGAAATCTGGCTGAACAGATCGTCCAGCGTGGTCTTGGTCTGATCCTTAATCAGTGCCGCGCGCAGCTTGTCCTTGCGCTCCTCGGCGACCTGACGGGACAGCTTGTCGTCATCCACCGCGGTGATGGTATCGCCTGCGTCGGGAACGTCGTTGAAGCCGATGACCTCCACCGGATCGGACGGGCCCGCCGTCTTGACGCGCTCGCCGCGGTCGTTGGTCATGGCGCGGACGCGACCGTAAGCCGTGCCGGCGACGATGGTGTCGCCCACCCGGAGCGTACCGTTCTTGACCAGAACCGTGGCCACCGGGCCGCGGCCCTTGTCCAGACGCGCTTCGATGATGATACCGCGCGCCTTGCGGTTGGGATTGGCGCGATAGTCCTGCACCTCGGCAACCAGCAGAATCATTTCCAGCAGCTGCTCCACGCCCTCGCCGGTGACGGCGGAAACGGGAACCATGATGGTGTCGCCGCCCCACTCTTCGCAGACCAGCTCGTACTCGGTCAGCTGCTGCTTGATGCGCTCGATGTTCGCGCCGACCTTGTCGATCTTGTTGATGGCGACGATGATCTGCACGCCCGCGGACTTGGCGTGGCTGATGGCCTCAATGGTCTGGGGCATCACGCCGTCGTCGGCAGCGACCACCAGAACCGCGATGTCCGTGGCCTGCGCGCCGCGCATGCGCATGGACGTGAAGGCCTCATGGCCGGGGGTATCCAGGAAGGTGATCTGCTGGCCCTTGAGATCGACGGTGTACGCGCCGATATGCTGGGTGATGCCGCCCGCTTCGCCCGCGGTCACGCGAGTCTTGCGGATGTAGTCCAGCAGCGAGGTCTTGCCGTGGTCGACGTGGCCCATGATGGTCACGACCGGCGGACGCGGCACCAGATCGGTCTCAGCGTCCTCCACGTCCTCCTTCTCCAGCGCGTCCTCGGCGGTCTCGTGCAGCTTCAGCTCCAGCTCCACGCCGAATTCGGACGCAACCAGACTGGCGGTGTCGTAGTCCAGCTCGTTGTTGATGGTGGCGATGATGCCGAGCATCATCAGCTTCTTGATGATCTCGCCCGCGGGCTTGCCGATGCGCTCGGTCAGATCGCGAACGGTGATCGTCTCAGCCGTCATAACCGCCTTTTCGATCTTCACCGGCTCGATGAAGGTCTTCTGAGCGGCCTTCTTCTTCTTCTTGCCGCGCACGAACTCGTCGTCCATGCCCCCGTTCATCATGCCGCTGTCGCGGCGGCGATTGTTGCGGTTGGCGGCGCGCTCGGGATCGTTCTGGCGAACGTACTGCTTCTTATTGGGATCGTAATTGGAGACGCGCTCCTTCTCCACGGCGGGCACGAGGTCGGGCATCTTGCTGCGGCCATAGCCGCCGCCGGGACGGCTCGCTCCGCCGCCGAATCCGCCGGGACGACCGCCGCCCTGACCGGGCTGCGC
>USDD01000034.1 GCA_900553265.1 uncultured Eubacteriales bacterium
TGCATGCCGCAGATGGCGGAAAAGACAGAGCCTGACGCACCGCCGAATTGTGCGGCGTTGCCCTGAATCCCGGCCAGCCGCCCTCCTCACTCCATCCCCACGCTCGCCCGATCCACCGTCCGCGCGCTCTTTCCGCGAATCACCGGCTCCATGGCGTAGCGCAGCGCGTCGATCCAGTGGTTGTCCCGGTCGGGCAGCTCCGGCAGAAACCCGCCGTTTCCGTCGGCCGCGTACTCGTAGCCGACGAACTCCCGCGCCGCGTTGGGGCACCGCTCCGGGTCGATCACGATCCGGCTCTGCTCCTGCAGCCATCGCACGCCCACGGTCACGCTGCCCGCGCCCTTCTTCACCGGCACGGCCATCACGCCGCGCTCGCGCAGCTGCGCGATCATCCGCGGATCGGCGCAGTCGCAGCGCACGACCTCTCCGCCCGCCCTCTGGCTCACCTCCCCGGCCAGCCGCTCCGCCGTCGTCCGCACACCGCGGAACTCGTCCGCCACGCACAGCACGCCCCGCTTCCGGTCGTAGACCGCCCGGATGAACGCGTCGGGATCCGCGGCAAACCCGAAATCCAGCCCGCAGTACGCCCGACCATCCAGCTCCTCGTCGCTCAGCCTTCGAAGCGCCACATTGTCGAACACCTGCCCGCCCGAGCCGGTGATCTCGCCCAGATACATGTTCCGATACGCCCGCTCGTTCACGCGCCGCAGCTGCTCCGCCTCGCTGAGAAACGCCTCGCCCAGCCATTGCGGCGGCAGGTCGAGATAGCTGCTCTCGTGCACCCGCCGGTCGCTTCGCACCACCCGCGCCTCCTCGTTCACCCAGCATCGCGGCGACCGGGGCGGATTGTAGGTATAGATCACCCTCGACGGCCCGCCGCGCAGCACCGAAGCCTTGATGGAGCGCACCGCGTCCATGCCGGAAAACTCCGCCAGTTCCTCGAACCACAGCAGCCCGAAGTACCCCTTCGCCAGCTTGATGGACTTCGACTTTCCGGGATCGTCCGCCCCGCGGAACAGAATCCGCTGCCCCGTGGGCAGATAGTCGATCTCCAGCGGCGCAAGCCGGAACCGGAACCATTCGCTCAGCCCCATCCGCCCGATGGCCCAGCTGATCTGCTCGTACACCGACTCCCGCAGCGTGGCCGCCACCTTCCGATACACCACGGCGTTCACGTCGGGGTTTTTCAGAATGCTCAGCACCACCTCCACGGACGCGAAGCTGGACTTGGCCGAGCCGCGCCCGCCCTTCAGCCAGTATTCGGCGTGCCCGCCGCGCTGAAAATCCCGGTGCAGGTCATAAAAAACGGGCGCGATCAGCTCCGAAAGCCTCACCTGCCCGTCCATTCACCCGTCGCCTTCTTCTCCGCCCGGCACGTCGTCCACAATCACCGGCGCCTCGGGCCGCTCGACGCTTTCGGAAAAAAGGCCCATCCGCCTGCCCAGCAGCTCGGCGGCCTTCATGGCGGCCTGCCCGCCGCCGCCCTCCTCGCCGCGCATCACCCGCGTCCAGTATTCCAGCACTTCGTTGGCCGAGGCCACGCGCTTCGCGTCCAGCTCGCTCAGCCGCTTTTCCAGATACGCCTTCACCGCCGGCTGCGCGCGCACCTTCCCGGCCGAGCCGGGGCTGTAGCCCGCGCGCTCGGCGGCCTTCGCGGCGTTGCCCAGCTCCAGATACGCGTCGGCGAACCGCCTCTGCCTCTCGGTCAGCTTCTTCTCCATTCCGTCTCCCCCTTCTTGAAAAAATCTTCCCAAATCAAAGGAGCGAACGCCCCGTCCGGCTGTCCGCTCCTTTGATGGTGCCATTATAGCACGCTCTGTTCGTCATTTTCGTCAAATTTCGCATTTTCGAGAATTTTCTGCTGAATCAGCCGGTTGTGCAGCCGCCGCGGCACCTGCTCGTCCGTCTCGCCGATGCGAAACGCAATGGCCTGCCACGACAGCCCGTCGATGTACCGCGCCGACAGAATCAGCCGCAGCCGGCTGTCCTCAACGTCGTCGATGAACGCGTACAGCCGCCCCAGCTCCTCCATGCAGTCCAGCCGCCGCCGCTCCATCCGCCCGCGCACCTCGGCCAGCCGCACCGCGAACTCCGCCGTCCGATCTGTCGTCCGCCGCGCCCCGGGCATGCCGGTGATGCGCCCCACGCCGCCCATCGCCTCGGTCTCCAGCCGCGCGATCCGCTGCGAAAGCTCGTCCACCTCGCGCTTCAGACATCCCAGCTGTGAAAGTCTCGCCACCCAGTCCCGTTTGTCCATTCGTCGTCCTCCTTTTCCGTGTAACCAAATTCCTTAGCACAAGAATATCATAATTAACCGTGCATGTCAATATAATAATCGTATATTTTACCGTTTTCGGTTAATTTCTTTCTTGCGTCGTTTCTCGTTTTCCTGTATAATACTTTTATAGGGCAATAGAAAGGAGGACTCCACCATGGAACTTCGCCAGAAGCTGATGCTGCTCAAATCCCAGAACGGGCTGACCACCGACGCGCTGTCCGAGCGCTCGGGCGTGCCCAAGGGAACCATCAACAAACTCCTCAACGGCGCGACGCGCAACCCGACGGCGGGCACGCTGCGCCGCCTGGCCGAGGCGCTGGGCTGCCCGGTGGAAACGCTGATGAGCCGCCCGGAGGACATCCCCGGCGTGTACCGTCTGGCGGAATACGCCCCCACAGAGCATCGCCTGATGGAGCGCGACGTGCTCGTGCCCGTCACCCGCCGGAGAATCCCCGTCCTCGGCAGCATCGCCGCCGGCCGGCCCATCCTCTGCGAGGAGGAGCTGGAGATCACCGACGCGGCGGACGTCGCCTGCGATTTCGCGCTGCGCGTGGCGGGCGACAGCATGATCGGCGCGCGCATCCGCGACGGCGATCTGGTGTTCATCCGCCGGCAGGACGACGTGGACGACGGCCAGATCGCCGCGGTGATCGTGGACGATTCCGCCACGCTCAAGCGCGTCTACCACGTGCCCAACGGCCTTCAGCTGCTCAGCGAGAACTCCAAGTACCCGCCCATGCTGTTCACCTGCCCGGACTGCGATTCCATCCGCATCCTCGGCCTGGCCGTGGGCTTTCAGAGCCGCCTGCCTTAACCAATGCGTCCCAAAACTATGAACAAATCATAAATTCGGCCGAAACTGCCGCCGCGGCAATGTACATTTCGGCCCGACTGTGCTATAATCAGTTCAGTTCCGCATTGCGGAAATAAAATTTGGAGGGAAAACACATGTCCATCAAGAAAATCCTGTGCCTCGTTCTGGCGCTGGTTCTCTGCGGCGCCGCCGCACTGGCCGAGCCTGATCTGGAGTCGGCCAACGCCCGCATCGCCGAGCTGGAGGCCGAGGTTAAGAAGTACAAGCCCTATTACGACGCGCAGGTCATCGCCGAGTACACCGACGGCGTGATCTTCCGCGACGCGGTCATGGAGGAGTACGAGCTCACCGCCAGCATGTACTCCCAGTACGGCATCGATCTGGTTCAGTACGGCTACGATGCCCAGATCAAGCAGCAGATCGTCCAGAGCCTCGTCCGCGACGCGGTGACGCTGCAGAAGGCGGCAGAGCTGGGTCTGGATCAGCTGGACGAAGAGACTCAGGCCACCCTTGCCTCTGAAGCCGAGAAGAACTTCGAGACCTATATCGAGAGCGTCTCCTCCTCCATGCTCGAAAACGGCTATGCCGAGGACACCGTCCGCGACTCCGCCATCTCCTACCTCAACGAGAACGGCTACTCTCAGGAGCAGATCCTCAAGGAGCTCACCGACAGCGCCGTCAAGGATCGCCTGCGCGAGTCCGTCACCTCCGAAGTGACCGTCACCGAGGACGACGTGAAGGCCGCCTACGACCAGAAGGTCGCCGACGACGAGACCAACTACGCCTCCGATTCCGCCTACACCAGCGCCCGCAGCAGCGGCGCCGAGATTCTGTGGAATCCCGAGGGCTACCGCGCGGTCAAGCATGTGCTCATCAAGTTCACCGACGACCAGAGCACCCGCTATTCCGAGCTGACCAAGATGATCTCCGACCTGAACGCCGAGCTGGAGGCTTTGGACAACCCCGAGGCCACCGAGGCTCCCGCCGAGGCCGAGGCAACCGCCGAAGCCGAGACCGAGACCGAAGCGCCCCGCACCCGCGAGGAGATCGAAACCGACCTCGCCGCGGCTCAGGCCGATCTGGACGCGCTCTACGAGGAGCTCATGCCCAAGGCTCAGGAGGTCGTGGACAAGTTCAACGCCGGTACCTCCTTCGACGACCTGATCGCCGAGTACAACGAGGATCCCGGCATGCAGAACGAGCCCACCAAGACCGAGGGCTACGCCGTCTGTGCGGAATCCACCTCCTGGGACACCGCCTTCCGCGACGGAGCCATGTCCATCGAGTCCGTCGGCGGCATCAGCGAGCCCGTCCGCGGCTCCTACGGCGTGCACATCATCTACTACATGTCCGACGTCCCCGCCGGCGCGGTGGCCTATGAGGACGTGCACGATCAGGTCGAAGCCGACGCGCTGAACGACGCGAAGGACGCGGCCTATGAAACCGCCGTCAACCTGTGGCTGGACGAAGCCGCCGTCACCTACCACTACGACCGCCTGTAATTTCCCCAAAAACACTCAGCGCCGCCCGAGCCAATGCCCGGACGGCGCTTGCGTCGCTTCCGCCGACAGAAGGGAGAATCCCATGACCGTCACGCTCCGCAAAATCGACGAGAACAACTTTCTGGACGCGTTCCATCTCCGGCTGGCCGAGGGGCAGGAGCGCTTCGTCTCCCATCCCATCCGCAGCCTCGCCCAGGCCTACGTCTACTATCGCCAGTGCACGCCCTTCGGAATCTACGACGGCGACGCCATGGTCGGCTACGTCATGGTCATCTACGATTACGACGTGCCCGAATACGACGTCTGGCACATGATGATCGACGCATCCCGGCAGGGCCGCGGCTATGGCCGCGCCGCCCTTCAGGCCGTGCTGGACTACATCCGCACCCAGCCCTTCGGCGATTCCCGCCGCGTCGCCCTGACCTGCAATCATGAAAACGCCGCCGCGCTGAAGCTCTACCGCGAGGCCGGCTTCCAGCCCACCGGCGTGTCCGACGAAGACGAAGCCGAATACGCCCTGACTCTCTCCTGACCCAAAACCTGCGGCCGCGGCGCACCCTGCCTCGCGGCCGCCTTTCATTTTTTCAATCGCCAAAGCACTTCAGCCACGCATATCTCCGTCGCCCGTGCGGCTCCAGACGCACCCACACAGCACAATTCCCGCACGCTTCATCCTTGCGCGCTCTCTCCATCGCCTGCGCCGTTCCAAATGCGCCCACACACAGCTATCCCGCGAACTTCAGCTGAGCGCTCTCCATCGCCCGCGTGGCTCCAAGCGTCCCTCGGCGCACAGCTTCCCGCACGCTCCAGCGCTTCGAGCTCCCCCTGCCCGTAAACCCCTCAGCTCCCCTCCAGATCCTCCTCAATCCGCAGCAGCCGGTTGTACTTCGCCAGCCGCTCCGACCGGCACGGCGCGCCGGACTTGATGTAGTCGGCGTTCACCGCCACGGCCAGATCGGCCAGAAACGCGCTCTCCGTGTCCCCGCTCCGGTGGGACAGAATCACGGCGTAGCCCACCTGCCGCGCCGTGCGCACCGCGTCCAGCGTCTCGGTGAGCGTTCCCACCTGATTGGGCTTGACCAGAATGGCGTTGCCCGCGCCCTCCGCCGCGCCCAGCATCAGCCGCTCGGCGTGAGTCACGAACAGATCGTCGCCCACCACCATCAGCTTCTCTCCCAGCCGTTCGGTCAGCTCGCGGAAGCCCTCGAAATCCTCCTCCCCCAGCGGATCCTCGATGGAAACCAGCGGAAAATCCCCAGCCAGCGCCTCGTAATACCCGATCAGCTCGTCCCGCGTGCGCCTCTCGCCCTTTTTCGGCAGAAAATACCCGCCGCCGTCCAGCCATTCGCTGGCCGCGCAGTCCACCGCCAGCGCCACCTCCTCGCCGGGCTTCCAGCCCGCGCGCTCAATGGCGCGCATCAGCAGCGACAGCGCCTGCGCGTCCCCGTCCAGATCGGGCGCAAAGCCGCCCTCGTCGCCCACCGCTGTGGAGCGATGCTCCTCCGTCAGAATCGCCTTCAGCGCCTGATAGCACTCCGCGCCCATGCGCATGGCCTCGGCGAAGTCCTCCGCCCCCACGGGCGCCAGCATGAACTCCTGAATGTCCAGATTGTTGTCGGCGTGCCTGCCGCCGTTGAGCACGTTCATCATCGGACAGGGCAGCTGCGCCGCCTGTGCGCCGCCCAGCCATCGATACAGCGGCACGCGCAGCGCGTTGGCCGCCGCGTCCGCCGCCGCCAGTGAAACCGCCAGCATTGCGTTCGCGCCCAGCCGGGACTTGTCGCCGGTTCCGTCCGCGGCGATGAGCAGCTCGTCCACCCGCCGCTGGTCGCAGGCGTCCACGCCTGCCAGCAGCTGCCGGATCTCGCCGTTCACCGCGCCCACGGCCTCGCTCACACCCTTTCCAAAATAGGCCCGACCGCCGTCCCGACGCTCCCGCGCCTCCCGGCTTCCGGTGGACGCGCCCGACGGCGCAGCGCCCACGCCCGCGCTCCCGTCCTCCAGACGCACCTCCGCCGCCACCGTGGGATTCCCCCGGGAATCAAAAACCTGCCATCCGCGCACCGACCGAATCTTCATCAAAACGCATCGCTCCCTTCGAAGCACAGTTTCCGCCAAACCACCGCAAAGCATACGCCCGCGTCCAAAATGGAAAAATGCAATCGCGCAAAAAAGCAAACGCGCGCCCTCTCGTCCGGCACGTGTTTTCACCGGCCCGCCCGCCGCTCCATCTTTTTCCTTCCCGCAAAACCTTCCTTCGCGCAGTCGCGCTGCCTTTTGTTTTCCCCAAAACACAAAAACCGCCGCCCGCGCATCTGCGCGGGCGGCGCTCCAATCTTCATCCTTTATTTCTTGATATACTTGGAATAATCCGAGAACAGGAAGCACTGCAGCTCCGCCGTCGCCACGCCGTCGGGCTCGGCGAACTCCAGCGCGCGCTGCGCGGCGGCCACGGCCTCGGCGGTCTTGTCGTGATAGGTTCCGATGCTGTCCTGTACGTCCTCGGTCAGAAGATACCCCAGCTCCCACAGCTTCTTCTGCAGATTGGTGACGCTCTCGCCCGTGTCGCCCCGCCGCAGCGTCGCGAAGGTCTGGGTGGACTTGTACATCGTGATGCCCTTCTGCGGCGCGGCCTTGCTGCCGAGATACTGCTTCAGCGAAAGCGTGACCTCTCCGGTCTGAGGCATGCCGATGGCCGACTGGAAGTCGCGCACGGCCTGGGCGGTGGCTTCGCCAAAGGTTCCGTCCGTCTCGCAGTCGTATTTCAGCGCGTTCAGCCGCGTCTGCACCTCCAGCACGTCGTCGCCGGTCATGCCCGCGGACAGCGTGCGCATGTCGGAAACGGTGTCCATCGCCGGTTCCGGGGTGGGCGTAGCCGCCGCCTGCACGTTTTCGTGGCTCGTCACGCCGTTGAGCACGTCCTGATAGGTGATGGCCACCGGCGAGTCCATGGCGGCCTGCGTCGCCGCGTCCGCCACGCCCGTCTGCTCCAGATTGTTGTATCTCTGGAACAGCTTCACCGCGGCGGCGGTCTCCGCGCCATAGGATCCGTTGCCCGATCCGGAGGCGTACCCCAGCGCGATCAGTCGGTTCTGCAGCGCCGTCACCGCGTCGCCGGCCGCCCCCTCGGACAGAACCGTGTATTCCTTCTCCTGCGCCACGTAGGTCGAGCCGTAGGCCGGCGCCTCGTCGGACAGCAGAATGGCCTGAAGGGCGTAGGGCAGCCTGCCCGTCGCCTCCACGCCGCAGGCCTCCTCAAAGAGCCTGACCGCGGCCTCGGTCTCCGTGTCGTAAATGCCCGAAGCCGTGGCGTGCATGTAGCCCAGTGCGATCAGCCGGTTCTGAATCTGCATGACCTGCGTGCCCACCTTGCCGGCGCTGAGGGTGGTCTCGTCCTCGTCGACGGTCTGCACCTGTCCGTCCACGGTGTAGGGCCGCGCGTTGTCGGCATAGAGCTCCTTCTGCAGCGCGATGTACGCCACCGTCTGCGGCTCCAGCCCGTAGGCCTGATAGAACAGCTGCACCGCCTTCTCCGTGTCCTCGTCGTACACGCCCGTCAGCTCGCGGATGGGATAGCCCAGCTCGCGCAGCCGATGCTGAAGCGCGTAGACCGAGCTGCCCACCGCGCCGCGCTGAAGCGTCGTGTACTGGGAAACCACGGCGGTGTCGTAGTCCGCGCTGCCGTAGCTCACCGCCGCGGCGGCGAACAGCCTCGTCTGAAACGCCGGCGTGGCGATGCCCGTCTGCATGATGCCGTAGGTCTGCTCAAAGCGCTTGACCGCCGTCTCCGTGGCCGCGTCGAAGATGCCGGACACGCCGGCGGTATAATACCCCAGCTCCGAAAGCCGCGTCTGCAGCGACTGCACGGCCAGACCCGTGTCGCCCAGGCTCAGCGTGCGATAGGCGCTGTCGCTCTCCCGCGTCAGCGAGTGATGGCTCGTCAGAAGCGTCGAATCGTTCACCGTCACGTTGCCGTTGGAATCGATCACCACCGGATCCGGCACGTCCAGATATTCCGGCAGCGGCGTGGCGGTGGCGTAGGGCACGGCAATGTTCACCGTGGTGTCCGCCTCGGAGTTGAGCACAGTCTCGTCCACCTGCCCGCAGCCGGACAGCAGGCCCATGCCCGCCGCCAGCATCAGCGCCAGTAAGCCGAGTTTTCCCTTGCGCATGATCGTATTCCTCCGAAGCGATAATATCCGTCGTTTATTAGATGCATAAACTGGGAAAAAGGTTCACTCTTCCCCCAATAATATTGTATCCCCTTCCCCGCCCAAAGGCAAGGAAGCACTTTCGATAAAATCGTAAATGTTTTTGGGTAACACCGCACAAATGAGGCGGTTGGCCGGCAAATGGATTTTTCGTCAGATGCAAATGCAGATTTCGAAGGTTTGCTGGAGGGTAATCGAGGAATCTGCATGCCGCAGATGGCGGAAAAGACAGAGCCCGACGCGCCGCCGAATTGTGCGGTGTTGCCTTAGCCGGCCCGCGCCGCGTTCAGCGCATAGACCGTCACCTCGAAGCCCTCGTAGACCGCCGTCCCGTTTTCCCGGAACCATGCCTCGTCCACGGCGTAGCTGTTCCGCTCATACGACGACAGATACACATACTCCACGCCGTACTTCTCAAACAGCTCCGCGCTCTCCGCGGGCCGCTCCAGCATCTGCGCCGCGTCCATCTGATTCTGCGCATAGTCCACCCCGTGGAAATGCAGATAGCTCCCCGTTCCGCAGACGATGTACCGCCCCGTCAGCGCGGCGATGGGGTTGTTGTGCTGCGTGCCGGTCAGAATCATGGCCTTCTCCGGCGTGTTCTCTTCCACATATTCCGCGGCGGCCGCCTGATCGGCGCTGAACAGCTGATAGTCCGAAATCGTCTCCCGCGCCAGCGACAGCGTGCCTGACAGCAGGCAGACGACCATGAACGCCGCCGCCAGCAGCGCGCGCCCGCGCACGCCCTTCAGCGCGTCCCAGAGCTTCGTCAGATACCGCCCCGCCATGGGCAGCATGGCGATGAACGCCACATAGAACAGCTTGTTGTTGTCGTATTCGTTGGGCTGAAACTGAATCATCTCCGCCGTGACATAGATGCACAGCGCGCCCACGGCCAGCATCCGCCCGGCGCCGCCCTTTCGCATGCTCAGCGCCGCGGGAACCATCATCAGATAAATCGGCCCCACGTTCTTGATCCAGAACCAGAAGTACCCGTCGATCAGCCCGTCCTCGTTGTTGGCCCAGTTGAACCGGAACTTCATCGAGCCGCCGCCCACCGTCTGGGGAAACGTCCACTCCATCAGCTGGGGCAGCGCCAGCGCCACGGCGATGGCGCCGTAGACCAGAAAGTCCCGAAGCAACAGTATCCGCTCGTCCCCGCGCCGGAACAGCAGCGCCGTCAGCAGCGCGCCGGCACTGATCAGCCCCAGCCCCAGGAACGAATGGGTGTGCACCATGGGCATCAGCCCGGCCCACAGCCCCAGCGCCGCGAAAATCCCCGTCCGCCGCGTCCGAATCGCCCGCACCAGCATCCACAGCGCCGGCAGGAGCATCATCCATCCCGCCAGCAGCGTCCGCTGGGGAATCATCATGTCCGCCACCACGTTGACCCACCGCAGGTTCAGGTCGGGCATGTTCGTCGGCGTGCGGTAAAACCCGGTGAACACCTCGCGCAGCATCGTGGAATCGCGCATCACCCCGTCCAGCACGTAGAGAAAGCCCAGCCCGCCGTTGAAGAACAGCAGCAGGAACGAAATCACCACCGCCGCCCTGCGCTTCGTAAGCTCCCATGCGAAGATGATGAACCCCACGAACACCAGCGCCATCATCAGCGTGCCCGTCACCCTGAAGGACGCGGCCAGCCCGCCGCCGAACAGCAGCATCGACGTGACCATGCTGTCCGACAGGAAGGGATAGCCCAGCAGCGTCCCCTTCAGAATGGAGTAATCCGGCGGATACGCCGCGTTGCGCAGGCTCGTGGCGATGCCCAGATGCAGGCACAGATCTCCGTAGGTGGACTGCCCCACGTGCAGCGCGCCGTCCACATCCCGCAGCACATGCGTAAACTGCAGATACCCCGAAAACACCGTCATCGGCGCCGCCAGCGCCAGCACCAGCGCCGGCGGAATCTCGCCGCAGAAGGGCCCGCCGGCCCGGGGAACGCTCCGCGCCCGCCGCCATGCCGCCCCGGCCAGCAGCGCCGACGCGCCCAGCCCCAGCCATTGCGCCGCCGCGGTGAATTTCAGAAAAAACGCAAACACCGTCGGCGTCCACATCATCAGCGCCAGCCCGGCGCACAGCCCCAGCCACAGCCGGATCAGTCCGCACGCCCGCCGCGCCAGCGCGTCCGCCAGAACGATTCCGCAGGTCAAAAAGCCGCACAGCAGCAAAATTCCGCCCATATGTCCTCCAAAAAAACATTTCCAATTAGAATACGCCGAATTATAGCATTCCCCGCCGTCCCCTGTAAAGCGCGCAACGGGCAAGAAATAATGAACATTTCCAATTCCGAGCCCACATTTCGGCTACAAAATGAAGATTATTACAAAAATAATACTATAGTGTTGACAAATCGAAAACCAGCTTGCAATCATTCGCCCTATCCGCTATAATGAAGGAGTATCCGGAGAGTACTCTCCGTACCAATGGAGCTCGGATGAGTGGAGGAATTTGCGTGAGAAATCGCGTGTTCAAGATAGCGACGCTGGTCGCCGTGCTGCTGCTGACCTGCGGCGCGTGGGCGGAGAACATGATCTCGACCACCGTCGTCCTGCGCGTGTCCCACATGACCCAGAACGCCGTGGTGGACGCGGGCGAGGATCTCTCGATGGAGGTCAACATCGAGGGCGTGGAGCCCGCCTCGTATCAGTGGTATTTCGAAAACGCCCCCATCGCCGGCGCGAACCAGAAGGTCTACAGCATCGTCAACGCCCAGCCGGAGAACACCGGCCTGTATCGCATGGACGCGTTCGACGGCGAAGGCAACATGGTCGTGAGCATGGACATCTCAGCGCGCGTCGTCACGCCGGACGTGCCCAAGGCGGGCGATTCCTCGCTGCCCGTGGGCGCGGCGCTGGCCGCCATGGCCGCCGCGGCGGGTCTGCTCGTCGTCACGCGCCGCCGCAGCGTCGCCGCATAAGCAAACGCCATTTTCCAGCGACCGGCAAATCTGCGCGGTCGCTGTTTTTTATGGCGGCACCGCACAAATGAGGTGGTCGGCCGGCGAATGGATTTTTCGTCAGATGCAAATGCAAATTTTGAAGGTTTACTGGAGGTAAATCGAGGAATTTGCATGCCGCAGATGACGGAAAAGACAGAGCCCGACGCGCCGCCGAGTTGTGCGGCGTTGCCTTATGATTTTCGCAAGTCATCCCAACCCAAACGGAGGAACGCATGAACAATCCCTTTGAATTCGAGCTGCTGCACGTGGACAAGCACACCGGCGCACGCCGCGGCCGCCTGCACACGCCCCATGGCGTGATCGAAACGCCCATCTTCATGCCCGTAGGCACTCAGGCCAGCGTCAAAACCATGTCGCCGGACGAACTGAAGGACTGCGGCGCGCAGATCATCCTGTCCAACACCTACCACCTCCACCTCCGCCCCGGCGAACAGCTGATCCAGAAGGCCGGCGGCCTGCATAAATTCATGAACTGGGATCGCCCGATCCTCACCGACAGCGGCGGGTTCCAGGTCTTTTCGCTGGCCAGCCTGCGCAAGCTGGAGGAATACGGCGTGGAATTCCGCTCCCATCTGGACGGCAGCAGGCAGTTCATTTCGCCGGAAATCTCCGTGGGCATTCAGCAGGCCCTCGGCTCGGACATCATGATGCAGTTCGACGAGTGCTCGCCCTATCCCTGCGATTACGACCGGGCGAAGAACGCCATGCATCGCACGCTGCGCTGGCTGGAGCGCTGCATGAAGGCCAAGACCAACGACCATCAGGCGCTGTTCGGCATCGTGCAGGGCGCGTTCTACGGCGATCTGCGCATCGAGTGCGCCAAAGAGATGGCCAGGCTCGATCTGCCCGGCTTCGGCATCGGCGGCCTGTCCGTGGGCGAGCCGAAGGAAATCATGTACGACATGCTGGAGCAGATGATGCCCTACATGCCGGAAAAGAAGCCGCGCTATCTGATGGGTGTGGGCTCGCCGGACTGCCTGATCGAGGGCGTGCTCCGGGGCGTGGACATGTTCGACTGCGTGCTGGCCACCCGCGTGGCACGCAACGGCACCGTGTTCACCCACGACGGCCGCCTCGTGGTGCGCAACGCCAAATACGCCGAGGACTTCACGCCGCTGGATCCCGACTGCGACTGCTACGCCTGCCGCAATTTCACCCGCGGCTACATCCGCCACCTGTTCAAGGCCGGCGAAATCCTCGCCCTGCGCCTGAACTCCATCCACAACATCTATTTCCTGACCCACATGATGTCGGAAATGCGTCAGGCCATTGAAAACGACGCCCTTCTCGACTGGACGAACGAATTCTACGCCCGCCATGGCCGCGGAAACTGGTGAGCCTCGTCCCGCTCGGAATCCGTCCGCCTTCGCCCCAAACGTTAAGTTTCTGACGCATAGCCGAAACTAGGAGAAAAAAAGTTGTAATTTCCTCACGGCTCGGTTATAATGATATGGTAATTCTACGAACTGAAAGGGAGAGTCTGTAATGATGATGAATTGGATGTCCGCGCTGGCCGAGTCCGGCGAAGTCGCCGCCGCCGGCACCGAAACTGCCCAGAGCAGCGGAATTATCGAAATGGTCGTGATGATGGTCGTCATGGTCGCCGTGTTCTATTTCTTCCTGATCCGTCCCCAGAAGAAGAAGGACAAGGCCGTGAAGAACATGCTGGCCGCGCTGAAGCCCGGCGATCGCATCTGCACCATCGGCGGCCTGTACGGCACCATCTCCGCCATCAAGGACGACAACGTGACCATCACCCTCGGCGCGCAGCAGAACACCGTGGTCATCGCCCGCTGGGCCATCCGCTCGGTGGAAGACGCTCCTCTGGAGAACGACGCCGCCCCCGAGATCTGATCACCCCATAAGAAAAGAAGCCCTTCCCGCCGGAAGGGCTTCTTTTTTCTTATTCCCGATGCACGTACACCCGCGAGAGCTCCGCCGCGCCGTCGCTGCGCGCCATGCACAGAAACCGCCAGCCGAAGCGCTCGTACAGCGAATCGTGATCCGTCACCAGATACAGCGTCTCCACGCCCCGGGCCTTCATGTCCCGGCAGACGAACGCCAGTAGTGCGCCGCAGATTCCGCGTCCCCGGCGGTCGGGCTCCGTGTAGACGGCGCAGACGTTGGGCCGAAGCTCCTTCTGGTCGTGAAAATCGTTCTCGATCACGCCCATGCCGCCGACAATCCGCCCGTCCTCCAACGCGAGATACCACTGCGGAACCGGCACTTCCCTCGCCAGGCTCTGCGCCATGCTCTCCCGATAGGCCTCCAGCGGCACGCCCCATTTTTCGTGGAACCACCGCGCCGCGCGCGTCGCCAGCTCCGCCCGTTCGCCCAGCCGAATCAGCTCCCGCCGCGCCGCACCCTCTCCGTCAGCCATTGAGCCCATCCTCCAAGTTGAAATACGCATACGCAATCCCCTTCTCTACCGCATACTGCTCGGCATAAGAGGAAGGCTCGACTGCCAGCGTAAGCGCGTCGCTGAGCTCAAACGCCCACTCGCCGATAGCCGTTACGCCGCCGGGAATTGTGAGGCTCGTCAGGGCTTCGCAGTCGCTGAACGCCCAATCTCCAATGGCGGTTACGCCGTCGGGAAGTTCGACGCTTGTCAGGGATATACAGTTGAAAAACACACCCTCCTCGATGGCGGTTACGCCCTCCGGAATTTCGATGCCCGTCAGCGCTCTGCATGCGGAAAAAGCGTTCCCGCCAATGCTGTTCACGCTGTCGGGAAGCTCGATGTCCGTCAACCTTGTACAGTTGTCGAACGCATACTCTCCAATACAGGTCACACCGCTGGCCATTTCGACGCGCGTCAGGGATTCGCAGAAGCGAAACGCAGCGACGCCGATCGCTGTAACGCTTCCGGGAATTTCGACGCCCGTCAGCGACAGACACGAGTCGAACGCCCGATCTCCAATAGCGGTTACGCCTTCAGGGATTTCGACATCTGTCAGAGATGTACAGCAGAAAAACGCCCCGCAGCCGATAGCGGTTACGCTCTCCGGAATTCGGACGCCCGTTAAGGATGTGCAGCTGTTAAATGCGTAATCACCGATTATTTTTATTCCGTTGGGGATTTCATACTGTGATTCCAAAAGCCCCATAGGATAGCAAATCAGCCGTCTGTCAGGCCTTGAAACCAGAGCGCCCTCAACCGTCTCCAGCGCAGCTGAAGAGGCCGCCACGCGGATACTGCTCAGGCGGGTACAGCAGGCAAAGGGGTTCGCGCCGACCTGCGTCACGCTGTCGGGAATCTCGACGCCCGTCAGCGATTCGCAGCTGTGAAACGCGCACTCGCCAATGCGGCTCACGCCGTGGGGAATTACGATGCTCGTCAGGGTTGTACAGCCGATAAACGCATAGTCACCGATGCTGCTCACGCGCCTGCCGTCCAGTTCCTCCGGGATGCTCAGTTCTGCTGCGCTCCCGTGATAACCGGTAATGCTCGCGGTTCCGTCCTCCAGCAATACATAATCATAATCCCCGCATGAGAGCTCCTGCGTCCCCGCCTCGCTCTCGCCGAGGACGCAGGAGCAGCCCAGCAGCGCAAGAATCAGCACTGACAGCAGCCATTTCCTCATCGCCGTTCTCCCCTTCTCATTCCGCCGGGAATGGGTCTGAAAACGCCCCTGTCACTCCTTCGAATGCGCGGCCTGTCCATAGCGCATGGCCTCGTGCTCCCGGCGCAGCTCGTCGTGCAGCTGCACCGACGACCACTCCATGTTCGTCGGCGTGAGCACCGCCTTGAGGCCCACGCCGGGCAGATGCGCGGCGCGGATCTCCTGCAGAAACTGGTTCAGCAGCTTGCCGCCAAAGTGAACCATGACCATCATCTCGTCGGCGAAGGGCTCGCCCTCAGCCGGCGTGCCCGTGGGCTCCATCAGCCCGGCCAGCGCGCCCACCGGCTCGGCCAGCTCCGCCGGCGCGACAGTGCGCACGCGGATGTGCAGCTTCAGGCAGATCAGCCGCAGCCGCGACCCGTTTCGGTTGTCCAGATTGTACAGCAAAACCAGCGGTGCGTTCATGCTTTAACTCCTCATGCGCGGGGCGCGCTTTTTTTCAGCTGCTCGATGATTTTTTCGTCCTCGGTCAGCTCCAGCGAGACGTTGAATTCCCGGGTCTGTCCCGGCTCCAGATAGGTCAGCATGCCGTTTTCCCGGGCCTCGGCGCGGCTGACCACGCCCGACGTGGTGGGCTCCAGCCCCAGCGCGTACTCGCCCGCGCGCATGCACTTCCACTCGCACAGCAGCGGGAACACGCTCTTGTCGTAGCGGATCACCGCCGCCAGCCCCAGCTTTTCGTTGTGCAGCATGGCGAAGGCCTCGCCGTCGCGGGGCTCAAGGTGATAATAGCACTGCTCCTCGCGGCCCACCTCGGGCGCTTCCATCACGTCGTAATTGCCCATTCCCTCCCGGGCGAAATCCGTGCGCGGCTCCACCTTCGCCGAGGTGGTGTACACGCGCGCGCCCTCGTCCAGCATGGGATAGCCGAAGTTCATGTGATACACCATCATCAGCGGCGCGGTCTGAAAGCCCTGATTCTCCACCACATCGCGGATGTGCAGGCGGTTCTCCTCCGTGTCCAGCGTCAGCTCGCGCCGAAGCAGCAGGTTCGCGCCGAACACCTCGGCCTCGCGCACCTCGCCCACCACGCGCAGCTTCAGCGCGTCGCCGTCGCAGATGGTCTCATAGGCCACCCTGCCCGCGGGCGTGTTGTCGAAGGGGCCGTGCAGGCCCAGCTCCTCGCCGCCGTCGCGGCAGGGGCTTCCGGCGTGGCTCAGCCCGCAGGTGGTCAGCATTCCGCCGTAGAACTGCTTCAGGAATCCCGACGCGCCCTCCTTCTGATACAGCGCCGCCGAGCGCAGCCCGACCTTGTTCATCAGGCCGATGTTCACGCCCCTGTAGGACAGATAGGGAATGTCCAGTCCCCGGTCGGCCAGCACCGTCAGCTCCATGCCGCGCCCGTTGCGCAGCTCCAGCGCGCGCATGCCCTTCGCCGGGCCGTCGTTGAACACCACGTCCCGCACGCCGCACAGCGCGTCCGGATCGCCGCAGCGCTTGCGCAGCTCGAAAAGCTCCGATTTCTTCATCCAGATTTCCTCCCCCGCTCGCGTTTTTTTCGTTACAATTATTATAATTCCAAACGCGCGCCGCGTCAACCGCCATTTGCGCGCCTTGTGCCCGGCGCGGCGAGGGTGTATAATGAAACCAACCAAATCTCAGGAGGGAATCCCCATGACGCAGCTTGCCCGGAACTTCATCGATTTCGCCCGCCGCTCGCCCACGGCCTTCCACGCCGCCGAGGCGATCTGCGCCTCCCTGCGCAAAAGCGGCTTCACCGCGCTGAACGAGCGCGAGCCGTGGAGCCTCGTCCCCGGCGGAAAATACTTCGTCACCCGCAACCGCTCGGCGGTGATCGCCCTGACCATCCCGGCCTCGGGCATGACGCATTTTCAGATCGTCGCCAGCCACGGCGATTCCCCGGCGTTCAAGCTCAAGCCCGCGGCGGAGGAGACCGTGCTGGGCCATTACGTCCGCCTGAACACGGAGAAATACGGCGGCATGATGATGTCCACGTGGCTGGATCGCCCGCTGTCCATCGCCGGCCGGCTGCTGGTACGCGACGGCGGCGGCGTGTCCACGAGGCTGGTCGACCTCGACCGCGACGCGGCGCTGATTCCCAACCTGCCCATCCACTTCAACCGCGAGGTCAACGACGGCTACAAATTCAACGCCCAGACCGACATGCTGCCCGTGTTCGGCGACGAGACCGCCGCGGGCAGGCTGGCCGAGGAGCTGGCCGCGCTGGCCGGAGCGAAGGTCGAAAGCATCGTCGGCAGCGACCTGTTCCTCTACGACCGCACGCCCGGCCGCGTCTGGGGCCCCAGCGGCGAGTTCTTCTCCTGCGGCCATATCGATGATCTGGAGTGCGCCTACACGTCGCTTCAGGCCTTCCTCGCCGCCGAAAACGCGCGCCAGATCAACGTGCTGGCCGTGTTCGACAACGAGGAGGTAGGCAGCGGCGCCAAGCAGGGCGCGGACTCCACCTTTCTCGGCGACGTGCTGGCCCGCACCGCCGCCGCGCTGGGCGCCGCCGACGCGCAGTTCCGCGCCGCCGCGGCCTGCAGCTTCATGGTCTCCGCCGACAATGCCCACGCCGTCCATCCCAACCATCCCGAAAAATACGACGCGGACAACCGCGCTTATTTGAACGGCGGCGTGGTCGTCAAGCACAACGCGAGCCAGAAATACACCACCGACGGCGTGTCCGAGGCCATCTTCGGCATGATCTGCGCCGCGGCGGGCGTACCGGTGCAGCATTTCGCCAACCGCTCGGACGTCGCCGGCGGCTCCACGCTGGGCAACATCGCCAACGCCCACGTCTCCATGAACACGGTGGACGTCGGCCTGGCTCAGCTGGCCATGCACTCCGTCTACGAAACCGCGGGCACGAAGGACGCGGAATACATGGTCGCCGCCCTGAAGAAGTTCTACGAAACCGAAATCGTCATGGAATCCGACGGCAGCTATCGCCTGAAGTAATTCCACCAAAAACAGAGGAGCCGCCGCGAACCCATCCGGGTTCGCGGCGGCTCTTTGCTTCCGCTTACTTCAGCTTGGTATATCTCGAGGACACCCAGCCGCTGTTCACGCGATACCACACCACGCCGCGGCTGTCCTTCCGGCTCTCGCCGGCGTACTTCACCGCGTCGCCCTTATAGAGCGTGCCCACCTTGCGGCCGCTCAGGCTCGGCTCGCTGCGGACGAACACGGACTTTGCCGTGACGACCACCTTGCTGGACGCGGAAGAGGATGAGCCGCTGTACGCGTCGCGGAGCTTTACGTATTTGGCGCAGATCCACACGGAGCCGCCGCTGGTGCGCACATTATACCACTTCAAGCCATTGCCGTCGGTCTTGCTCCGGTTCAGATAGACCGCCGTATCGCCCTTCTTCAGCGAGCCCACCCTGCGGCCGTTGGGCTCCGCGCGCAGGTTGACGGACCGGGCGGTCACCTCAACCACCTGCGTGTAGCTCACCTCTCCGCCCTCGCACAGAGAAGCGTACTTCGAGGATACCCATCCGCTGGTCTTGGAGTTCAGCTTCACCTTGTACCAGATCACGCCGCGGCCATCCTTGCCCGTCGCCTCCAGATAGGTCAGCTTCGCGCCCTTCTTGGCCGTGCCCAGCGAGCGATACTCCAGTCCCGCGCCGGCGCGGACGTTCACATTGCCCGTGGTCTTGACATAGGTCTCCGCCAGCGCAAATCCCGCAAACGCGCTCATCACGATGGCCACCGCCAGCAGCAGCGCCACCTTCGCCCAAGTCTTCTTCATCCATTCTGCCCCCCCAATCTCTTTCCCCATAAAATTCGAAGTCGAACGGCGGATCCGCTCCGCTCACTCTCAACTATATATTTGGACGTGCCCACGCTCCCGCGAGTTCCCAAAATTCCCCATCCATGTCAAAAACTTTTTCCCTGTCCAAAAAAACGGCGGCTGCCGCTTCGGCCGTCAAACCTGTATTCTTCCTGCTCAGCCCAGTTCCTGAAGCGCCTCGGCGATGGCGAGGACGTTCTCGATGGGCGTATCGGTGGGCAGCTCGCAGCCGGGCATGAACATGGCCCTCTGATTGCCGACCTTCTTCGCGCATTCCAGAATGGCTTCCTTCGTGTGCGCCGCGCCGCAGCTGTACACGTCGGCCACGGGGTCGATGTTGCCGTTGAGAATGCAGCGGCCCTGCGCGGCCTCGATGGCCTTGGGGAAATCCACGACGTGGTCCACGTCGATGATCTTCGCTCCGCTGAGGCTGGAATAGGGCAGAATGCCCAGCGTGTTTCCGCACATGTGCAGACGGCCGACGATGCCCTTCTCGGCCATGTGGCCGAAGATGCGCCTGTGGCGGGGCAGCACGAGCTCCTCATACATGGCCGGAGAGACCAGCGAAGCCACCGGGTCGGCCACGTAGGCGTACTTCACGCCCACCTCGGCCAGACGATCGACGAAGTCCAGCGTCGTCTCGGTCACGATGTCCAGCAGCCTGCCCACCAGCTCGTCGTCGTCGAACATGTCCACCATCAGATTCTCCACGCCGCGGATGTTGCCCGCCACGGTCATGGGGCCGACGGCCAGCACCATGGGATCCACGTCCGGATCTCCCACGGTGGCCTCGGCGGCCTTCACCAGATCGTACAGGCGCGGAATCTCCACGGTCTTCAGAGGATGCAGCTTCTCCACCTCGGAGATGTCGTCGAGGGCATACTCCACGGCGGTGGGCAGCTTGTCGGGGGAGAACTTCAGCTTCGTACCGTAGCCCTCGGCCTCGCGGGCCAGATCGGAGGCGATCTGAATGAAGTCCAGCTTCATCTCCCGGGCGGCCACGCGGGCGGCCTCGGCCATCTTCTGCCAGTCCCTGCAATAGACGTCCACGCCCATGCCCGCGCCGTCGTTGGCATAGCGCGCCACGGCGCTGCCGACGATGGTCAGGTTCGGGCGGCGATCCACGGGTTCTCCGGCCAGATAAGCGGCCAGTCTCTGCCTGGAATTCATATTCATCCTCCTCATTCGTTCGCAAAATAACTGCTCTCATTATAAAAGATCGCCCCGGCAAAGTCAATTGCCGGAGCGAAAGTGGGCAACAACCTACCAGCGCATTCTCAAGAATTTCCAACAGACGCGCCGTCCAGCCGCAGCTGACGGAGCACGCCCTGATAATACGGCTCCTCGCAGCACTCGCCGACCCGGCAAAAGCCCCGTTTTTCATAATAGTCGTTCAGAAACGCGCTGTCCCGGGCGCAGTCCAGCCGCAGGGCGCGCTTGCCCAGCTCCGCCGCCCGCTCCCGCAGACGATCCAGCATCACGCCGCCCGCGCCATGACGCGCGACGGAGCTCGCGAAATTGTGGATGTACCACGCGCTCTCCGGCGGAAAATCCGCCCAGCGCGGATCCTCGTCCAGCAGCACCGCCGCGGCGGCGATCTCGCCGCCCTCCTCCAGCACGTACAGCCTTCCGGCCTCCAGCTGCTCTCCAAAATACGCCCTCGGATACGCCTCCAGATAACCATTATTGTTCCACTGCCGCAGCCCGACCCGATCCATCCACGCAACACGCTCCAGAATCAGCCCGTACGCCGCATCCAGCTCCCCCGGCTCCGCTCGGCGAAGAATCGCCTTCCGACCATCCATTCCTGCACACCTTCTCTCCCATCCTCGCGTCAAACGCGCAGCTCCCGTGCATTTCGCCTGTCCGCGCCGCCGATTCCGCACATCCTACGCGTTCAGCTTTCCACGCTGCCAGCGCAAGTGTCTCACGGCTCCATCCCGTTCCCGCCGTCTGCACAAGCCCCTCCGGCACGCTCCGCCGCCCGCGGCTCCATTTCCGCGCAAACGCCTTAGAACGTCTCCGGCGCACTGCGCGAAACATCCCATACGTTCCGCACCTCCGTTCGCGCACAGAGAGTCCCGTCGACCCAAGTCGGACATGCCGGAGCAGCCCGCCCCGCGCCCCTCTTCACACGATGAGCGCCCCGCCCCTCCGGGCAAAGCGCTCCGCTTTCCTGTTCTCTCCCCGCCGTCGCTCAGCCGATGACCTCGCGGAAGCGGCGGCAGTAATACTGCACCAGCTCGAACTTCGCGTCGGGCGCGATGCGGTGATCCGGGCAGGGAATGTATCCGCCCAGCGCCACCAGCGACTTCAGCCGCTCGATTTCCGCGTCCACAGCGTCGCGATCATGGGCGAACACGCGCTTGTCCATGCCGCCCACGCCGCGCAGCGTCGGGCCGTACAGCTCGCGCCACTTGCGGATGGACGCGTTCCATGTGCCCACCTCGATGGGAAACATGGTGTTCACGCCGTTCTTCAGCCACACGGGCACCAGCAGGTCGATGCAGCCGTCGCAGTCCACGCTCACGATGTTGATGCCGTGCCGGTTCACCAGCTCGGTCAGGCGCCTGTAGTGCCTGCCCACCAGCTCGTCAAATACCTCGGGCCGCACCAGCGGGCCGTTCTTGAAGCAGATGTCCTCCCAGAAATGGGCGTATTCAAAGCGGATGCCGTATTCGAGGATGCGCTCGGCCAGCCGATAGCACAGGTTGCCCACGGTGTCGATGATCTCCACATAGAGATCCTCGTCGTCCACGGCCAGATACGCCAGCTCCTCCACGCCCAGCATGTTGCGGATGTTGCCGTACAGGCTTCCCAGATGCAGGCCCATGGGCAGGTCACGGGCCGCGTCCTCCCGCTTGAGCCGCTCGAACAGCGCGCGGTTGATGCGCTCCTCGGAATACTGCAGCTTCGGCAGATACAGCTTCTCCCACGCCTCACGATCCTTCAGCGAGGTTCCGATCTCCGCGGGAATGCTGACGATATTGTCGTTCACGCGGACGATCAGGCCCTCGGGATTGCGAATGATCCTGGAGCCGTCGGGGCATTCCTCCAGCACCTCGGTCTCGAACGCGGGATACAGCCCGGTGTTCGCGCCGGGGCAGGAATTCCAGTTGAAGTCGAAGCCCAGCGCGTCCATGATGCGCCGGTCGGCCGCGCCGCCGTCGCCCTCGCGGCGGTAGCCCTGCGCGTCCTCAAGGCTGATATGCCCCTCCTGTGCCCACTTATCCAGCGTCTCCACCCAGTAGCCGAAGGCCACCACGGGCATCCGGTCGACCTCGCGTCCGTGCAGAATCGCGTCCACTCGCTGTCGGTTGTTCATTTTTTTAATTTTCCCTCCATTTTTTGCCGCGCGGCCAGCCACGGCCGCGCGCTGCCTGAAAAAATATAAAATTCGTCGTCACGCCCACCGGCGAGGATTTCCCCCTCTGATTTTCCCTCTATTGCCCCACGACCCGCTCCATCGCGTCGTGCTTCTGCCCGGTGATCCAGTCCACGTCGTCCGTCAGCCAATCCATGATCTCCAGCTGCCGCGTCTCCCATGCCACGGTGGACGCGCGCTCCGCCTCAGTCATCTCATGGTCGAAGGACTTCACCAGCTCGCAATAGCCGAAGATGTAGCCGTTGGCGTTCCAGATGGTGAAGTTGCTCTCGGGGCCCTGGGAAACCTTGTCGCCCCGGGCCTCCACCAGCGCATCGTGACGGCGCTTGTATTCCGCCGCGCAGCCGTCCTTCAGCTTCGTGGCGAACACGCGATGGCGGATGAGCGACTTGTCCTTTCGCACCACGCCGATGTCGTGATACATCAGCGGAAGCGTTCCCGGCGCGGCGAACATCTCGCAGTCCGCCGTCGCCGCCGCCCACCTTTCCCCGCAGGCCGCCGGCGGGCAGACCCCGTCGGGATACTCGCCGTAGCAGAACAGGAAATCCTGAATGTTCCACACGGAGAAGTTCTCCGCGCCCGCCCGGCGCAGCGCCGCGTTGATCTCACCCCAGCTCCCCCGCAGCGCGGCAATGACCTCCGCCCGCCGTCCGGGCGCAATCTTCATCACAAAAGGCAGTCTCTGCATGCTTTCCACCTCATTTTCTTACGAACCAAATTCCTGATTTTAATTTCGCCTCCCGCCGCCGAATTTCCTTCTCCCGCCGGGCAAAAAGTAAAACCTCCGGAGTTTGTCAGAAAATTCTCGATTTAACATTCAAACCCATTGACAAACCCCCATATCAGAGTTATAATGTATAAGCACTTTGAGAGAAGCGCAAGCGAATCAAAAAGCTGCAAGGTCCCTTAGCTCAGCTGGATAGAGCGTCTGGCTACGGACCAGAAGGTCAGGGGTTCGAATCCCTTAGGGTCCGCCACCGAAAAGCCTTGAAAACACGATGTTTTCAGGGCTTTTCTTTTATTCCTATCACCTTCCCGGTCTCTCCTTGTGCAACTTTTGTGCAACTTTTTTTCTGCGTCTCGAACATCGAATTGATCTTTTCCTTCGCTGAAGCCATATGCTTTGCAGAGAGATGCGTATAGACGTTCATCGTGGTCTGATAGTCGGCATGGCCAACGAGCTTCATCGTGATCAGCGCGTCGATCCCCTGCTCCCAGCACATGGTGATATAATTGTGGCGCATCGTGTGCGGCGTGATAATGGGCCGGTATTTGCCGCGGATGTCCCCGGCTCCGTAGCACGTTTCGCCCTCTATCTCTTCAGCCATTCCGCACGCGCACATCAGCTCAATCCACATGCGTATCGCCGTCACCTGCGCAAGCGGCTTTCCGTTTTTGCCGGGGAACACAAACGCGTCAGGCATTTCCCGCATTGGATACAGCACTGTCCGCAGCTCGTTTATGCTGAAATATCGCGTTTGCCAGACACTTTTCCCTTGTCATTAAACCAATAAGCCGAGATAGGCCGTTGCTTCGAGGGCTTCAGTGCTCGTGTTCTGCCCCAACTTGTCCATGCTGAACACATTAAATTCAGCGTTGGTCTTGTGATGCACCTTGGCAAGCGGCCCTTCGCCAAAGTATTTGAACACCCATTCGCCATCTTCAGTGCGCTGCCTGATCTCGCTGTTCTTAAACGTTTCTTCTGCCGCCTCATCCACCATCCGCTGCGCCGTCTCCGTGTCGCCGTTCTCCACAGCGGTCATGCAGCGCCGGTCGGTTTCAGCATCGCGCAACGAAAACTTGACATTTTTGTCTGGCTGTGCTATACCGGTTTCAGAAGCAACCTGAATGATTGTAGGGACAGCACCGTTGTCGGTGTTGTAGACCCTCGTGCCGACGGTTGCTTCGTTTTTGTTAAACTTTAATCGAAACGAATTTGCCTTTTCGCAGAGCCTCCGAAAAACCAGGAGCGCATTGTCTGAAGGGACGCCATGCGCAAAAGGCTGTGCCTGATGAACGGTTAAAACTTGGGGAACACCGCACAAATGAGGCGGTTGGCCGGCGAATGGATTTTTCGTCAGATG
>USDD01000035.1 GCA_900553265.1 uncultured Eubacteriales bacterium
AGCCGCATCCGAGATCTGTTCAAGCGGGCGCGAAGGGCGGGCAAATGCGTGATCTTCATCGACGAGATCGACGCCATGGGCAAGAGCCGACACGACGGCTCCTCGGACGAGCGGGATCAGACGCTGAACGCGCTGCTCAGCGAGATGTCGGGCTTTCGGCCCGGCGAGGGCATTCTCGTGGTGGCGGCCACCAACCGCATGGAGCTGCTGGATCCCGCGTTGACGCGGCCGGGACGCTTCGACCGAAAGATCGAGGTTGGCCTGCCCGGTCGGCGCGAGCGGCTGAGCATTCTGAAGCTGCACAGCCGCAACAAGCCGCTGGCGGGTGACGTGAATCTCGAGCGGCTGGCGGCGGAGACGGCCTACTTCTCCGGCGCGTCGCTGGAAAACCTGCTCAACGAGGCGGCCATTTTCGCGGCGCAGCGGGAGGGCGAGGAAATCACCCTCGGCGACGTGCGCGCGGCGCTGATTCGCACGACCGTCGGCGCGGATCGGGAGAGCGCGGCCACGGCGGCGGAGAAGCGCGTCATCGCCGTGCACGAGGCCGGACACGCCGTGGCGCTGCGGATGCTCACGCCCAACTCAAGGCTGACGCGGGTGAGCATTCTCCCGGCGGGCCGCGGCGCGGCGGGCTACAATCTGGCTGTGCCCGGCGAGAAGGTCATGCTCAGCAAGGCGGATATGGAGAACCAGATCTGCGTGCTTCTGGCCGGAAGAGCGGCGGAGCTGCTGGCCGGCGGCGACGACGCGCTGACCGCGGGCGCCGCCAGCGATCTCACCCGGGCCGGCGAGCTGGCCGCGGCCATGGTCACAGAGCTGGGCATGGCGGGCGAACCATCCGTTTCGCTCAAGGCGCTGTCCCGGGTCTGCGGCGGCATGCCGGGCGCGCAGGAGCAGTGCCGCGCGCTGCTGCAGCGGCAGTTCGAGCGGACACAGCGGCTGATGCTTCAGCATTCGGACGCGCTCCTCCGGCTGACGGAGGCGCTCGTGGAGAACGAATCCCTCACCGGCGAGGAGGTCGAAGCTGTGCTGTCGAGCGAAAACGCCGAATCGACAAAGGCAGACTGATTTCGATGAAGGAATCGACCCGCGGAGCATGGAATCATCCCCACACAGGAGGATGATTCCATGCTTTTGTATGAAAAGAAGAAGAATACGCTGACGGTAAAGCTGCGCGGCGAGCTGGATCACAGCGTCGCGGCCGGCGTGCGAGCGGAGCTGGACGAGCTGATTCTCGATCCGGGCGTGCGGCGGCTGGTGTTCGATCTCAACGGACTGGAATTCATGGACAGCTCCGGTATCGGGCTGATTATCGGGCGCTACAAGCTGATGGCCCGGCGCGGCGGCTCGGTGGCGGTGCGCAGCCCGGGGCGCAGGGTGGATCGGATTTTTCAGATGTCGGGACTGTATCAGCTGGTGGAACGGCTGGCGTAGCGGAAAGGAGAGCATATGAAGATCGTCAATGAAATGCGCCTGGATTTTCCGGCGCTGCCCGAAAACGAGGGCTTTGCCCGAATGGTTGTGAGTGGGTTCATCCTGCCGCTCAATCCCACGCTGGAGCAGCTGGCGGACGTGAAGACGGCTGTGTCCGAGGCGGTGACCAACGCCATCGTCCACGGCTACGCATCCACCGGCCGCGGCACCGTGCGGCTGCACGCGGTGTACACCGACGAGGCGGTGCTCTCGGTGGACGTGATCGACCGCGGCTGCGGCATCGCCGATGTGGAGCACGCGCGCCAGCCCTTTTTCACCACCGCCGAGGGCGAGGAACGCTCAGGCATGGGCTTTACCGTGATGGAGAGCTTTATGGACGCGGTGGAGGTCAGATCCGCCGTGGGCGAGGGCACGACGGTGCGGCTGGTGAAGCGTCTGGACGCGCGGGCGGAGACGTTCGCGCGCCGGGCTTGACCGGCGAACGCAACCAAAGCGAGCGCGCGCCGGACGACCGCGCCCAGAGCACGAGGGACAAGCTCCTGCGCGCCAGGGCTGGCGACGCGCAGGCTCGGGACGAGCTGGTGGAGGAGAACCTGCCGCTGGTGCGATTCCTGACCAAACGCTTTGTCGGCCGCGGCGCGGAGGGCGAAGATCTGTTTCAGTACGGCTGCATTGGTCTGCTGAAGGCCATCGATCGCTTCGACCCGGACTATTCCGTGCGCTTCTCCACCTACGCCGTGCCGGTGATTCTGGGGGAGATTCGCCGTTACTTACGCGACGACGGGCCGATCCACGTCTCGCGCACCATTCACGACAACGCCCGCCGGGTGGAGCGCTTCTGCGAGACCTTTCGCGCCGAGCATTTTCGGGAGCCGGATGTGACTGAAACCGCCGAGGCGCTGGACATCTGCCGCGAGGACGTGGTGATGGCGCTGAACGCACGCCAGCGGGTACGCTCTCTGAGCGAACCCATCGGAGGCGACGGCGAGCTGAGGCTGATGGACACGTTGGGCAGCGAGCCTATGCGCGACGTGGATTCCCGCCTGACGCTGGCCAAGCTGCTGCGCGATCTGTCCGACGACGAGCGAAAGCTGATTCTTAGAAGGTACTTCCAGTCCCACACTCAGACGGAAATCGCCCGGGACATGGGCGTTTCCCAGGTGCAGGTCTCCCGCATGGAGAGCCGGATTCTCCAGAAAATGCGCAAGGCCGCGGGAGAAACATGACGTGAAGACCCGGTTGGGATCAATCCCGGCCGGGCCTTCGCGTTGCAAAAAAGAATCTTTCGTGTTATGCTGAGAAAAAGAGTTACCTTTCGACGACCTTCGGGGTGTTCATGGCGAAGGGAGGAACGCGGGATGAACGAAAACACATGGGACGGGCGCGGCTGGACAGCGCTGGCCATGGAGCGCTATCTGACGATGGTTTACCGGCTGGCCCACGCGCGGACGGGCAGCGTCCAGGACGCGGAGGACGTCGCGCAGGACGTAATGCTGCGCCTTTCGCGCCACGAGCGCTCCATCCGGAACGAGGAGCACCTGAAGGCGTGGCTGATTCGCGCCACGGTGAACCGTGCGAACAGCCTGTTTCGCAGCGCGTGGCGGCGAAAGACGCTTCCACTGGAGGCCGCGGCGCGGACGGAGAGGCCTGAACCGCCGCAGCACGACGCGCTGACCGACGCGCTGAGCGCGCTTTCGCCAAAGCAGCGAGTGGTCGTGCATCTGTACTACTACGAAGAAATGCGGGTGGATGAAATTGCCGCGGCGCTGGGCATTCGGCCCGACGCGGTGAAGATGCGCCTGTCGAGGGCGCGGGCGGAGCTGCGCAGACGGCTGAACGGAAAGGGGGAGGAATGAGATGTTCCGTGAGGAATACAAGGCGAGGTACGATCAGGTGGTTCCATCCGACGCGTTTCGGAGAAGATTGGAAGAGCGGCTTTACCATAAGCGCAGCCCAGGGCCGGTGCGCCTCGTCGCGGTGCTTGCGGCGCTGCTGTTGGCGCTGGCGGCCGTCGGTGCGGCGGCGGGCGTGTTCGATTCGCTCTTTGGGCGAATGGAGCGCGACGGCTTTGCGGGAATGCCGGACACGGACTATGCCGAGCTGGAACGCCGCTCGGACAGAACGATGCACACGCAGAACGCCAAATTTGAAGGCGGCGAACGGGCGGAGCTTTCTCTGGAGCAGAGCTATTACAACGGCGAACAGCTGATGCTCGGCTGGACGTGCCGCGCGCTGGATGCGCCGCGCTTTCTCGAAGCCGACGCGCCGGAGCTGTCGAAGCTGAAGCCGACCTCGGGAACGTCGGAGGGCGGAGATTATTACGTCGCCGTGAATCTCGAAGCGCAGCTGGACGCGCAGACATTCGCAGAATTTCAGCGCCGTCTGAAGGAAAACGGCTGGGCGGCGGTGGAATGGACGGATGCGTACATGGGCGACGGCGTGTGGATCGAGGGCGTTCCCTCCGAGACGGAAAATGCCTGGACGGGCGAAACGGAGCACTTCGAGGATACGCGCATCGGCATGGCAAGCCGCCGCGACTGGGAGGACGAGGGCGTGATGCGCGTCTACGAGGAAGCGGAAACGCCGCTGCCCGACGCGGCGCGCAATAGTGATTTACTGGCCTTGATGCGAAAGCTGTATGTTCAGCGAAGATGGTATCGCGTCGACGAAACCGGCGAGTATTTTGGCGAGGACGACGCGCAGTCGGAGACGCTGCGCTTCACGGTTCAGCGAAACGACGAGTATCAGGATCGGAGCTTCAGCGTTCACGCGGATCGGGAGAACTATTCAGTGGATTTCGAACTGACGGCAACGCCGGTGAATGCGCGGCTTTGCGTGCGGCAGCAGTCCTGTGCGCTACGAAATCTGGTCGGACGATGGAGACACTCAAACGATGCTTTGCGAAGAACTTCCGCTGGACAACTGCGAAGGACTGCTGGAAAACGCGGAAGGTTCCTTTGTATTGCCTGAGAATGTACGGTCGCTGATCTTTCGCCCGATTCGCGCCAACAGTGGTCCGGATGCGTCGGGGGACGTCATATTGGCACTGAGTCCAGAATGATGCATGCAGAGCGCGGCATGAATAAACGGTTGCGCTCTGCACCGTTATCTGGCAGCGGAGCCGATCTGTCTGCACTATCGGTTGAGGTTCCATCGGAGATGCTGAAGGCAGAGGGAGGACGCGCGGCAGGTACTCACGGGGCTTGCGGAGTCCGAGTGCCTGCTGCGGCGGTGAATGAAATGTTCTGCGCTTGAAAAGGCGTTTGATGAAACTGTACTCGGATGCGAAGATCTTTTTGCACAGATTTGATTCCATGAAAAAGCCGCCGGTTCGAATCGGCGGCTTTTGAATATTCTGAGTTCAATCCTCTTCCAGAAAGTGGAGCAGCCATGATGCGGCCAGCAGATCGGCGCAGCCGCCGGGGCTGAGACGCTCTGCGGTGAATTCTCGATCCAAGGCGCGGAGGGATTCGGGCGAAGCGTCGGACTGCCGCGTGGAATGCTGGACGCGTTTCAGTCCCTCTTCGCCGGCGCGGCGCAGCACGTTTGCATCGGCGACGGTGCGCATCAGAGCCGTCAGTGCCTCCAGCCCGGCGAGATTCGCGCTCTTGCCCTCTGCCAGCGCTTTTTCCAGCGTTGGCAGCGCGATCTGAACGACGGACGGAAAGCCCGCTGCCGCTTCGCCGCGCGCTCCGGTTCGACCTGTGCGCAGATAATCCCGCTCGCCGCCGGTTTTCGCCGTGGCAGGAGAAAGGACGGACAGATCCTCCATGGAGTATGCGGCCAGCGCCGCCGCGCGCCGAAGCAGCGCGGCGCGTCTGGATTCGACGCTTTCCGGGAATGGCGGCGTTGTATGCTCTGCTTCGGCGATTGATGTGCATGGAATTTGCTCGAATACGCCTTTTGCAGAGGAAATTTCACTTCCTTTTGATTCAGCGGCGGATTTCATTTTCGACTCAGGAAGCGCGCTCGCTGTTTTCAGAAGCGGGGAAGCGTTCGCCCATGGTTCGTCTGCTGCTCCGGCGGCGCAGCAGAGCAGACCCAGCGAAAAGATCGCACCCTTGTGGGTGTTCACGCCGCCGGTCGCGGCCAGCATGGTCTCTTCGGCCAGCAGGCCCTCGCGGCGCAGGCGGAAGAACGTCTCCTCCGTGGAGCGGTTCTCCATGCCCAGGCGCGCACAGCGCTCGAAGCAGGTGCGCAGGGCGCAGGCGCTGCGGACGAAGGTGAAGCGATCCATGTCCTCGTGCGCGCCGTTGGTCTCCATGTCCACCAGACCGGGTTTGGGCGTGACGGCCAGCTCACAGAGCAATGCGCGCTCGGCCAGCTCGGCGATGTGAGACGCGCGCTTTGTCTGAAAATGATCGACGATAATTTCCCGTGTTCTTCGCGCCAGCTCCTCGGCGGAGTGGCGGCGGGAGCGGGCGCAGACGCGCGCGGAGCCGCCGCAGAGCAGGCATTTTCGCTCACCGCCCGGGCGAACGAGCTTTTCGCCCTGCGCGTTCAGCACGTCCATGTCCATCAGCCTGCCCAGCGCGTCGCGCTCTTCGACGAAGCGCATGCGCCTTTTCAGCGTCTCCGCGTCGCCGCACACAGACCACAGGCGCTCGCAGCCGGTAAACGCGCGCTTTTCGAGGACTTCATTGATGGACAGATCGCCGATCTGGGCTTCGATTCGCCGCACGCCCTCGTCAAAGGCGCGCTCAATCCACTCGTCGCGCTTGACCGGCCCGGCGATGTTCAGCGTAAAGGAAATCAGCGGCGAATGGTACTTTTCCAGCATTCGCCGCTGATTTTCCGCGCGCTCGTCCCGCGCCTGAAGCATGTCGGAGACCTGAACCGTCAGAATTTCCATGGTTTTGCTCAATCCCTTTCCGCACTGCCGGGCTGCTGCTGCCGCTCCTCGCGAATCCGGCGGATGCGCTCCTCCAGATGAATCATCGTGCCGTCGTCCAGGCGATAGCTCAGCGAGACGAGGCGGTTTTCCCCGCGCAATTCCGAGAGCAGGGCGGCGAGATGGCCGCTTTCGGCTTCGCCCTCGCCGACGGCCAGCACGCTGAAGTCGGGCCGATTGACGATCTCCTCCGGCGTGCAGACGCTCAGTGCGTCGGAAAGCTCCTCCCGCACAAGGCGCGCAAGCTCCTCGTCTGCGGTGGCCAGCAGCGCGCCGGACTGAGCCAGCCGCGCCGCGTCCCGGCGGCTCTGGGGCGTGAGACCGTAGGCCACGCGCACCAGCCGGTTTGGCTCGGACAGTTGGGGAGCGATGCGCGCCGCGGCGGTCACGTCGGCCAGAATCAGGTCGGACTGCTCCTCGGCGTTGTAGGGATACTCGATCATCTGCGCCGTGGGCCACGCGTCGGCCTGCACATTGGAGAAGGTCTCCAGCTGGCGGCGCAGCGACGGGGTCAGCCGGCCGGACGGCGTGACCACGGCCAGCCGCACGCCCGACCAGCGGAGGCTCCATTCGCGCATCTTCAGTCCCACGAAGATCTGAATCTCCGCGGGACTGAAGTTCAGGTTGGCCATCTGCCGCAGCATGCGATCGATGGCCGCCATGGCCTGCAGCTTCCGGCTGTCGGCGTTTTCGCGGACGTACTTGACGAATGTGCCGCGCCGCCGGGTCATTTCGATGTCGCCCAGCTCGGCCAGCCGGTCGTACACGCGCTTGACCGTGCCGCAGGAGAGGTGCATCTGCTGCGCCATTTCGCGCACGGTGGGCAGCTTTTCGCCGGTTTTCAGCGCGCCGGAACGAATCTCGGCGTTGATCTGATCCGCCAGCTGGCGATAGACCGGAATCTCGCTGTCCGGGTGAATGGTATACTGGAACATGGATGCCTCTTGTTATTTAACGCTCTCGAGATAGGCCTTGCGCCCGGTCTGGTAGAGGTTATTGCCCTCGCTGTCGATGACCACGACCACCGGGAAATCCTCGACCTCCAGACGGCGGACGGCCTCCGCGCCCAGATCGTCATAGGCGATGACCTCGGCCTTGCGGATGCAGCGGCTCAGCAGCGCGCCGCAGCCGCCGATGGCTCCGAAATAGACCGCGCCGCACTCCTTCATGGCGGCCACGACCTCGTCGCCGCGCTTCCCCTTGCCGATCATGCCGGTGAGGCCCGCGCGGATGAGCTTGGGAGAATACGCGTCCATGCGATAGGACGTAGTGGGGCCCGCGGAGCCGATGGCCTGACCGGGCTTGGCGGGAGTGGGGCCGACGAAGTAGATCACCGCGTCGCGGATGTCCATGGGCAGCTCCTCGCCGCGATCCAGGCGCTCGCAAAGGCGCTTGTGGGCCGCGTCGCGGGCGGTGTAGATCACACCAGAGAGCAGGCAGCTCTCGCCGGCGCGGAGCGTGCGCGCCTCCTCGCGGGTCAGCGGAGTGTGAATTTTACGGCTCATGCTCACAGCACCTCCATCTTGTGACGGGTCACATGGCAGTTGATGTTCACGGCGACGGGCAGACCGGCGATGTGCGTTGGCATCTTTTCGATGTTGACCGCCAGCGCGGTGGTGCGCCCGCCAAAGCCCTGAGGGCCGATGCCCAGCGCGTTGATCTTCTCCAGCAGCTCCTGCTCGAGACTGGCGTAGAATTCCTCGGGGTTGCGTTCGTCCACGGAGCGCATCAGCGCCTTCTTGGCCAGCAGCGCGGCCTTGTCGAAGGTTCCGCCGACGCCCACGCCCACGACGATAGGCGGGCAGGGATTCGGGCCCGCGTCGGAGACGACCTTCAGCACAAAGTCCTTCACGCCCTCCACGCCGTCGGAGGGTCTGAGCATTTTGATCTGGCTCATGTTCTCGCTGCCGAAGCCCTTGGGAGCGACGGTGATCTTGATGCGGTCGCCGGGAACCATGTCGTAGTAGATCATGGCCGGGGTGTTGTCGCCGGTGTTTACGCGATCCAGCGGATCGCGCACCACGGACTTGCGCAGATAGCCCTTCTTATAGCCCTCGCGCACGCCCTCATGCACGGCCTCCTCGATGCTGCCGTTGACGTAGACCTCCTGGCCGATCTCCAGAAAGACGCAGGCCATGCCCGTGTCCTGACAGATGGGCACGTTCTGCGCGTCTGCGATTTCGTAGTTCTCCACGATCTGGTCGAGTATTTCCCGCGCCACGGGCCACGTTTCGCATTCGCGGCAGTCCTGAATGCGGCGCTTCATGTCGCCCGGCAGATGCGTGTTGGCCTCGATGCAGAGGCGGCTGACCGTCTCGGCAATGCGGCTCGCCTGAATTTCCCGCATGTTCTATCCCTCCAGTCTGTTTCAGATGACGTTGTGAATGGCGTCGATGACATTGCCGTCGCGGTGGATGACCCTGGCGACGACCTGATCGCCCGACGGAACCGGCGCGGGCGCGCCCGTGATCCGCTCGGCGATTTCCTTCAGTTCATGGATGTCCACGATGGGCAGACCCGCCGCCTTCAGGCGCTCGGCCAGCTCCGCACGGCGGGGATTGACTGCCACGCCGCGCTGGGTGACCAGCACGTCCACGTCGCGGCCGGGGGTGGAGATGCAGCGCACGCGCTCGGTGACGATGGGCAGGCGCGCGCGGAACAGCGGCGCGATGATCATCGAGAGCTTCGCGCCCGCGGCGGTGTCGCTGTGTCCGCCGGAGCCGCCCATGATCGCGCCCCGGGAGTCGGTGTGCACGTTGACGTTGAAGTCGGTGTCGATCTCTGTCGCGCCCAGAATCACCACGTCCAGACTGTCCACCACGGCGCTGGCCGCGCCGGGGCTGGCGTAGTGCATGGCGGAGATCTCCTGATGCGCGGGATTGGTGCGGATGGACTCCACCGCCTTGAGGTCGAAGCACTGCACGTCCATCAGCGAGCGGAAGCAGCCCGCGTTGAGCATGTCCACCAGATACCCGGTGATGCCGCCGGAAGCGAAGCTGCCATGGATGTTCTCGCGAACCATCACGTCCATCAGGAATTTGGCCGCGGCCAGCGACGCGCCGCCCGCGCCCGTCTGGAACGAGAAGCCGTCCTTCAGCAAGCCGGAATGGCGGATGACCTCCACGGCGCGCTCGGCCATGACGAGACCCACGGGGTCGCGGGTGATCTTGGTGGTGCCGGAGACGATGCCCTGCGGGTTGCCGATGGCGTCCACCCGGACGACGGTATTAACGTAGATCTCGGGAATCGACCATCCCTGAAGGGGATAGGGGACGAGATTGTCGGTGATGACCACGACGTTTCTGGCGTACATCGCGTCGGGGAAGGCGTAACCGAGGCTGCCGCAGGCCGACGGGCCGAGCTTGCCCGTGCAGTTGCCCATCTCGTCCGCGGCGGGCGCGGCGATGAACGCCACGTCGATGGGCGTTTCGCCGGAGGCAATGTCCTTGGGGCGGCCGCCGTGGGTGCGGAACTCCACCGGCTCGGCCATCAGGCCCTCGGAGATCATCCGGCCGAGGCCGGCGGACATGTAGTCCGTGCGGATTCTGCGAACCACGCCGTTGCGGATGTGCTCCGCCAGCGGCAGATGGCAGTCGAACAGCGAACTGGCGTTCAGCGTCAGATCGCCGACGCCCATTTTCGCGATTTCGTCCATGACCATGTTGAGCACATAGTCGCCGTTTCGAAGGTGATGGTGGAAGGAGACGGACATGCCGCTCTTCAGTCCGCTGCGCTCGATGGCCTCCCGAAGGGAGCTGACCAGCTTCGTGCTCATTTATTTCACGCTCCTTCCCATGCCCAGCGCTTCGGCGGCCTCGAGGGTCTGCTGCGCGCGGGCGACGATGGGCGCGTCGATCATCTTTCCGTGCAGGGAAACCGCGCCCTTGCCCTGCTCCTTGCCGATGCGGATGGCCTCCATGACCTCGTAAGCATAGTCTACGTCGGCCTTCGTGGGGCTGAACACCTCGTTGACCGCCTTGACGTGGCGGGGCGAGATGCAGGACTTGCCGGTGAAGCCGAGGCTTTTGGCGTATCGCGCGTCGTCGTAGATGCCCTCGTCGTCATTGACGTCGGTGAACGGCGTGTCGTAGACCTCCACACCCGCCGCGCGCGCGGCCATGACCATGCGGCTGCGGGCATAGCGGATTTCCTCGCCGCCCTTGGTGCGCTTGCAGTGCAGATCGGCGGTCAGATCCTCGCCGCCGAGGAAGATGGCCTTCACCCGCGGACAGGCCGAGGCAATGGCGTAGGCGTTCTCCACGCCGCGCGCCGTCTCGATGAGCGGAATCAGGCCCACGGAGCGCTCGGGCAGACCGAGCTTCTCTTCCATTTCGGACATGTACGCGTCCACGCGCAGCACGTCCTCGGCCGATCCTGTCTTGGGCGGCATGATGAGGTTGGGCTTCACGGGAAGAATCGCGCCCAGATCCTTCCGCCAGTCGTCCGTGTCCGTGGAGTTGATGCGCACGATGACCTCGCATTTTCCGAAGCCCATGCGGCTGATGGCGCTGCGCACGAGAATGCGCGCGGAATCCTTCTCCGCGGGCGCGACGGCGTCCTCCAGATCGAGAATCACCGCGTCCGCGCCGAGAATTTCGGCGTTGACAATGATGTTGGGCGTGTTACCCGGCAGAAACAGCATGGAACGTCGCATGCGCTCACTCTCCCTTCGCCCGCGCGACGGCCGTCTCGACCCGCGCGCGGATCACGCAGTCCAGCGCGCCGCGATCCACCAGCGAGACGCGCGCCGATTCTACGCCGTTTTCGCGGAGCACTTCCTCCACGGAGCGGCGAATGTCGTCACCGAACTGTCCGAGCACCACGGAATCCAGCTCGATCTCAATGCCGCCCTCTCCGGGCGAAAGCTCGACGTAGACGTCGCTGGACTCCAGCGTGCCCGCCGCCGCCGAGCGCACAATGTTTCCCATTTTCTGTATCCTCCTTTGATCTGGTTCATTGCGCAAAATGATTATGAATCTATTATAACGCCCTATATTCCAAAATGCAACAGAAACAAGCGCTTTTCGGCGGATTTTTCAGCGGAGAATTCTTGTGAGGATATCGGGCGGGGAGCGGTTGACAATCTCTGTCCATATGAGATATAATGCAGCCATGGCAGCGTTTTTGCAGAAAGGAGCATTGGATGAAAAAGAGGATTCTGATCGTCGCCGCGATATTTGCGGCGATTTACGTCGGATCTTTTTTTCTCAGAGCGGCTCTGGGAATCAAGCCCGGAGCTGCCAAGAAGTATGTCACAGGCAAGCTCAGGGACGAATACGGAATCGAGCTGATCGCCGGAGACGTCGATTCGTCGCACATTGTGACATATACCTCGAGAGATCTTGCGTGGCATGCGGAATATCATCTGACTGACAGCGGCAGCACAAGGCTTGAAGATGTAATTCTCAAGGATGGCGCGTGGGAGAAAACGAGCGAGCAGACGCAGCTCAGGAAATACCTGTCCGTTGGCGCAGAGAACGAGATTTACAACAACATGGATCGCTGCTTTGAGCAGAGCGATTCCTACGTGAAGATGACGACGGTTTTCGACGAAAACGGGTATATGGACAAGTACTCCATCGTCGTGGCGAATCCATCGGCCGGCGAGCTGTACTATTGCGAGCTCTTGTGATCTGCGCGCCTGTTTTATGGATAAATGCGACAGTGCGGATTTCACTGAAACGCGCTTGACAGACGAAGCATTCTTTATTATACTTACGTTCAGGAATCGCTCCTGAACAGGCGAAGCGGGCGCGGCGGGATGCGCCGCAGGAACTGGGGTGAAATTCCCCGACAGAGCCGCTGCTGTGAAGGGCTATGCCGTCTCCATGCGCGTTTGAGCCGTACAAGGCTAGGCGTGCGGCCATTGGGCGTATCGCCCGAGAAGGCGCGAGGCGGATACAGGCCCGAAGTCAGAATACGGCCCGCTTTCGCCGGCACGAGATCTGCCCCCGGAACTGGGGCGGCGCTGCCGCGGAACCTTCTTTGGTTGGAAGAAAAACGGCGCGCCGCACGGCCGATTGGGCCGCGCGGCGTCTGTGCGTTTTCGAGCCGTTTTCCGAATACAATTAGAAAGGAAGTACTTTTCCCATGAAGAATCTCTTTCGCATTCTGAGCGCGGTGCTCGCGCTCGCGCTGCTGACCGTCGGCTGCGCCTTTGCCGAGGCACCCACCGAGGATCGCGCCGGCAACGCCATCACTGTGCCCGCCGAGCTGAACAAGGTCATTTCGCTGGCTCCGTCCACCTCTCAGGTGCTGGAGGCTCTCGGCCTGCTGGATCGCCTGGTGGCCGTGGACACCTACACTCCCCAGTACATCCCGTCTACCTCCGAGCTGCCCCAGTTCGACATGATGGCTCCCGACGTGGAGCAGATCGCCGCGCTGGAGCCGGACATCGTGTTCACCTCCGGCATGAGCTATCTGGACGGCAATCCCTTCGCCGCGCTGACCGAGATGGGCGTGTGCGTGGTGGACATTCCCTCCAGTGCCAGCATCGCCGACATTGAAAAGGACATCCTCTTTATTGCGGACTGCTTCGGCATGAACGCCGACGGTCAGGCCATCGTGGACGAGATGCAGGGCAAGATCGACGAAATCGCGGCCATCGGCGCGACCATCACCGAGCAGAAGACCGTGTTCTTCGAAATCGGCGCGCTGCCGTATCTCTACAGCTTCGGCACCGGCACGTTCCTGGACGAGATGATCACCCTCATCGGCGCGAAGAACGTTCTGGCCGATCAGCAGGGCTGGGTTTCCGTGACCGAGGAGGACGCGGTGGCTGCCAACCCCGACGTGATTCTGACCAGCGTGAACTACGTGGACGATGCGGTGGGCGAGATCCTCAGCCGCGAAGGCTGGCAGGACGTGACCGCCGTGGCGAACAAGGACGTATACTACATCGACAACGGCGCCTCCTCTCTGCCGAATCAGCATGTGGTGGATGCGCTGGTTGAGATGGCCAAGGCCGTGTATCCCGACGCCTACGCCGACATCGCCGAATAATGAAATCTCGAAAGAGAGCCGTGGCCTTTCTGGCGCTGGCGCTGCTCGCGCTGGCGCTGGGAACCGCCATCGGCAGCGTTGGAATCGCCCCGGCGGAGCTGTGGGCGATTCTTGCGCATAAGCTGTTCGGACGCGCGCTGCCGGAGGGACTGAGCAAGACCACCGTGTCCATCCTGTGGACCATTCGCATGCCCCGGGCCGTGATGGCCTTCCTCGTGGGCGCGTCGCTGGCCGCCAGCGGCGCGGTGATGCAGTCGGTGCTGCGCAATCCGCTGGCCTCGTCCTATACGCTCGGCGTTTCGTCGGGCGCTTCTTTGATGGCGGCCATCGTGCTGACGACGGGGCTGACCCTTCCGGGATTCGGCGGCTATACGCTGCCGCTGTTTGGCTTTCTGGGCGGACTGGGAACGGTTTTTCTGGCCATGGGCCTGTCCATGCGCTTCAGCAAAAATCTGGAGAACCAGACGATCATTCTGGTGGGCATGGTGCTTTCGCTGTTCGTCAACGCGCTGCTGACGCTGATTACGTCCATGGCGGGCGACCGGCTCAAGCAGCTGGTCTACTGGCAGATGGGCAGCTTTTCCGGCCAGAGCTGGGCCAATGCGGGACTGGTGCTTCCGATTCTGCTTCTGAGCCTGCTGGTGCTGCTGCGCTATTCCCGGGAGATGGATCTGATGACCTTCGGCGAGGAGCAGGCGCTGTCCGCCGGCGTGGATCTGCGGCCGGTGAAGTTTATCCTCATCGCCGTTTCGTCGCTGCTGACGGGAACGGCGGTTTCGCTGGCGGGCGTGATCGGCTTCGTGGATCTCATCGCGCCCCATATCGTGCGCCGGGTCTTTGGTTCAAGTCATCGGCTGCTGGTGCCCATGTCCGCGCTGTTCGGCGGCATGTTCATGGTGCTGGCCGATCTGGCGGCACGGACGGTGCTCGCGCCCCAGGAGCTGCCCGTAGGCGCGGTGACGGCGCTCATCGGCGCGCCGTTTTTCGCCTACATCTATTTTCACAAGAAGAAGGTGTGACCATGCTGAAGCTCACCGACGTCCGCGCCGGATACGGCGGCCATGAGGTGCTGCACGGCATTTCGCACACCTTCGAAACGGGGAAGAACTACTGCCTGCTGGGCCCCAACGGCTGCGGCAAGACCACACTGGCCCGCGCCATGGCCGCACTGATCGACTATCAGGGCCAGATCGAACTGGACGGCCGCTCCATCCGAAAGATGAAGCGCCGGGAAATCGCCGGGCGCATCGCCGTGATGAGCCAGGTGACGCAGATCTACTTTCCATTCACGGTCTACGAGACGGTGATGCTCGGGCGCTATCAGCACATGAGCCGCCGCGTGCTGGGCAATCCGGCGGCGGAGGATCGGGAGATGGTGGAGCGCTGCCTCGAATCGGTGCGGCTGAGTGATCTGCGCGACCGGCAGATCGACGAGCTCTCCGGCGGTCAGCGGCAGCGGGTGTTTCTCGCCCAGACGCTGGCGCAGGACCCCGAGATCATCCTGCTGGACGAGCCGACCAACCATCTGGACGTGCGCCATCAACTGGAGCTGATCGACTATCTCCATCGCTGGACGGCGGACGGAACTCGCAGCGTCATCGGCATTTTCCACGACGTGAACCTCGCGCTGCGCCTGACGGACAACGTGCTGTTCATGAAGGACGGACGGATCGTCCGCAGCGGCGCGTTCTCCGACGTGGCCGACGCGGAATTCCTCGGGGAGATTTACGAGACGGATCTCGCCGGCTACATGCGTTCTTCGCTGAAGGTCTGGGAGAGCGTCCGCTGAAATTTTCGCTACAGAATTTATAAGAAAACACGCGGCCGGAATTGCATTTTCCGGCCGCGTGTGCTATCATATATTCGGAAACGGGCAACGGTTTCCTTCAGATTATGCATAAAGGGAAGGGTTTATCATGAAAATTACGATTTGTGTGGGCAGCACCTGCCATCTGCTGGGTTCCAAGCGCGTTGTGGATCGCATGAAGGAGCTCGTGGAGGAGCATCACCTCGGCGACCGCGTGGAGCTGGCCGGCAAGTTCTGCATGGGCAAATGCGGAGAGGGCGTGTGCGTCACCGTGGACGGCGAAACCACCAGCATTCAGCCCGACGATGTGGATACGTTCTTCAGCAACGAGGTGCTTGCGAAGCTGTAAAAAACGCGTTTCGGAGGAGAATGAATGAACGTCATTCGGTTGGACGAGGTCAACTGCCGGGACTGCTACAAGTGCATCCGCAACTGCCTGCTCAAGGCCATCCGCTATTCCGACGGCCATGCGCAGATCATTCGCGAGGACTGCATCGACTGCGGCGAATGCGTCGTGACCTGTCCGCGGCACAGCCAGCAGAGCTGGCCGGACGTCAAGGAGATTCTTCGTCAGATTCGCTCGGGCCGCCAGGTGGTGGCGAGCGTCGCGCCGTCCTTTATCGCCGATTTTGACGTCGGCTCCATCGAGGATCTGCGCGAGGCTCTGTTTCAGCTTGGCTTTTTTGACGTGCAGGAAATGGCCATCGGCGCGGAGATCGTCAGCCGCGAATACGAAAAGCTCATCCGCTCGGGTGAGCGGGACGTGGTGATTTCGTCGGCCTGCCCGCCCATCATCCAGCTGATCCGCAAGTACTATCCCGAGATGCTCAGGTATCTGGCTCCGGTGGAAACGCCCATGGAGGTACACTGTAAGATGCTGCGCGAGCAGTATCCCGACGCGTTCATCGTGGCCGTCAGCCCGTGCTTTGCCGAGCGCGCGGTGATGAACGAGACCGGCTGCTGCGATTCGATGCTGATGTTCTCTGATCTGAAGCGATGGATGCACGAGATGGGCGTAAGACCCGTGAACCACGGCTTCGCGGTGGTGCGCGGCGGCATTCGCGCCCGGCGCTTCGCCCGCCAGGACGGCATCGTCAAGTCCATGGATCGCGTGCCCGGCTGGAACCGCGTGTCCATCGACGGCGTAGCCGACTGCCTCGCCGCGCTGGACGAAATGCGTCAGGGCGGTGTGAGCAGGACCTTTCTGGAGATGACCGCCTGCGAGGGCAGCTGCGTCAACGGCCCGGCCATTCGCAGCAATCGCTATGAAAACCGCATCCGCGGCACCGTCGCGGTCAATTCCTATGCCGGTGAGAACGACTTCGGCGTGACCGCCACCCGCTCCATTCGAAAGGAATTCACCGCCGACCCTGTGCAGCATCCCCAACCGGCGGAGGATGAGATCGAGGCGGCGCTGGTACGCCTGGGCAAGAGCACGGCGGAGACGGCGCTGAACTGCGGCTGCTGCGGCTATCCCACCTGTCGGGAGATGGCCTCGGCGCTGTGTCTGGGCAAGGCGCAGATCGAAATGTGCCTGCCGTACCTTCGGGAAAAGGCTGAGCGCCATTCCCGCGAGGTGGTGGACAGCACGCTGGAGGCCGCCGACCAGCTCATCGAGAAGCAGATGCGCGTGGCGCAGAACATCGCGTCCATCCTCGGCGAGACCACGGCGGAGACAAAGGTCATGCTCGTGAAACTCAAGGAAGCCATTCAGGACGATCAATAATATGAATCAGCTGTACATCGACGTCGGCTCCATCAGCTTAATCAAGGCGGGCGAGCAGCTCTGCGGCGACCGCGCGGTGTTTTCGTCTAACGAGGACACCTCCATCTGCGTGCTCGCGGACGGGCTGGGCAGCGGCGTAAAGGCGAATATTCTCGCTACACTCACCTCGCGGATTCTGGCGACGATGAGCGCCGGCGGCATGTCCATCGAGGAGTGCGTCAATACCATCGTGCGCACGCTCCCCGAGTGCAACGTGCGCAAAATCGCCTATTCCACGTTCACCATCATCAAAATTCGCCAGCAGCGCTATGTGGAGCTGACGCGCTTCGACAATCCGCACACCGTGGTGCTGCAAAACGGCAAAAACTACGATTTCAAGTTCCAGACCCGGATGATCGAAGGCAAGAAGATTTACGAAAGCCGGTTCGAGGCCAACGAAAACGACGTGTTCGTCGTCATGAGCGACGGCGCGATCTACGCGGGCATCGGCGGCGAATACGCCTTCGGATGGGGACGCGAGAACATCATTCGATACCTGGAAGAGCATTACTCCAGGGAGATGACCGCCAAGCAGATTGCCCGGATGCTCGCCGCGGAGTGCTACCGGCTGTATCAGGGCAGGCCCGGCGATGACACGACCATCGCGGTGCTGCGGCTGTGCAAGCGCAAGGCGGCCAACGTGATGATCGGCCCGCCGTCCTCCAAGGCGCTGGACAGGGTGATCGTCAGGGATTTCTTCTCTCAGGAGGGAATCAAAATCGTCTGCGGCGGCACGACCAACCGCATCGCCGCCGACTATCTGGGCACGGAGGTGGAGACCTCGCTGGACTACGGCAATTCCGATCTTCCGCCCGTCTGCCACGTAGAGGGAGTCGATCTGTCCACCGAGGCGGTGGTGACCATCTCCCGGGTGCTGGATTATTCCGAGGAGTATCTGGCGGGCGACCGGCTGGAGGCCTCGTGGGAGAACCGCAGCGACGGCGCATCGCGCATCGCACAGGTGCTGTTCGACGGCGCGACGGACATCCACTTCTTCGTGGGCTGCGCCATGAATCCCGCCCATCAGAACCCCAAGCTCGCTCAGGCCTTCGGCGCAAAATTTCAGCTGATCGACCGATTGTCCAAGAATCTGGAGAAGATGGGGAAGCACGTCACCGTTCGCTACTATTAAATAGAAAGGCCGCCGTCCGGAGCAAATCCTCCGGGCGGCGGCCTTTTCGCGCAATGAATTTACTTATGGTAGAGATTTCTATCCTGATAATCTGGCTCGCAGGTGATGTTCACACCCAGCTTCTTAAACATGCCGTCGTCCACCTGAGAGAGTATGACTGTGGAGTGGGCGTCGCAGTCCTTGAGCTCGGAGAGCTGATCCATGGCGATGGATGCGTTTTCGTCCGTAGCGGCGCTGATGGCCAGCGCGATGAGCACCTCGTCGGTGTGCAGGCGCGGATTGCGGTTGCCCATGTGATCCACCTTCAGGTGCTGAATGGGCTGGATGACGCTGGGGGAGATCAGCTTCAGCTCGTCGGGGATGCCGGCCATGACCTTCAGCGCGTTGAGCAGCGCCGCCGCGGAAGCGCCCAGCAGCGACGAGGTCTTGCCGGTGACTATCTGTCCGTCGGGCAGCTCAATGGCGGTGGCGGGTTCGCCGGTGGCTTCGGCCACGGCCAGCGCCGCGGGAACGGTTCTGCGGATGTTCACGTCGACGCCCAGCGTGCGCATGAGCAGCTCCAGCTTGTTCAGCTCCTGCTTGCCGGCAAGGCCCTGCCGAACCATGCAGGCGGTTTTAAAATAGCGGCGCACGACCTCCTGCCGAGAGGCCTCGCAGCAGATTTCGTCGTCCACGATGGAATAGCCGGCCATGTTCACGCCCATATCCGTGGGACTCTTGTAGGGACATTCGCCATAGATGCGCTCGAAGATGGCCCGCAGCACGGGAAAGATTTCGATGTCGCGGTTGTAATTGACGGTGGTTACGCCGTAGGCTTCCAGATGGAAGGGGTCGATCATGTTCACGTCGTTCAGATCGGCCGTCGCGGCTTCGTAGGCGAGGTTTACCGGATGCTTCAGCGGCAGGTTCCAGATGGGGAAGGTCTCGAACTTGGCATAGCCCGCCTTTACGCCCCGCTTGTGCTCATGATAAAGCTGGGACAGGCAGGTGGCCATTTTGCCGCTGCCCGGGCCGGGCGCGGTGACGACCACCAGCGATCGGGAGGTTTCGATATAGTCGTTGCGGCCGTAGCCTTCGTCGCTGACGATGGCTGCTACATCGGACGGATAGTTGGGGATGCTGTACAGCCGGAAGACCTTCAGACCCAGCGCCTTCATGCGCGTTTCAAACAGCGCGGCCGAGGGCTGGCCGGAATACTGGTTCAGCGCGATGCTGCCCACATACAGCCCGAAGGAGCGGAACACGTCCACCAGACGGATCAGATCCGTGTCGTAGGTGATGCCCAGATCGCCGCGGCGCTTGTTCTTCTCGATGTCGTTGGCGTTGATGGCGATGACGATCTCCACGTCGTCCTTCATCGATTGCAGCATGGAGATCTTCGTGTCCGGCTTGAAGCCGGGCAGCACGCGGGAGGCGTGGTAATCGTCAAAGAGCTTGCCGCCGAACTCCAGATAGAGCTTGCCGCCGAACTGGCGGATGCGCTCGCGGATGTGCTCCGATTGGAGACGGATGTACTTCTGACTGTCGAAGCCGGGCTTTTTCATGCGTATTCCTCCGATTCACTCGCTTTATTACAGCAAAACGGGCACCCGCGCGGGGTGCCCATCTATCGTGCCCTGATTTATTATAGCAGAAGCGTCGACTTTTTTCAACAAACGCCGCATTAAGTTTGCAAAGGCCGCGGAAAAGGTTGATTTTTTCCGACGGCTGCGGTAAAATGGATGCGAGATTCTACATTACTATTGGAGGAAAGGAAAATGTTTGTTGCGGATGCGCATTGCGATACACTATGTTCCATCGCCCTGGGCGGAAGAAAAATAGACGAGTGCACGGTCACACTGGACCGGATGGCGCGCGGCGGCGTGGGCCTTCAGACCTTCGCCATGTTCACCGGCTCCCACGGCCCGGCGGGCACGCCCTATCAGGACGGAAAGAAGATGCTGGCGGCTTCCTACGAGCTGCCGCTGGAGATTCTGCGCGGCCGGCTGCCCGAAGCGGCTCCCGATCGCCCCACGGGCGTGATCTCCTGCGAGGGCGGCGAGATGCTGGAGGGTTCGCTGGAAAGACTGGCGGAGTTCGACGACGAGACGCGGCTGAGGATGATCGCGCTGACGTGGAACTTCGAAAACGAGATCGGCTGTCCGGCCAAGGGCGGCGCGACAGAAGGGCTGAAGCCCTTCGGGCGCGAGCTGCTGGGCGAAATGGATCGCCGCGGAATCCTCGCGGATGTGTCCCATCTGAACGACGCGGGCTTCTGGGAGGTCTGCGAGCGCACGAAGCTGCCGCCCATCGCCAGCCATTCCGACTGTCGATGGCTGTGCGGCGTGCCGCGCAATCTGACCCGGGAGATGGTCAGGGCCATCATCGACCGAAAGGGCTTCATCGGCGTAAACTTCTACGGCGCGTTCCTGCGCGAGGGAGGAAGGGCGACGATGGACGATCTGCTGCGCCACATTGACGCGCTGTACGAGCTGGGCGCGGAGGACGTGATCGGCTTCGGCTCGGACTTCGACGGCATCGACGAATGGCCGGAGGGCATCGGCAATCCGTCCGACTTCCCAAATCTGCTGGAGCTGCTCCGCGCGCGGGGCTACACCCAGACGCAGCTGGAGAAGATGGCCGGCGGCAACCTCTGGCGCGTGCTGAAGGAGGCGGACGCAGCCCGGGCCTGCTGAAAATGAAAGGCGATGCTCGCCTTCTTCATTGAACATTCAATAACGAAAGGAATTCGCTTTTCGCCGCGTGCGGGAGGCGGATTCCTTTCGTTTGTTCAAAATCTGTTCAAATCCTCCGAGCCCGTTTTTAAAGTTCATTTCAACTTTCTCCCTTACAATGGCTTCCAGTTAAGGAAAGGAGCCATGCCGATATTTATGAAAAAGAAAGCCAAGACCCGCGGGCGGATCCTGCGGAGGATCATCGTCACGATTCTCGTGCTGGCGCTGCTGGCCGGCGGCGCGTGGATCGCCTGCCGCGCGCTGAAGCAGGAGTACAGCGTAACCTATCAGGGCTACACGGCCACCACGGGCAGCATCTCCAACGCACTGAGCTTCAGCGGCAATCTCAGTCTGGTCAGCAGCGAGAGCTATTCCGCGTCGTCGGCCTCCACGGTGCGCACGGTGTACGTCTCCGCCGGAGAAGAGGTGAATGAGGGCGACAAGCTGGTGCGGCTGGCCAATGGTCAGACCGTCGAAGCCGGACTGGACGGGCGGGTCAACGCCGTGAGCGTCGTCGAGGGCGATTTCGTCGCGGCGGGCGCGGCGCTGGTTCAGGTGGCAGACTTCACCCATCTGAAGGTGCAGCTGCGGGTGGACGAATACGACGTGAGCTCCGTCCATGTGGGCGACGCGTGCACCGTCACCGCCACGGCCACGGAAAAGACCTTTGAGTCTGAAATCGCCGCCATCGATTACATCTCCGCGTCCGGCGGCTCGGTGGCCTATTACACCGCCACGGCCTACGTGGACGTGGACGACGGCGTGTATCCGGGCATGCAGGTCACGGTGTCCATCCCGCAGGAGCAGGCCGAGAATGTGGTCATCCTGAAGGAGGCCGCTCTGAGCTTCGACGCGGCCAACAGCGCCTATGTCTGGATGTACAACGACGCGGGCGAGCTGGAGCGCGTGGATGTGGAGGTCGGCGTGAGCAACGGCAATTACGTGGAAATCGTCAGCGGCCTGAGCGACGGCGACGAGGTCTACGTCGAGGTGGAACAGGAGGCTTCCTCCTCCGGCGGACTGCTGGCCGGGCTGTTCGGCAGCCAGCAGATGAACGCGCCCAGCGGCGGAGACTTTGGCGGCGGTGGAATGCCCGGCGGCGGAGACTTCGACTTCAGCAGCATGCCCTCCGACTTCAGCGGCGGCGGTATGCAGGGCGGCGGGCCGATGGGCGGTGGACAGGGATGATGAACGCGTTTTTTGAAATGCGCGGCGTGTGCAAGAGCTATCCCATGGCCGGCGAGGAGATGCAGGTGCTCAAGAACGTCTGTCTGGAGATGGACGAGGGCGAGTATCTGTCCGTGCTGGGGCCGTCGGGCAGCGGCAAGAGCACGCTGATGAACATCATCGGCTGTCTGGACGTGGCCACGTCGGGATTATACGTGCTCCACGGCCGGGAGATCTCCGAGACCTCCGAGGCCGAGCTGGCGGCCATTCGTAGCCGGGAGATCGGGTTCATCTTTCAGAATTCCCAGCTGCTGCCCCGGCTGACGGCGCAAAAAAATGTGGAGCTGCCGCTGATCTACGCGGGCGTTTCGCCCCGGGAGCGGCGAAGGCGAGCCGGCGAGATGCTGGAGCGCGTGGGACTGGCCGACCGCATGGAGCATTTTCCCAACCAGCTCTCCGGCGGCCAGCAGCAGCGCGTGGCCATCGCCCGGGCGCTGGCGGGCAATCCGTCCATTCTGCTGGCCGACGAGCCCACAGGCGCGCTGGATCAGAAGACCGGGCGGCAGGTGATGCAGCTGTTTCAGGAGCTGAGCGACGAGGGCCGCACCATCGTGATGATTACCCACGACATGAACATCGCGGCCCACGCCCGCCGCGTGGTGCACATCATCGACGGCGAGCTGACGGAGGGAGGCGGCACGGGCGATGCTTAAGAAAATCCGATCGACGCTGAGCATGCTGAAGGAATGTGTGGCCATGTCGCTGAGCAACATCGCGGGCAACCGCATGCGCTCGTTTCTGACCGTGCTGGGCATTCTCATCGGCGTGACGGCGGTCATCGCGCTGATTACCACCGTCTCCGGCGTGTCCGGCTCACTGTCCGGGTCGTTTTCGTCGCTGGGCGCGGGCACGCTGACGGTCAGCGTCTCCGGCAGCGACCTGAAGTCCGGCCTGACGGCGGAGGATCTGAGCCGACTGGAGGCGCTTGACGAGGTGGACGGCGTGGTTCCCGGCGCGTCTCTGAGCGCCCGGGTCTCCCGCGGCGGCGAATACGAGACGGGCGTGACCGTCTCCGGCAAGAACGCCTATTACTTCCGAGTCACCGACGATCTGCTCACCCGGGGCCGGGCGCTGAACATCGTGGACGAGGACAACGTCAGCTTCGTCTGCTGGATCAGTCAGGACATGGTGGACGAGTTCTTCTACGGCGTGGATCCCATCGACCAGTCGCTGTACATCGACGGCGTGCCCTTCCTCGTGGCCGGACTCATCTCCGACGCGGAGAGCGAGAGCATCGCGGGCATGATGGGCGGCACGGCGGACATTCTGATTCCCTATACCACGGCGCTGAAGATGAACAACGAAAGCGCCGTCACGTCCTTCACGGTTTATCTGGCCGACGGCGCGGATTCCGACACCGCCGCCAGCCGCATCGAGGCGGTCATGGACGAGATGTTCAGCTATGAGGATGACTGCTTCGACGTCGTCACCCTTTCGGGCGTGGAGGACGCTATGGAGGAAATGCTGTCCATGATGACGGCGCTCCTGGCGGGCATCGCGTCCATCGCGCTGGTGGTCGGCGGCATTGGTATCATGAACATGATGCTCACCAGCGTCACCGAGCGCACGATGGAAATCGGCCTGAAGAAGGCGCTGGGCGCGCTGCCATGGCAGATTCAGATTCAGTTTCTGATCGAATCCTTCCTGCTGAGTATGATCGGCGGACTGGCGGGCGTGGGCATGGGCCTTCTGCTGAGCCTGATTCTCTGCAGGGCGCTGGGCACGACCTTTACGATCTCCCGGAGCGCCATCGCGCTGGGCACGGGCTTCTCCGCCGCCGTGGGCGTGCTCTTCGGCTGGGCTCCCGCGCGCAAGGCCAGCCGACTGAATCCCATCGACGCGCTGCGCAATATCTGAACGAACGAGCATGGAGGTGCATTTTAACATGAAGCGAATTGGAAAAAAGACACTGGCGGCGGCCGCGGCGATCTGCCTGCTGGCTCAGGGCGCGTGGGCGGAATCCCTCTCCTTCAAGGGCACGGTGTGCGCGTCCGACGAGACGACGGTCTACGCGGCCATCGGCGGCAAGGTCGCCGAGGTGAACGTTCAGGCCGGTCAGCACGTCTCCGCAGGCGATGTGCTGGCCACGCTGGAGACCACGAAGGTCTATGCCGGGGAATCGGGCGTGATCTCCGGTGTGTTCGGCCAGCCGGGCGATTCCGCCGAGACCGTCGCCCAGCGCTTCGGCGCGGTGATGTACATCGAGGGCGAGAGCGTCTACACCATCTCCGCGTCCACCGAAAACGCCTACAACGCCGCGGTGAACAAGTTCATCCACACCGGCGAGGAGGTCTATCTGAGCTGCTATTCCGACGCGAGCCACACGGGCACCGGCGTGGTCACGTCCGTCTCGGGCACGGACTTCACCGTGGAGGTGCGCTCCGGCGAATTCCTCATCGGCGAAACGGTGAGCGTGT
>USDD01000036.1 GCA_900553265.1 uncultured Eubacteriales bacterium
GGAAATGCCGGAGCTGCTGCGCATGTCCGACCGGGTGGTGGTCATGTGCGAGGGCGCGAAAACCGGCGAAATGCCCATCGAAGAGGCCACGCAGGAGAAGATCATGACCCTTGCGACACAGCATACGGGAGGCTGACGAACCATGAAAAAGAAGCTCAATCTGCAGGCGCTGCTCGCGCCGGCGGCGCTGGTAATCCTCTATGTGTTCTTCGCCGTGTTCGGCAAAAACTTCTTCGACGCGTACACCCTCAAGACCATTCTCGAATCGTCCTATTACGTGGGCTTCATGGCCTTCGGCGTGACGTTCGTCATCATCTCCGGCGGCATCGACCTGTCGCTGGGCTCCAACATGATGTGCTCGGCGCTCATCGGCTGCTATGCCTACGCCAAGTGGGGCTGGCCGCTGTGGGCGGGCCTGATTCTCTGCGTGCTGGTGGGCACGGGCTTCGGCTTCCTCAACGGCGTGATGATCGCCAAGTTCAAGCTGCCGCCGTTCATCGCCACGCTGGGCACCCAAATGGTCACGCTGGGTCTCGGCTCCATCATCACCAATGTGCAGACCCAGCGCTTCCCCACCGTGGGCACCTCCGACGAGTGGTTCAAGCAGGTGTTCTATCGCGCAGATCTGTTCGGCGTGAAGGGCTTCCCCATCGGCGCGGTGTATCTGTTCGCGGCGTTCTTCATCGCCATCTTCCTGCTGAACAAGACCAAGTTCGGCCGCTACGCACTGGCCATCGGCTCCAACGAGGAGGCCGCGCGGCTGTCCGGCGTGAAGACTGATCGCTGGAAGATTCTGATCTACACCGTGTGCGGACTGTTCTGCGCGCTGGCCGGCATCTTCTACGCCGCGTGCTACACCACCGTCATTCCCGGCACCGGCAACGGCCTCGAGATGAACGGCATCACCGCCGTCATCATCGGCGGCACGTCCATGGCCGGCGGCTCCGGCTCCATCGTCGGAACCATGATCGGCGTGTTCATCATGTCCGTGCTCAAGAACGGCCTGCCCGCCATCGGCCTTCAGTCCCAGTGGCAGACCTTCTTCACCGGCCTCGTGGTCATCGGCGCGGTGCTGCTGGATCAGGCCCGCATCCGCGCGGCCTCCCGCATCCGCAAGAGCTGATTCGTCTCCATCCGGGCGCGGCCCGGTGAGAATAGACCGAACCCAATTCAGAAAAGGAGGAACCCCCACATGAAGAAAATCGTTGCCATCCTGCTGGCCGTCCTGATGGTGCTCGCCATGAGCGCCGTCGCCGAAGAGCGCCTGTACATCCCCGTCATGGCCAAGGGCTTCCAGCATCAGTTCTGGCAGACCGTCGCCGCCGGCGCGCAGAAGGCCGCCGAGGACTACAACGTGGACATCTACTTCGACGGCCCCGCCTCCGAGACCAACATCGACGAGCAGGTGGAAATGCTGAAGTCCGAGATGGCCAAGAACCCCAAGGCCATCGCGCTGGCCGCCCTGTCCACCGACGCGGTCATGGCCGAGCTGCAGGAGTGCATTGAGAAGGGCATTCCGGTCATCGGCTTCGACTCCGGCGTGCCCGGCGCTCCCGAAGGCGCCATCAAGGCCACCGCTTCCACCAACAACGAGAACGCCGCCGCCATCGCCGCCGAGAAGATGATGGAGCAGGAAGGCTTCGCCGACATGCTCAAGGCCGCGACCGCCGAGAACCCCGTGGTCATCGCCGTCATCTCTCAGGAAGCCGTCTCCGGCTCCATCGTCGGCCGCACCACCGGCTTCGTCAACAAGATGGTTGAGCTGGCCAGCGAGTACAACACCGTGTCCGTCACCGGCCACGACCTGTGGAAGAATGAAGTGGAAGGCGCGGGCGTGATCGTGCACGTGCAGATCTCCGCCACCACCGAGGCCACCGACGTGGCCACCGCCTCCAACGCGGTTCTGAACATGGACGGCCTGAAGGCCGTGTTCCTCTCCAACGAAGGCGCTGTGACCGGCTTCCTGGCCGCCACCGCCGACGGCTCCGATCTGGCCGAGGGCGGCCGCTACGACGGCCTGATGGTCGCGGGCTTCGACGCAGGCGCAACCCAGAAGAACGCCGTCCGCAACGGCTGGTTCATCGGCTCCGTCACTCAGGATCCCTACATGATCGGCTACTACGCGGTTGAGCTGGCCGTCAAGGCCGCCAACGGTGAGGAAGTCTCCGACGTCGACACCGGCGCGCAGTGGTACACCGCCGAGAACATCGACGACGAGATGATCTCCATGCTGGTCTACGACTGATTCCGTCCCAGGCATGAGGAAGGCCCCGGAGAAATTCTCCGGGGCCTTGTTTTGCTTATTTCGAAGTGGGCGCTTTCCGTTGGTTCAGAGCGGCGAATTGCTCGGGCGTAAGGAGAAGTCCCTTCTTTTTGTCGCGCAGGAGTTCTCTTCGCGTTTCTATTCCGCTCGGGCCGATAAAATCGGCGCTCAGGTCGAATTCGTAGTGGGGATGACCTCCGCGATAGCGCGTCAGGACGAAGGACAGGACGATGGACGGGAGAAAAATCGCCGCGATCACCGCCGCTGCATACGCGCGAATCAGGTTTTCGGGAAAGCCGGGGACGAGCTTGTCAATGCCCAGCAGGAAAATCATTCCCGCTGCGCCAATCCATGCCGCGAGACGGTTGAACACCAGATAGCGCGATAGTCTCCGGCGATAGGCCGTGATTTTCGGAATGTACGTTCTGAAAACGCACTGAAGCCGCGTGCAGCTCGAAAGGTATTGCCCTCTCCGCTTTCCGACGGCAGATCGAAACAGCGCATTCAGCATGTCTACCATGAGAAATTCGGCCCACGCGCCCACACACGCAAAGAAAATCGCGATGCTCACGATGGGCAGTCCGGCATAAGCGGCGATCAGTCGCATGGTTTCTCCTCCATCGCGCAAAGTGGCAACGCGGTCTCAGCTCCACGCGCTCTCTTCCTTCAGCGACGTAAAGCCCGGGGTTTCGCGCAGGGGGCGAGTTTCGAACAGCTCTGCCGCCGCGGCTTCATAGTCGGAAAGCGTGCGCACCTTTCGCATAGCCCGGCGGATTCTGGCCGTGTCCTCAAAATCGCACAGCATGTAGGAGACGATCTCCCGCATGTGGCCCAGCACGGCGTTCTGCGGCCAGCGCTCGCAGTATTCCCGATAGATTCGTTCGTGAAAGGCGCGCAGCGCCGGAACGGTCAGCCCTTCGCCGCCGCTCAGCTCCTGCGCCAGCGCGGGATTAGACACCAGCCCGCGCCCGAGCATCAGCGCCGACAGGCCGGGATAAGCGCTCTGCAGGGCGCGGCAGTCCTCGGCGGTGAACAGATCGCCGTTGTAGGCAAGCGGGCTCTTCGCCATGGTCAGCGTCTGCTCCAGCAGCTCGCGGTGGGGCCGGCCGCGATAGAACTCGGCGCGCGTCCGGGGATGGACGATCAGCTCGGCGATGGGATAGTCGGCGAAGATCTCCATCAGCGCCGGCCATTCGTCGGGAGATTCGAAGCCGATGCGGGTCTTGACGGAGATTTTCAGCGCCGGACGCGCGAAGATTTCATCCAGAAACGCCCGAAGCGCCGCGCGGTCGCGCAGCATGCCCGAGCCCTTGCCCTTGGCCGTGACCGTGCCCGACGGGCAGCCGAGGTTCAGGTTCAGCTCCCGCCAGCCCACGTCGGCGAGAGCCTGCGCCATCCAGTTGAAGCACTCCGCGTCCTTCGTCAGAATCTGCGGCACCGCCGGAACGCCGGCGTTTTCCTCGGGCGAAACCGAGCGCTGCTCCCGCGAGGTGAAGCTCAGGTGCTTCGACGGGCTGACGAAGGGAATGAAATACTTTTCCACGCCCGAAAAGCACTCGCAATGCGCCCGGCGAAAGATTCCGTCGGTCACGCCCTCCAGCGGCGCGAAGTAAATCCTCATGCGCGTGTCCTCCTGAAAAAACTCCTTTCCATTGTACCGTCGCGCGCGCCGTTTGTCAATCGGCGGCGTGGAGAATCCTTCAGGGACAAATCCGCGTCCGGGATTACGCCTGCGCTTAAAAAAGGGACGAAAACAGCGGCGCACCGTTCGCCCATGCGCCGTCGTCCTCATCCATACCGCCGTTGCGCCTGCGCCGGCTCAGCGGTTCTTGCAGCGTCCGCAGGGCTCCAAGCCCGCTTCCTCCGCCGCCTTCTGCGTCACCAGACGCGCCACGTCCATGCCGGAGCAGCCCATGCGCACGTGGAATTTCTTCCCGCCGTGCACCGGAATCCAGAACAGCGACGGCGCGTCCTCCGCCGCGCAGACGGCGATTCCCTCGCGCTTTTTGCCCAGCATGCGCCAGAAGGCGCACGCGTCGACCTCCGCCGAGCCGGCCTCGGTCATGGCCAGCAGCTCGGCGATTTCCGCGTCGGTCATCGCGCCCAGCGCCTTCAGCGCGGCGCTTCCCGCGTCCATGATGCTTCCCTTCGGCGCTTCCACTGTGACGGCCATGACGTTTTCGCCTTCCAGACACACGCTGACGGTCGCTTCGTCGGCCAGCTCCAGCGTGCGCATGTCGCCGTCGGCCGTCCATTCCGCGTCGGCGGGCGCGTCCAGCGCCGCGGCGTAGTCCTCGAAGGACATCAGGCTCTCGCCCAGCGCCGCGCCGGTCAACAGCAGCATCGCCAGCAGCGCGCAGAAAATCCGTTTCAGCATCGTTCTTTTCTCCTTTGCTTCAAAAAACGAAGACGGCGCTGCGCATGGGCAGAGCCGTCCCCTTATGTTCAGATTCTCGCAAAGCGCAGCACGTTCCAGCTCAGCGCCGGGAGCTTCACCGCCGCGTGCTCGCCGTCCACGGTTCCGCCCGGGCCGGGCATGGGCGCGACGTTGTTCGGGTTCTCCTCGGTGTTGACGGCCTTCACGTCGTCGTGATGGAGCACGATGTGCTCGCTCAGCCGCAGCGCGCCGAAGCCGTGCAGGTCGAGGTTCAGCGCGAAGTCCTCCGTCAGATCGCGATTGACGCAGAATACGGTGACCGTGCCGTCGTCGCCCTCCACCGCCGCCGCGTCCACCAGCGGCACGCCGTCGTAGTCCCGGCAATCGTAGACGGGCGAATCCACCACGGCGCGCAGCGACGTGCCGCGTCCGAATGCAGACGCATGCAGCATGGGCCAGTAGGTGGTCTGCGCCCAGCATCCGCCGCCATTGCGCGTCATGATGGGCGCGATGACGTTCACCAGCTGGGCCAGGCACGCGATCTTCACGCGGTCGGCGTTGCGCAGGAAGGTCAGCAGCATGGAGCCGCACAGCAGCGCGTCCTCGAAATTGTAGATATCCTCGAGAATGGGCAGCGCGCGTCCCCAGCGGTCGCGCTTCCAGATCTCCTTGTCCTGCTCGTTGGAATGGTACCAGACGTTCCACTCGTCGAAGGACAGGTTGACCGTCTTTTTCGAGTGCTTCTTGCCCTTCACCGCGTCGCAGATGGACACCACGGTGCGGATGAAGTCGTCCAGATCCATCGTCCGGGCCAGGAAACCGGGCGTGTCGTTGGTGGGATTGCCGTAGTAGCGATGCAGCGACACGTAGTCGATGTTGTCGTAGCACTCATTGAGCATGGTCAGCTCCCAGTCGCCAAAGGTGGGCATTTCAGAGCTGGACGAGCCGCAGGCCACCAGCTCGATGGACGGATCCACCCACTTCATCATCTTCGCGGACTCGTTGGCGACGCGGCCGTACTCATAGGCCGTCTTGCGGCCCATCTGCCACGGGCCGTCCATTTCGTTGCCCAGACACCACAGCCGGATGTCCAGCGGCTCCTTTCTGCCGTTGGCGATGCGCAGGTCGGAGAACTTGCTGCCGCCGGGATGGTTGGCGTACTCCACCACGTCCCGGGCGCTCTCCGGGCCGCGGGTGCCCAGATTGATGGAATACATGGGCGAGGTGTTCGCCTTTTTGCACCAGTCGCAGAACTCGTGCATGCCAACCTCATTGGTCTCGGTGGTGAACCACGCCAGATCCAGCCGACTGGGGCGGTTCGGGCCGACGGAGTCCTCCCAGTTGAAGCCCGAGACGAAGTTGCCGCCGGGATAGCGCACCACCGGCACGTTCAGCGCGCGCACCTTCTCCAGCACGTCGCGCCGGAAGCCCTGCTCGTCCGCCGACGGATGGCCCGGCTCGTAGATTCCGCCGTACACCGCCCGGCCCAGATGCTCGATGAACGAGCCGTACATGCGCGGATCGATTTTGCCAATCTGATACGCGCGATCCAAGATCACCTTTGCGCTCTTCACGCCGCATTCTCCCCTTTTAACCGATTTCTTTACCTTGGATTATACCAAGTTTCACATTGTTCGTCAATCGCATATTTCGCAGGCGAGAATGATAATTATTCTCCGACTCCGAAAAATCACTTCATTTCCAGCATGAACTGCATGCACAGGTCGTCGGACTCGGGATAGTATTCGTGGGCGAAATCGGGATAGATCACCACGCTCTTGCGGGCGCTGATGCGGTTATAGGCGGCGAACTGTGTGGACGGCGGGCAGACGGTGTCCATAAGGCCCGTGAACATCCTGACCTCCGCGCGGATGCGGTGGGCCATGTTCTTGTTGTCGATGTAGCCCAGCCGGGTGAAGATCGCCTCCTCGCGCTCGTGACGCGGATCGAAATTGCGGAAGTACTCCTTCAGCTCCGAATAGGCGTCCACGGCAAGATCCATCTCCCATACCCGGCGATAGTCGCACAGGAAGGGCATCATCGGCGCGGCGCGGTTCAGCCTGGGCGTGAGCGCCGCGCAGGCCAGCGTCAGCGCGCCGCCCTGAGAGCCGCCGGTGGCGCCCACGCGGGTCTCGTCCACCTCGTCCATGGCCATGACGATGCGCGCCATCTGCGCCGCGTCGAGGAACACACTGCGGTAATAGAGCCTGTCCGGGCTGTCCTCGTCCAGTCCGCGGATGATCTGACCGTGCAGCGTGTTGCCGCGCACCGGCGTGAGATCCTCGGACGCGCCGCCCTGACCGCGGCAGTCCATGGCCGCGGCGGCGAAGCCCGCCGCCGCCCAGTGGAGCAGTCCGGAAAACGAGCCGCAGCTGCCGGAATAGCCGTGATAAACGCACACGGCGGGCAGCCTGCCCTCCCGGCGGGCGGGGCGGACGTAGCGGCAGTGAATTTTCGAGCCGCCCACGCCGGTAAAGTACATCTCAAAGCACTCCACGCCGGGGGCCTGAAACGCGGCGGGCTCGAGCGTGCAGCCCGTTCCCAGCGCCTCCATCTCGGCCACGGAGCGATCCCAGAACGCGTCGATATCGGCGGGGCACTCGTTGCGTCCCTCATAGCGGTACAGTTCCTTCAGGGGCATATCCACAATCGGCATAATTCTTCCTCCTTCGCGTTTTGCATGCGACTGCTTCTATTATACCGGACAATCGCCGCGCTGAAAAGGGGGAAAACCGTCGAAGCCAAAAAAATCGCGCCGGTTCGCTTTCCCGAACCGGTGCGGACAAAAAATCAGAACAGCAGATTGCCCTTGAACACCTCGGTGATAAGGCAGACCACGCCGCTGACCTGTTCGAGATCCTCGGTGCGGTGGGCATGGTGGATGTCGATATGGCGATAGGGGCGCAGAATGATGGTCTGATTCAGCTCGCGCTCGAACTGCCACAGGTTGGAGTCGGTGAAGAAATGCGGGTCGTCGCCGATGATGATGGCCTGCGGGTTGAGCAGATTGCACACGCCGGCGAACACGGTGGTCATCATCTTCAGCAGCCGCTGCATGTCGGCTTCGTCCTGAGAAGCGCCGGCGAGATCGAAATAGCTGCCCAGACAGCCGCGGTTGCCGCAGTCGCACTGTATGCCGTTGTAGTCGATGCTCAGATGGCCGAACTCGCTGGGGAAGCCGCTGAAATTGGAGTGCAGCTCGTTGCCGGTGATAATGCTCAGGTTCACGCCGTCGGTATTGAAAAACAGGAAGTCGTGGTATTTTTTGCCGACTCCATAGTATTTTTCTGCCATGGCCATGTTGTCATGGTGATGGCCGAGAAACACGGGCAGGCGAAAATGCTGCTGGAAATGCTTGACGATGGGCACGTCGTGCACGCCGTGAAAGCCCGGCGGGTTGAGAATCATGCCGTGCTTGAGATCCAGCGGGCCAACGGAGCTGATGCCGATGCCGGCCACCTTCTCCTCGTCGCCGATGGCCTCTTCCACGGCGCGAATGGCCGCGCTCACCAGCGTTTCCTCGTCGAACTCAGGCAGCTCCACGCGCACTTTTCGAATGGTGTGCATCTGAAAATCGCACAGCACCGCCGCGATGTATTTGACCTGAAACAGCACGCCGGCGATCTTCGGCGCGTCGGGCGACAACGTAAGCGACTGCGCCACATTGCGCGCCGCGCCCTGGGCGCCGGGCTTTTCCTGCACATAACCCTGATCGATGAACTCCGTGATGATGTTGGACAGAGTCATCTTGGTCAGGCCGCTCCTGCGGGCGAGCTCCGGGCGCGAGGTCTCCTCGTTGGTGACAATCTCCTGAAAAATCAGACCGCGGTTAAACTGCTTCTGATGCAGGTGATTGATCCCCTTTTTCATAAGCATCATCCTCCGAATCAAATACAGTGTATCAAATTTCGAACATTTTTTCAAGCCCCCGCCGCCGGATTCGTCAAAATTCATTTTACTCCACCCATATAAAGTCATTTTATCTCCATGATTCTACCAGTTTTTATACTTTATGAACGCGTATCCATTCAACCGTCGTTTTTGACATTTATCTCAAAAGCGTCCAAATCGCGTTCGGAATTTTAGGCCTATCGCAAAAATAGTTATTGACAAGGTTTAGAGGATGCGTTATAATACAAATAAAGTTATTTTATTCAATCTTTTGCGGCTTGCCGCGAAAGAGCCGGCGGGCGCGCCTGCCGGGCCGCAAACCAAAATCAGGAGGCGTCCACATGTCGCAAGTCATCAACCCGGCCGTTCCCCGCGCCGCAAAGGCTCCGCTGGGAACGCGCTTCGCGCGCTCTTTCCGGAAGTACTGGCCCTACTACGTGCTGCTCCTCCCGGCCATCGCCTACTTCATCATCTTCTGCTACGGCCCCATGTACGGCGTGCAGATCGCCTTCAAGGACTTCAAGATCAAGAAGGGCTTCGGCGGCAGTCCCTGGGCGAATCCGTGGAACAAGTACTTCCTGCAGTTCTTCGATTCCTACTATGCGTGGAAGATCATCCGCAACACGCTGGTGCTGAGTCTGTACAGCCTGATCGTCGGCTTCCCGATTCCCATCATCCTGGCGCTGTCCATGGACGAGATGCGGCATCCGCGGCTGAAGAAGATCGTGCAGACCATCACCTACGCGCCGAACTTCATCGCCGTGGTCGTCATGTGCGGCATGATTCTGAACTTCACCAGCCAGACGGGCGGCCTGATCAACAACCTGATCGTCAAACTGGGCGGCGAAGCGATTCCATTCATGTATAAGGAAAACCTCTTCCCGCATATCTACGTCTGGACGGGCGTGTGGCAGGGCATGGGCTGGTCGAGCGTCATCTACTTCGCGGCGCTGTCGGGCCTGAACCCCCAGCTGCTGGAGGCGGCGACGCTGGACGGCGCGAGCCGCGTGCAGAAGATCTGGCACGTGAAGCTGCCGACGCTGCTGCCCACGGTCATCATTCAGCTGATTCTCAGCTGCGGAAGCATCCTCAACGTCGGCTATGAAAAGGTGTTCCTGCTTCAGAACGACCTGAACATCAACACCTCGGAGATCATCTCCACCTACGTCTACAAGCGCGGCATGGTGGACGCTCAGTACAGCTTCTCCACCGCCGTGGGTCTGTCCCAGTCCATCGTCAGCTTCGTCCTCGTCGCCATCGTCAACATCGTCGCGCGCAGAGTCAGCGAGACCTCGCTGTGGTAAGGAGGAAGAAGCATGCAGACTGCTGAAAAGGTTTCCGTATCCCAGACGCGGGGCGATAAGGTCTTCGGCGTCATCAACGCGATCTTCATCGTATTCATCACCATCATCACCCTCTACCCGCTGATCTACGTGTGCTCGGCGTCCATCTCGTCGCCCGCGTCGGTCACCAGCGGCCGCATGTGGCTGTGGCCCACGGACATTACCCTCGAGGGCTACAAGCGCATCCTCAAAAACAGCGAAATCTGGATGGGCTACGTCAACACCATCTTCTACACGGTGGTCAACGTCGCCATCTCCCTGGCGGTCACGCTGCCGGCGGCCTACGCGCTGACGGTCAAGTCCCTGCCCGGACGCAAGTTCATCGTGTTCGTGTTCTCGGTGACGATGTTCTTCTCCGGCGGCATGATTCCTCTGTACGTCGTCTGCCGAAATCTGGGGCTGGTGAACACGCTGTGGGCGGTCATCCTGCCCAGCGCCACAAGCATGTGGTACATCATCCTTACGCGCACGTTCTTCCAGAGCACCATCCCCCACGAGCTGGAGGAGGCCTCGGAGATCGACGGCTGCTCGGTGTTCGCCACGTTCCTGCGCATCGTCATCCCGCTGTCCGCGCCCATCATCGCCGTCATGGCGCTGTACTTCGGCGTGGGCCGCTGGAACAGCTACTTCGGCGAGATGATCTTCCTGCGCGACCGCGGCAAGTTCCCGCTGCAGCTGTTCCTGCGCGAGATCCTGATCGTGGCCACGTTCAACCAGGAAAACGCCTCCAACGCGGACGCCATCACCATGGCCGAGCAGCTCCGCATCGCGTCCATCATCAAGTACGCCACCATGATCGTGGCCACGCTGCCGGTCATCGCCGCGTATCCGTTCATTCAGCGCTACTTCGTCAAGGGCGTCATGATCGGCTCCATCAAGGGCTGATCGCAGGTTGAAATTAAAGCGGCTTTCCCGTCGGGGCAAAACGCTTTAATAAATAGAAAGAAGGAGAACGAACTATGAAGAAACTGTGGGCAATCCTGCTGGTTGTCGCCATGCTTCTGACCTCTGCGGCGGCAGTGGCGGAAGAGGTCGACCTCACCCCCTACTACTTCACCTACGAAGATTTCCCGATTTACACGGAGACTGAGACCATCTCCCTGATGGGCATCAAGCACCCCATCCACGGCGATTGGGACAAGCTGATGTTCTTCCAGCTGATGGAACAGGCCACCGGCGTTCACTTCGACATCAACACCATCAATCTCGACGGCTATCAGGAAGCCTTCAACCTGGCCGTCAACACCGAGAGCTATGCCGAGGTCATGCTGGGCTGCATGCTGACCAACAAGCAGCTGGTCGAACTGGGCTCTCAGGGCATTCTGATTCCTCTGGAGGACTACATCACCGAGGAACTGACTCCCAACCTGTACGCCTTCCTGGAGGAGTATCCGCTGGTTCGCGGCGCGATCACCGCTCCTGACGGCCACATCTATGCCCTGCCGCAGCTGAACGCCGCGCCCATCGCGTACACCGGCTCCATCTGGGTCAACAACGACTGGCTCGAGGCGCTCGGCCTGACCGACGCCGATCTGCCGACGGACGTTGAAGGCCTGTACGATCTGCTCGTCCGCTTCCGCGACGAGGATCCCAACGGCAACGGCGAGGCCGACGAAATCGCGTGGGGTCTGACCGACGGCTTCGATCATCTGAAGGGCTCCATCATCGGCGCCTTCGGCCTGCCCAGCAACGAGGTCTATGCCGACGACGACGGCAAGATGCAGTACGGCATGATGCAGGAGGAGCAGATGGTCAACTTCCTGACCTATGTCAAGAAGCTGTACGACGAGAATCTGATCCCCAAGGACTTCCTGACCTACACGCAGACCGACGAAGCCGCTCTGGGCGCTGAGAACCGCGCGGGCATGGGCTACGGCGCCATCCCGACCAACATCTGGCCCTTCGAAGGCGCGAATGCCGACGAAATCAACGAGAAGGCTTCCAAGTACCCGATGCTGCCCGCTCTGAAGAGCGAGTACACCGAGGAGCCCATGTGGCCCCACTCCGGCACCGGCATCCAGACCGGCACCTTCGCTCTGACCGACCTGTGCGAGAGCAACGGCCACGTCGAAGCCATGATGCGCTGGGTGGATTACCTCTACTCCGAGGCCGGCTCCCTGCTGATCCACTACGGCCCCGAAGGCTATGCCTACGAAGTGACCGAGGACGGCCTGTATCGTCAGATCGCCCCCACCGACGGCCGTTCCTACGAAGAGCGCCGCGGCGGCTCCATCACCCCGGACTGCGGCATCGCGATGCCCAAGTACGTCCGCCCCACCACCGAGGGCAACTGGACCGACGTTCTGCAGCAGCGCCGCAACCAGCAGACCGACGAGAAGCTGGTTCCCTATCTGAAGCTGACCATGCCCCAGCTGTTCTTCCTTGAGGACGAGAACACTGAGATCGCGACCCTCGAAACCGACCTTGACAACTTCGTGAAGTCCGTCATGGCGAAGTTCGTCACCGGCGAGCTGGATCTGGCCAACTACCACGCTGAAGTGGTCGAGCCCCTCCAGAGCAACTTCAAGATCGATCGTCTGCTCGAGCTCTATCAGGGCGCTTACGATCGCTACACCGCGACTCTGGCCGACTGATTTCCCGGTTTCCATGGCCGGGCGCTTCCCCAAGCGCCCGGCCTTCTCTCCAGGAGGGTACGCCTTCGTCTGCCGGGCGGAAAAGCCGCCCGCCGGACGCAAGCGCATCGCTTGAGCCATCACCGAAAATAAGCGCGGGAGAGCCCCCGCGCCAATGGAGGATGAAAATCTATGAATCTGTTTGCCCGTTATGCCGCGCTGAAAAAGAAGGTCGGCGGCAACCGCGAAAAGCGGCGCTTTGAGTTCACGATGGGTCGCAGCGTGGCGGAGGCCAATCGCATCACCGAGCCGTCCCCGTCCATCCGCCGCATCCTGTCCGAGACGCTCTTTGCGCTGGAGCTGTCCAGGCGCCACGACGGCCGCTTCGACGGCGAAATCGCCGCCGCGCTGGACATTCTCGAGCGCTGCATGGCCGAGGAGGGCGTGCTGACCAAAACCGCCTGCATGCAGGCCGAGGAAGCGCTGCTTCCCCTGAAGAGCGCCGCCAGGGAATACGAGGTCATCTACGCCTCTCACGCCCACATCGACATGAACTGGATGTGGGGCTGGCAGGAGACGGTGGCCGTGGCGCTGTCCACCTTCCGTACCATGCTGAACCTGATGAAGGAATATCCCGACTTCACCTTCTCCCAGTCTCAGGCCTCTGTCTACAAAATCGTCGAGGAATACGATCCCGACATGATGGACGAGATCAAGGCGCGCATCGCCGAGGGCCGCTGGGAGGTAACCGCCAACGCGTGGGTCGAGACGGACAAGAACATGCCCGACACCGAGTCCCTGCTGCGCCACATCTCCGTCACCCGCGACTATCTGCGCGACGTCTGGGGCGTGACCGGCGTGAAGGTCGACTTCTCCCCTGACACCTTCGGCCACAGCCGCAACGTGCCCGAGATCAACCTGTTCGGCAGCGTGCCCTACTACTATCACTGCCGCGGCCTGCAGGACGACCTGACGCTGTATCGCTTCCGCGCGCCGTCGGGCAGCGAGCTGCTGATGTACAAGGAGCCCTACTGGTACAATTCCGGCGTGAATCCGGACAACGGCACCGGCGTGTTCGAGATGGAGCGCCGCTGCGCGGGCCTCAAGACGGCGCTGATCGTCTACGGCGTGGGCAACCACGGCGGCGGCCCCACCCGCCGGGACATCGAGGCCGTGCTGGAGATGCAGCAGTGGCCCATCTTCCCCACGCTGAGCTTCGGCACGCTGCAGGAGTTCTTCGAGAAGGCCGAGTCGGTGCGCGAGAACCTGCCCGTGGTGGATCACGAGCTGAACGCCATCTTCACCGGCTGCTATTCCACCCAGAGCCGCATCAAGCTGGCCAACCGCCGCGCCGAAGCCGCGCTGCTGGATTCCGAGCGTCTGAGCGCGCTGTCCAACGTGGCGCTGGGCACGGCCTTCCCCGCCAGGCGCTATGACAAGGCCTGGCAGAACACGCTGTTCACCCATTTCCACGACATTCTCACCGGCTCCTGCGTGCAGGAGAGCCGCGAGTTCGCCATGGGCAAGCTGGCCGAAGCCATCGCCACCGCTCAGTCCGAGCAGGCCAAGGCCTTCGAAAAGCTCTCCGCCAATGTGGACACCTCCATGTTCCCGGCGGACGACTGCATCCGGCGCACCGTGTCCGAGGGCGCGGGTGTGGGCTACGGCATCGCCAACTACGCCGGCGTGCCCAATCCCGAGCGCGGCGCGGGCAAGGTTCGCGTCTACACCGTGTTCAACGCGTCGGCCATGGCGCGCCATGAGCTGACCGAGCTGACTCTCTGGGACTACACCGGCGATCTCGACCGCCTGGAGGTCGTGGATCACGAGGGCAGGGCCGTGGCATTCCAGCTGCGCGACTGCGAGCCGGTGCGCTACTGGGATCACTACTTCGTGCGCGTGCTCATCGAGGCCGACGTGCCCGCCATGGGCCACGCGGTCTACGCCGTGCGCGAAAAGGAAGTCACCGATTATCCGACCCATCTGCTGAAGGCCGAGCGCGAGGAGCTGCCCAACGGCCCCGTGGTGCTGGAGAACGAAAAGCTCTGCGCCCGCTTCGACACCGGCAGCGGCCTGCTCCGGTCTCTCGTGGACAAGGCCACCGGCGAGGAGCTGCTCGCGGCTCCGGCCGGCCTGCATCTGGTGCGCACCGAGGACAGCGACATGAGCGCATGGCGCATCGGCCGCTACTTCGGCATGGAGCCCGTGACGGACACCAACCGCGTGACCGTCCGCCCCGGCGAGCTGCGTTCCAGCGTCACCTTCAGCCAGAGGGTCATGCACTCCACCGTGAACATGACCGTCTCGCTGGACAAGGGCGCCGACGCGCTGCGCTACGAGCTGGAGGTCGACTGGCACGAAACCTGCAAGGCCCAGCCCTACATCCCGCTGCTGAGTTATCGCCTGCCGCTGAAGCACGGCTCCGAGACGATCCTGACCGACGTGCCCGCGGGCTTTGCCCAGCGTCCGGCGCGCGAGATGGACGTGCCCGCGCTGACCGGCGCGTGCGCCGTGACCGGCGGAACCACCGCGGCGCTGATCTGCGACTGCAAATACGGCTTCCGTCTGGCGGAGAACGTGCTGTCCTGCACGCTCATCAACACCGCCGGCACGCCGGATCTCTATCCCGAGCGCGGCGTCCACGCCATCCAGCTGTTCGTGAAGCTCACCGACGGCCGTCCGACGCAGCTCAAGCGCGACGGCGAGGCGCTGATTCGCCCCATGAGCGCGGTGCCCACCGCCGCCCACGCCGGCAGGCTCGCGCCGAAGGCGTCCATGCTCGGCTTCGAGGCGGAGCACTCCGTGCTGTCCTCCGCGTTCATCTCGGGCGACGGCGCGCTGACCGTCCGCCTGTTCGAGGACGAGGGCCGCGCCGACGAGATCGTCCTGCGCGCTCCCTTCCAGCCCGCCAGAGCCACGCTGACCAATCTGGACGGCAGCGTGCTGGGCGAGGCGAAGATCGACGGCGAAACCGTGCGTTTCCCCGTGGAGGCCTATCGCATCGCGCAGGTCAAGCTGTATCGCTGAAACTGAATTCCCAAAAAGGCTTCGCGCCCGACCGCAGCTGCGGTCGGGCGCGATTTTTCGTGCGAGTTTCCGGTGAGGAAGAGTGCTTGCCCATTCTCCCCCAGTTTCTCCACGTCATTGCTCCGGCAGATTCTGTTTCAAAATCCGCTCCTTTATCCTGTCAAACTGCTCAACATACATTCTCAGTTTATCTTCCTGTTCAGGCAGCGTCAGCGTCGGCTTTCTGTACCCGCATATCCGCACGTCGCCACAGGCGCGCGCATCCTCCATGCTGTATGCTCCGAGCGATTGGCCGCGGATGTGCGGAAATCGAACGCATATGGCGGCGATTTCTTCCGTCGTCAGCATGTTTGCGTCAAAATGGAAGGTCTCCAGATTGGGAAGAGTCTGCAATACGGACATGGAATGATCTTCCAATGTAATATTATTCAAATCCAGTCGTTCCAGCGAAGACATACCGGACAAAAACGCCATCGACTGCATGCGGTATTTATATTCACTGTCCTCGCCCCAGAATCTCACTTCTTCCAAGGTCTCGGAAGCGCTGAGTCCGCAGGGATTGTACGTCAGCTTTTTGCAGCCGCGCACGCTCAGTATGCGAAGCCGCCCGTTCTTTGACAATTGCCACAGCGCTTCGACTCTCTGACAGCGCTCCAGACATACGGCGGCCAGCTTCGGCAGCGTTTCCAGCGGCGACAAATCCGTAAGGCCTCTGCAATCGTCGAGATACAGCACCTCGCAGGAAGCGCCGTATCGCCTTGCAAAATGCTCCAGCCCTTCCTGCGTGATGCCGTGAATGTGCAGCTGCGTCGGACTTTTGCCGAACCGCATTTCCTGATCGATGACCTCTGGCGTTAATTTGCCGAATGATCCTCCCCGCTCCCTGCAGAACAGCTGCCTATCCGCTTCACGAAACAGAAAGACCGGATTCTCGATCTGCACGTCAATCCCCCTCCCGCGCCATTATTTCAGCATCAGCCCGGCCGCATCCGAAGATACGGCCGGGGCTCTTCCTCACTCCCCCGCTTCCGGGAGCTTGGCCACGTAGCCCGCCTGTTCGATCAGGGCGCGGCCTTCGTCGGTGGTCAGCCAGCTGTAGAGCTGACGCGCGGGGGAATCCTCCGCCGCGTCGGCGCGGATCACCGCGTAGAAGGGCTGGGTGAAGGGATACTCGCCGGCGGCGATGGTCTCGTTGGCGGGCGCGACGCCGTTGACGCTGAGCAGCTTCACGCCCTCCTGCATGTACATATTCTTGATGTAATAGTAGACCGAATAGCCGATCGCGTCGGCGGTGTTGCGATAGGACGCGATCTCGTCCACCAGCTCGCCCATCTCCGACGGGCGGCGCTCCACGGGCGCGTCCATCATCTCCACGCCCTGCATGCACTGCTTCTCCATCATCACCTGGCTGCCGGAGTTTTCGACGCGCTGATAGGCCACGATGTCGCGGTCCTCGCCGCCCACCTCGCTCCAGTTGGTGATCTTGCCGGTGTAGACGTCCACCAGCTGCTCGTGGGTCAGCGACTGGACGGGATTGCCCTCGTTGACCAGAAACACCAGCGCGTCCATGCCGATTTCCGCGGTTTCCAGCTCCACGCCCGCGTCCTTCGCGGCCTGAAACGCGTCCTCGGACGGCGCGTAGACCAGCAGCAGGTCGGCGTTTCCGTAGATCAGCTCGTAGAACGACTCGGTGGTCTTGCTGTGGCGGATGGTCTCCTTGGCCTGCTCCCCGGTCACGCCGCAGGCGGCCTCCATCAGCGCGTAGCTCAGCGGCAGCGTGGCCGTGGAGCCGTCCACCCGGGGATACTCCTCCGTCGAGAGCTTCGGGCATTCCGCCAGCGCGCCGCCGCAGAGCAGCATCAGCGCCGTCAGCATTGCAAGAATTCGCTTCATCTCATTTTCCTCCTCTCAGTCCATCAGCCGGCTGTAATTGCTCAGCTTCACCAGCGCGCTGCCCGAGCCGTCCAGCAGCGCGTAATCGTCGCCCATGCGCACCCAGTAGCGATCCATGCTCAGAATATCGATCGTATCATAAACCGAATCGAGAATCGGCGCACCGTTTTCGTCGATCACGCCCTCGCGCGAGGTATCATCGACCTCCTGCCATTCGCCGTCCACCTGCTCCACGTCGTAATCCGTGACAACGCAGCGCGCATGGCCGTCGGCCCAGTACTCGGGATCGATCCATCGATGCGCCTCGCCCACGGGCGTTCCGTCCAATGTAATCAGCCGCGACTCGTACAGCGGCCATTCGCCGTCCCGGCGCGCCATGCGCTGCGGCGTTTCTCCCGCGCCCACCACGGCGTAATCGCAGTAGAGATACGTTGAGCCGTCCTGAACATTGGAGGACAGGCGCTCGCCCGACGTAGTATAGAGCTCTGTGCGGGTGCGGTTGGAAATGGAAAACACGCCCGGGCACTCCTGAGTGGTGTAATAATAGTCCTCCGGGTCGCCGTCGTTCATGTCCACGCTCAGCAGCAGCTCCGCGCCGACCCCGTCGTACATCTCCACCGTGCCGTCCGTGCGCACACCCAGCAGCACCGTGCTGCCGTCGCCGCAGTCGATCCGCGAAAGATCGGTGAACTCCGCCGGCATGGCCTCCGCGCCCGAGGGCTCCAGCAGGCCGTACATGCCGTCCGAGGTTCTGAAAACGGCCGTGTTGTCCACAAAGTTATAGCCGTCCCAGCCCTTTTCCAGCCGGAAGGCTTCCCGGCCCGACGCGTCCAGATAGAACGTTCCGTCCTCGGCGGCGACGCGGCACAGGCCGCAGGAATAGCCCGAAACGCTCCATGCGTCGGCGGAAATTCCCGTTGCCGTCTGTGTTCCGTCCGCGGCGATGAGCGTCAGCTCGCCCCATCGCTCGCCGTAGCTGAACTTCTCCGTCTCCGCCGTCAGCCAGCCGCCCTGTCCGTTGGGAACGATCAGGTTGTAATCGCGATCCAGCAGCCGCTCGCCTCCCGTGCTCAGCGCGCGCTGGGTTCCGTCCGAAAGCTGGCCAATCACAACATCGTCCTCGGGATAATACGTCAGCCAGCTGTACTCCGCGTCGGTCAGACAGCTTCCCTGCCCGTCCATCAGCGCATACAGCGGCGCGTCCTCCTCGCTGCCCGCCGTGGTCAGCACCGCCGGCATGGCCGCGAAGAGCGGCGCGTCGTCGGGCGTTCCGTCCAGTCGGTTGATTCGGATCCATTCCTGCTGCGCCGTGTACAGCTCGCCGGTCTCCACGTTCAGCAGCATGGCGTAGCTGTCCACATCCCAGTCTCCCACGTTCACCGCCGCCGACTGCGCCAGCGCCGACGGAACCATCAGCGCCATCGCCAGCAGCGCAATCCAGAATCGCCTCATCTCTCCAAAGAGCCTCCCTTCGTCTTTCCGCTCTTTTATTGGACGGCGCGGAACTGGAAAAGGTTGCCGCGGCGGCAGAATTTGGAAGGGTGGACAGGGTGGAACGGATGTGTTATACTACAGAAAAAAGGGGAAAAGCGCATGAAGAGCAAGCTCGGCGCTGTCGCAAGCGTCTATCTGATTCTCTGCCTCGCCGCGGGGCTTCTCTGCGTCGGTCTCATCGCCTCGGACGGCGCGATTCGCGCTTCGAGCGGCGAATTCCGGCTGCTGCCCGAGCTGAATCTGCTGGCGTATTCCCGCCGCCCCGGCCCGGCCGCTGAGGAAGATCTGGCGTATCTGAGGCAGGTCAACGAATACGCCGATTCGCTGCGGGACGCGGGGCCGGGGCTGCCGGCGCGCCTGATTTCCGTCTGGGCGTGGATGGCTCTGGTCAATATCTTTGCAGTATGGCTGCTGCGCCTGTTTGATATGCCCCTGAGCAAAGCCGCGAAGCGCGCGTTTATGCTGACCACCGCGCTGTACGTCCTGCTGAGGGTCGCGGCGCTCTGCCTTCCCGCCGCCAATATTCCCTATCGGAGCGAGGTGGCGCTGGAAGAATTCTATCCCGCGGCGTTCGTCCCGCTCAGCGCGCTGTCCATTCCCGCGCTGGCGCTGGGCGTGCTGACCTTCATCGCGCGCCTGACGCGCGGCGAGGACGACCCCGAGGGGCCGAGCGTCGAGAGCGAGGATTCCTGACGCGAACGAAGAGAGGTTTTTATGAAACCATGGCTGAAAACCGCGCTGAAGATCGCCGCGGTGCTGGCGCTGATTCCCGCGCTGACGTTCACCGCGATCTTTGGCGGCGGATACGCCTATGGACAGGTTCAGCGCTCCCGCCATCAGCGCATGGCGCAGAGCTGTCTGGAAAACTCGCAGGACATGCTTGAGGCAATCATCCATGCCGGAAAGCGGGTTCCCGAGCTGCCCGCGCCGTTGGAATCCATGGCGCGGGACGAGGGCGCATGGCTGTTCTATCATCCCTGCGACCTCGGCCGGGCCTTTCAGTGGGTGCCCTGCGGGCTGATGTACTGCGAGGCTCCTATTCCGGCTGGCGCAGGACGCGGCCGCTGGCGGACGACTGGTATTTTTTCTGGGACGCATCCTGAGAACGGAGGAAAATCCATGAACATCACGGTTTATCTGGGCGCGAGCGAGGGCAGCGACCCGCGGCTGGGCGGCGCGGTGCGCGAGCTGGGGCGATGGATCGGGCAGAATGGCCACGCGCTGGTCTACGGCGGATCGAAATCCGGGCTGATGGGCGCGCTGGCGGAGAGCGTGCTGGCCGCCGGCGGGCACGTCACCGGCGTGGAACCGCAGTTTTTCGTGGACGCGGGCTTCGTCTACGACGACATCGACGAGCTGATCGTCACCCGCGACATGTCCGAGCGCAAGGCGAAGATGATCGAGCTGGGCGACGCGTTCATCGCCTTCCCCGGCGGCACGGGCACGCTGGAGGAGATCGCCGAGGTCATGTCCAAGGTCTCGCTGCGCCATCTGGACGCGCCGTGCATCCTCTACAACCTCAGCGGCTACTACGACGGCCTGAAGGCGCTGCTGGCGCACATGATCGAGACGGGTCTTTCCTCCCAGGAGCGCCAGCGGGGAATTTACTTCGCCGAAAATCTGAAGGGAATTCAGGAGATTCTGGCATGAAATCCATCCGAAACTGGGCAATCGCCCTCCTGACGGCGGCGATCTATCTGACCGTCAGCCTGACGCTGAACGCATGGAGCTGGTCGTGGCTGATCTGGGTCGCCTACGCGGTCTATCGCCTCGTCGCCGGATAATTCCGACAGAAAACGCCTCTTCACCGAATGCGGTGAAGAGGCGTTTTTTCATAGAACCATTTTACTCGTCCCAGTGGAAGCTCTCGGACAGCAGCGTCACGCGGTCGGCGGCGACGGTCAGCAGGCCGCCGTCGGTCTTGCCGGCCCTTTCCGTGCCGTCGGGCAACAGAATGCGGCACGCGCCGGGCTTCACCGCCGTAATGAACGGGATATGCCCCGCCAGCACGGCCAGATCGCCCTCGCTGCCGCGCAGCGTCAGCTGTACGGCTTCGCCGTGGAACAGATTGCCGTCGGGCGACGCGACGGTCAGCGGGAAGGTGTTCATTTCGCCTTCCCCGCCTTCCGGACGACGTCGTCGATGGTTCCCGCGAACAGGAACGCCGACTCGGGCAGGTCGTCGTGCTTGCCCTCGATGATCTCGCGGAAGCCGCGGATGGTCTCGCTGATGGGCACGTACACGCCGGGAATGCCGGTGAACTTCTCGGAGACGTCGAAGGGCTGAGACAGGAAGCGCTGCAGCTTGCGGGCGCGGCCCACCAGCAGCTTGTCGTCCTCAGACAGCTCGTCCATGCCCATGATGGCGATGATGTCCATCAGCTCCTGATAGCGCTGAAGGATGCGCTGCACCTCTCGGGCGACGCGGTAATGCTCCTCGCCCACCACGTCCGGCGAGAGGATGCGGCTGGTGGATTCCAGCGGATCCACGGCCGGGTAGATGCCCTGAGAGGCGATGGCGCGGGAAAGCACCGTCGTCGCGTCCAGATGGGCGAAGGTCGTGGCCGGCGCGGGGTCGGTCAGGTCGTCGGCGGGGACGTAAACCGCCTGCACCGACGTGATGGAGCCCTTGCGGGTGGACGTGATGCGCTCCTGCAGCGCGCCCATCTCGTTGGCCAGCGTGGGCTGATAGCCCACGGCGGAGGGCATGCGGCCCAACAGCGCGGAGACCTCGCTGCCCGCCTGCGTGAAGCGGAAGATATTGTCGATGAACAGCAGCACGTCCTGCCCCTCCGCGTCGCGGAAGTACTCGGCCATGGTCAGGCCCGACAGACCCACGCGCATGCGGGCTCCCGGCGGCTCGTTCATCTGGCCGTAGACCAGCGCCGTCTTGCTCAGAACGCCCGACTGCTTCATCTCGTTGTACAGGTCGTTGCCCTCGCGCGTGCGCTCGCCCACGCCGGTGAACACCGACAGGCCGCCGTGCTGCTTGGCAATGTTGTTAATCAGCTCCATGATGAGCACGGTCTTGCCCACGCCCGCGCCGCCGAACAGGCCGATCTTGCCGCCCTTGGCGTAGGGGCAGATCAGGTCGATGACCTTGATGCCCGTCTCCAGAATCTCGGTGGACGTGGCCAGCTCGTCGTACTCCGGCGCGGGGCGATGGATGTTCCAGCGCTCGCAGTCCTCGGGCTGGGGGCCGTTGTCCACCGCCTCGCCCAGCACGTTGAAGATGCGGCCCAGCGTCTGCTTGCCCACCGGCACGGAGATGCCGCGGCCCGTGTCGGTCACGGTCGTGCCGCGCTGCAGGCCGTCGGTGGAAGCCATGGCAATGCAGCGCACGGTGTTGTCGCCGATGTGCTGGGCGACCTCCACCGTCAGCGTCCGGTCGTCCACCGGCAGCGTCAGCGCATGGTTAATCTCCGGCAGATTGCCGTCCTCAAATCGAACGTCCACGACAGGCCCCATGACCTGCGAGACGATTCCCGTATGGATCAAGAAAACCCCTCCTTTGAAGGATTCTTAAGGTCGCGCCGCGCAGAATCCGCATGCCGCATCCGGCGGAAAAGACAGCGCCGGACGCGCCGCCGGACTGTGCGGCGCCGCCTTCAAAACTCAGCTGCCGCTGCCCGCGACAATTTCGGTAATCTCCTGGGTGATGGCGTTCTGGCGCGCGCGGTTGTACTGCAATTGCAGATCGTCGATCATCACCTGCGCGTTCTTGCCCGCCGAATCCATGGCCGTGCGGCGCGCGGCCACCTCGCAGGCGAAGCTCTCGCGCACGGCGTGCACCAGACGGCCCGCCACGTAATTGGGCACCACCGCCTCCAGCACCGTCCGCTCGTCCGGCTCGAACAGCACGCCCGCCGGACGCGCGCCCTCGGGGCGCTGAAGCGGCAGGATCCACTGAACCTGCGCCTCCTGGGACATCATGGAGACATATTTGGTAGAGAGAATGCCCAGCCGGTCGAACTCGCCGGCGCAGAACTGCGCGCACAGCTCTTTGGCCAGCTGCGCCGCGTCCATGCGGGAGAAATGCTCCGCGGACTCATAGCCCTGGCCGAAGCGGTCGCAGGCGCGCTTGCCGATGGGCAGGAACTCCGCGTCGGGATATTCCTTCGCCAGCCGGAACACATTGGCGTTGTAGCCGCCCGCCATGCCGCGGTCGCCCGCAATGACGACGAGCCTGACGCGCTCGCCCGAGGGCTCGGCCATGTAGGGACTGCGCGCGCACTCGGGACTGGCCGCCAGCAGCGCCATCGCCTCGGAAAAGGCGTTCGCGTATTCGCGGCTGCGGGTCATCGCCTCGCCGGCTCTGCGCATTTTGGACGAAGCCACCAGACCCATGGCGCGGGTCAGATGCAGCGTGGAGTCCACGCTGCGGATGCGGCTCTTCAGCGCCTTGACATTCGCGCCCATTGCCGTCACCTCCGCAGCGCATCCAGAGCCTCGGTGAGCTCCTCGACGTCGCTGTCGTCGTAGAATCCGGCCTCGATGCGCTCCAGCAGCTGGGAATGCTCGGCCTGAATGCGCTCGCACAGGCGCTTTTCATAGCCGCGCACGCCGTCCACCGGCACGTTGTCCAGATAGCCATGGGTCACGGCGTAGAGCACCGCCACCTGGCATCCGGCGCGCATGGGCTCGTTGCGGCCCTGCTTGAGCACCTCGACGATGCGCTCGCCCAGCGCCAGACGCGCCTTGGTGTCCGCGTCCAGATCGCTGCCGAACTGCGCGAAGGCGCGCAGCTCCAGATACTGGGAATACATCAGCTTCAGCTCGCTGGCGACCTTCTTCATGGCCTTCAGCTGGGCGCTGCCGCCCACGCGGCTGACCGAGATGCCCGGGTTGATGGCCGGCATGACTCCGGAATGGAACAGCTCGGTTTCCAGGAAGATCTGGCCGTCGGTGATGGAGATGACGTTGGTGGGGATGTAGGCCGAGACGTCGCCGGCCTGGGTTTCGATGATGGGCAGCGCGGTGATGGAGCCTCCGCCGTACTCCGGGGCCACGCACGCGGCGCGCTCCAGCAGGCGGGAGTGCAGATAGAACACGTCGCCCGGATAGGCCTCGCGTCCCGGCGGGCGGCGGATCAGCAGCGACAGCGCGCGATACGCCACGGCGTGCTTGCTCAGATCGTCGTAGACGATGAGCACGTCCTTGCCCTTTTCGCGGAAGTACTCCGCCATGGCGCAGCCGGAATAGGGCGCGATGTACTGAAGCGGCGCGCTCTCGGCCGCCGACGCGGAGACGATGGTGGTGTAGTCCATGGCTCCCGCGCGATCCAGCTCGTTGGCCAGCTGCACCACGGACGTGCTCTTCTGGCCGATGGCCACGTAGATGCAGTACACGCCCTTGCCGCGCTGGTTGATGATGGTGTCCACGGCGATCTGGGTCTTGCCCGTCTGTCGGTCGCCGATAATCAGCTCGCGCTGGCCGCGGCCGATGGGGATCATGCCGTCGAT
>USDD01000037.1 GCA_900553265.1 uncultured Eubacteriales bacterium
AAACCGAAATCTTCGATTTCGCTTTGCCGGTCGCGAAGCGACTTGCTTGCCCTTCAGGCAAGCAACCTTTCTGCCGTACACGCCGCCGAGCACGATTGGAAGTTCGAGAGGGCTTCGGCCCTCTCGAGCTCTCCGTGTTTTTTTTGACAGACTGAACCCGTCCGGACGAAGCGTCCGGACGGGTTTTCGCGTTTTTGGAGAGGATTATTTCTCGGGATTGTCGCTTCTCAGCAGCCCACAGACGGGAACAGGTTCGCGTCGGTGTGGGGGAGGAAGCAGGCGGCGATGAACGCGTCCATGTAGCCCGGCTCGGTGGAGAGCTCGAGGTAGGTCATGCTCCGGGCCAGCTCGTCCACCTTTTCCCGGGACTGGTCGGAGGTGAGCATGGCGTACGCGCCGCTCAGGGACGAGTTGCCGATGTAGGAGAACAGGCTGATGTCGATGTCGGGCAGCATGCCGATGGTCACGGCGTTGCGCATGTTGATGCCGCTGCCGATGCCGCCGGCCACGTAGACGTGGTTGAGCACGCTGGGATCCATGCCCATGGAGCCGAGCATGGTCATGGTGGCGGAGAAGATGGCGCCCTTGGCGCGGATGAACGAGTCGATGTCCACCTCGTTGATGGACACGTCGCGCACCGCGCCGGTGTCCTCCTTGAAGGCCAGAATGTAGCTGCCCATGCCGTTTTCGTCGCGGCGGATGCGGCGGCCCTCCCGGGAGAACTTGCCCTTGCCGTTGATGATGCCGGTGCGGAATAGCTCGGCGATTACGTCGATGATGCCCGAGCCGCAGATGCCCACGGGGTGCTTCGCGTCGCCGATGAGGGTGAAGGTGGGCTCCATGGTCTCTTTGTCGATGGAGCAGGAGTCGATGGCGCCGTCGGTGGCGCGCATGCCGCAGGAGATGTCGCCGCCCTCAAAGGCCGGGCCGGCGGAGCACGCGCAGCTCATCAGGAACTCGTTGTTGCCGAACACCAGCTCGCCGTTGGTGCCCAGGTCGATGAACAGCGCCAGCTCCTCCCTGTTCCAGAGCATGGACGCGAACGCGCCGGCGGTGATGTCGCCGCCCACGTAGGAGCCGATGTTGGGCGCGAGAATCAGCTTGGCTTCGGGATGCAGGCCCAGCTTCAGGTCGTTGGCGCGCATGTCGTCGGCCAGAAAGAAGGACGGAATGTAGGGCTCCATGCGCACGGGATCCGTGTCCAGCCCCAGCAGCAGGTGGTTCATGGTGGTGTTGCCCGCCAGACACATGCGATAGACGCGCTCGGACGGAATCTTCGCCGCGGCGCACATCTGCTGAATCAGCGGGCAGAGGGATTCCTCAATGACGGCGTGCTGAAGGCGCTCGCTGCCGCCCTCGCGGCTGGCCTCGATGATGCGGTTGATGACGTCCGCGCCGTAGCGGATCTGGCCGTTGCCGGTGGAGGCCTTGGCGAGGATGGAGCCGTCGCGCATGTCCACCAGAATGGCCGCCACGGAGGTGGTGCCCAGGTCGACCACCACGCCGGGAATGCGCTCGTCCGCGTCGCCGGGCAGCACGTCCAGCACGCGCACGGCCTCGGCCGCGGTCTCCAGCACGCAGCGCACGTTGAAGGCGTTTTCGCGCAGCACGCGCGCCAGCTTCTTCAGCGCCGCGTAGGTGACCTCCACCTTCTCCGCGCCCGTTTCCTCCATGATTTTGCGGCTGAGGCGCTCGTTGTCGGGCATGGTGTCGTCGATGGTGGGCTCGGTCAGCGCGAGCGTCAGCACCGACAGGTTGTTGCCCATTTCGATGCCCGCCTCGGCGATTTCCGCGCGGGTATGGTTGAAGATGGCCAGCTCCTTTTCCGAGGAGATGTCCGCCACCTTCATGCGGCTGCGATAGGCCGAGGCGATGTCCGGCACCTCCACCACCACGTCGCCGGTGAGCTTGCTGACGCAGGAGAGCCGCCAGCCCTGGGCGTACTCCTCGTCGGTGATGTGGCGCGTCTGGGGCGAATCCAGATCGCCCGAGAGCAGCTTTACGCGGCACTTGCCGCACGCGCCGTTACCGGAGCAGGGCGCGTCGATGGCCACGTTGGCCCGGCGCGCGGCATCCAGCAGGTTGTCTCCCTCGGCGGCGTGGAGAACCACGTCCGCGCCGTTGACGCGGAAAGTTACAGAAACCATGATTGTTATATCCTCCGTCTCGGCAAAAGTGCGGCGCGAGGCCGCTCATAACGTTGCCTTTCTTCAATTATACCAAAGATGGTCGGATAAAGTCAACGAAAACCGCGTTCAGTCTCCGAAAAGGCAAGAAAGTGCCAAACCCATGAGAAAAAAACAAGATCGGATGCGCGGAGCGGATGAAAAAAGTGCAAATACAAAATTAAAAGCATTGACAAATGAAAACCGGCGTGATAAAATGATAAAAAGTTAAGAGAATTGCCGCATGGAAAAGCAGATACATAGTCGGCTTGCCGAATAAATGATACATAGGCGGTAAATTTAATGCAAACGAATTGGAAGAGGACGAACCTGAACGGGGACTGGACGCTGTTCTATCAGCCGAACAGCCAGTATGTCCAAAGCGGCGCGCACCCGACGACGATGGACGATCTCTGCGCGCAGGAGGGCTGCATTTCCGCGGTGGTTCCCGGAAATTTCGAGATCGACCTGCAGCGCGCGGGGCGGCTGGAGGATCCGTTTTTCGGCCAGAACGTGCTGAAGATGCAGAAGCTGGAAGCCATGCATATGTTCTACGGCCGGCGATTCGAATATCATCCCACGGCGGGGACCACGCCGGTGCTGACCTTCGAGGGACTGGACACCGTGGCCGAAATCTTTCTGAACGGAAGACGCGTCGGCCAGTGCGAGAACATGCTGATCGCCCAGACGTTCGAGCTGGACGACCTGCGCGACGGCGAAAACGAGCTGGTGGTGCACATTCTTCCGGCGTGCATCGCGGCGCGCGGGCGAAAGATGTCCGCGGCGAACAACGCGCTGAAATACGACTACGAATCCCTGCGGCTTCGCAAGTCCGCGTCCATGTTCGGCTGGGACATCATGCCGCGCATCGTGTCCGGCGGAATCTATCGCCCGGCGTACATTGAGGATCGCCCGGCGGAGCGGTTCAGGCAGCTGTATCTGATGACCACCGGCGTAAGCGCCGAGGACGAGACCGCGGAGCTTTCGCTGTTTTACGAGGTGGAGGCGCTGGGCGACGATCTGTCGGAATATCGCGTGCGCATGCGCGGCCGCTGCGGCGACAGCGCCTTTGAGGCCGAGGATCGGCTGTGGTACACCGCGGGCAAGCTGTTTGCCCATCTGGACGGCGCGAAGCTCTGGTGGCCTAAGGGCTATGGCACGCAGAACCTGTACGACGTGGAGGTCGTGCTGACGAAGGGCGGAGCCGTCGTGGACACGGCGAAGCTGCGCACGGGTCTGCGCACGGTGCGTCTGGAGCGCACGGCGCTGACGGACACGTTCTTCAGCGGAAAGTTCGGCTTCTATGTCAACGGCGAAAGGGTGTTTATTCTGGGCACCAATTTCGTGCCCATCGACGCGCTGCACAGCCGCGACCGGGAGCGCCTGCCCAGGGTCTGCGCGCTGCTGGAGGAGAGCGGCTGCAACGCCATCCGCTGCTGGGGCGGCGGCGTGTACGAGGACGACTATCTCTACGACTTCTGCGACGAGAAGGGCATTCTCATCTGGCAGGACTTCATGATGGCCTGCGGAACCTATCCCATCGACCCGGAGTTCTGCGAGATCATGCGCGGCGAGGCCGAGGCTGCGGTGTGCCGGCTGCGCCAGCATCCGTCGCTGATGCTCTGGTCCGGCGACAACGAGTGCGACATGAGCGCGTTCAAGCGGCATCCTTCGGGCAACCGCGTGACCCGCGAGGTGCTGCCCGACGTGGTGGAATACGAGGATCCCATGCGGCCGTTCCTGCCCAGCTCGCCCTTTGTGGACAAGGAGGCCGAGGGCAGGCCCGAGGCGTATCTGACCGAGAACCACCTCTGGGGCCCGCGGGATTACTACAAGTCCGATTTCTACCGCAATTCGCTGTGCAATTTCGCCAGCGAGATCGGCTATCACGGCTGTCCGAGCCGCAAGTCCATCGAGGAGTTCATCCCCGCGGACAAGCTCTGGCCCTGGCAGAACAACGACGACTGGATGGCTCACGCCTCCAGCATGGAGCTGGGCGAGTCGGGCAACTTCAATTATCGCATCAAGCTCATGGCCGATCAGGTGCGCGAGCTGTTCGGCGCAGTTCCGGACAATCTGGACGACTTCGCGCTGGCCAGCCAGATTTCTCAGGCCGAGGCCAAGAAGTTCTTCATCGAGATGTTCCGCACCGGCCAGCCCAACCGCACGGGCATCATCTGGTGGAATCTGATCGACGGCTGGCCCCAGTTCTCGGACGCGGTGGTGGACTACTACTTCCGCAGGAAGCTGGCCTTCTATTACATCAAGCGCGTGCAGCAGCCGCTGATTCTGTCCATGCGCGAGCCGGCCAACTGGAATCTGGAGCTGGTGAGCGTGAACGACGCCGGCGCGGAGGCGGAGCTGGACTACACCGTGACCGAGCTGACCACCGGAGAGGTGGTGCACAGTGCCCGCGCGACTGTGCCGAAGGGCGTTAAGGCTTTGCTTCGCATCCCCTACAGCCAGGGGGAGAAGAAACTCTACCTGATGGAATGGGAGCAGAACGGACAAAAGGGAAGGAATCACTATCTGGCCGGCAATCCGCCGTTCTCGCTGGAGCAGTATCGCTCCTTCCTGAAGCGCATCTGCGAATATGAGGAGGGATGTACCTGGAGAGAAATCTGAGGAACGAGGAAGTCTGGATGCAAAAACCACAGGGACAATATGAAAGGAGAACGTATTTCATGAAACTGAACCGAATGCTGGCGCTGCTGGTCATGCTGATGATGGCCCTGTCCATGTTCACCTTTGCCTCCGCCGAGGAGAGCAAGACCGTGACCTTCCCCCTGGAGGAGCCCATTGAAGTGACCGTGTACTGCTGCGCGGGCGAATCTTCCTACAAGCTCGAGGATACCGCCATCTACAAGTGGATGGAGGAAAAGACCAACGTCCATCTCAAGGTGGTCAACACCAACCTGACCGAGAACGACGAGAAGCGCAACATCGCCCTGAATTCCGGCGACTACGCGGAAGTGTTCTTCAAGAGCGGCGTCTCCCCGGATCAGCTGCTCGAGTTCGGCAAGGAAGGCGTGTTCATCGCGCTGGACGACATGCTGCGCGAGTATGCCCCCAACTACTGCGCCATCATTGACGCGCGCGACGACTGGGGCGCTGTGACCTCTTCCGACGGCCACATCTACTCCCTGTACGAGATCTCCAAGCCAATGTGGGCAACACGCCTCACATGTGGATCAACCAGCAGTGGCTGGACAACGTGGGCCTGAGCATGCCCACCAACGCCGACGAGTTCTACAACGTCCTGAAGGCCTTCAAGGAGCAGGATGCGGACGGCGACGGCGACCCGAACAACGAGATTCCGTGGATCGCTTCCAGCGACATCACCCCCGTGGAGGACATCCTGCCCCTGTTCGGCTTCAACATGCAGGGCTGGTGGGATCCGTGGGTCGTCTCTGAGGACGGCGAGAGCATCGAGTTCTTCCCCGCCACCGAGCGCTACAAGGAAGTGCTGGCGTTCATCACCAAGTGCTACGACGAGGGTCTGCTGTACAAGGACACCTTCAGCACCACCAACGAGCAGGTCTGCGCCCTGGGACAGACCGGCGGCTCCATCGGCGTGTTCTGCCACTGGCATCCCGGCAATGTGGTCGGCTATTTCGACAAGGACAAGACCGCTGAAGAAAACGTCGTCACCCAGTACACCGCCATGCTGCCCTTCACCGGCGCCAAGTGGCCCACGGCGGGCGGCCTGAACCGCGGCGGCATCGCCATCACCGACAAGTGCGAGTATCCCGAGGTCATGCTGGCCTGGGCGGACATGCTCTACAGCGAGGAAGGCTCCCGCGTCGCCAACTACGGCATCGAGGGCGACACCTACGACATCGTGGACGGCTGCGTGAAGATGCGCGAGGTCTCCGAGACCTGGGGCGAGAACGTGAACCACGCGCTGCTGCAGATGGGCGGCGGCACCTTCGCCTCTGTCAAGACCTACAGCGACGATCTGGAAGCCTACTACGATCTGGAAAAGGATCCCTCCGCCCGCATTCTGGCCGATACCTACGATTACTTCGAGGACAACGATCTGTTCTACGGCGCATGGCCGGCGCTGGCGCTGACCGAGGACGAGGTGGAAGCCAACGCGGACATCAACGCGGACACCGACGCCTACCGCCTGAGCTACCGCGCCGAGGTCATCACCGGCAAGAAGGTTCTGGACGACACCTGGGAAGAGTATCTGAACACTCTGAACAACATGGGCCTTCAGACGGCTGTGGACAACATGAACGCCGCTTACGCGCGCTATAAGGCCGACTGATTGAACCATCCAATAATCCCGTGAAACGCAAGGCAACGCTCCGCAAGGGGCGTTGCCATCCCTGAAAGCAGTATACATCGGAGGCAATGACAGTGGAGAACAAAAAAGTACCTGCCTATACGAAAAAGAGCTTGCGCGACAGATGGTCGCACGACCTTCGTCATAACTGGTGGCTGTGGGTCATGTTCCTGCCTGTCGTCGTCTATTACGCGATCTTCAGCTATGCACCGATGTACGGCATTCTGATGGCGTTCAAGGACTACAAGGTTCGCCGCGGCATCTGGGGCAGCCCCTGGGTCGGCTTCAAGTATTTCGATCGCTTCTTTTCCAGTTACAATTTCTGGATCCTGATTAAGAACACGCTGGGCATCAGCGTGTATTCGCTGGTCATCGGCTTTCCGACGGCCATCATCTTCGCGCTGCTGGTGCACTATCTGACGCTGAACAAGCTGAAAAAGACGGTTCAGATGGTCTCCTACGCGCCGTACTTCATCTCTACCGTCGTCATCTGCGGCATGCTGACCATCTTCATGGATCCCACCAACGGCGTGTTCAACAAAGTGCTGCAGATGTTCGGCCACGATTCGGTGGCGTTTTTGTCCGTTCCGGAATATTTCAAGACGATTTACGTGTTCTCCGGCGTGTGGCAGGGCATGGGCTGGAGCGCAATCATATACATCTCCGCGCTGGCGGGCGTGGACAGCCAGATGCACGAGGCCGCCATCATCGACGGTGCAACCAAGCTGCAGCGCATCTGGTACATCGATCTTCCGTCCATCAAGCCCACCATCGTCATGCTGCTGATTATGAGCCTGGGCAGCCTGATGAGCGTCGGCTTCGAAAAGGTCTATCTGCTTCAGAACGATCTGAACTTTGCGGCTTCCGACATTATCTCCACCTATACCTACCGCGTGGGCATGATTAACAGCGACTTCGGCTATTCGACGGCGGTCGGCCTGTTCAACACGGTGATTAATCTGATTATACTGATCTTTGCCAACACGCTGGCAAGAAAGGCGACGGGTGAGGGACTATGGTAAAGCAAAGCGCAAAGAAGTACAGGATTACCAACTCCAAGTCGGACAAAATCTTCGATGCGGTGAACATCGTCATTATGATCCTGCTGCTGTTCATCTTCGTCTGGCCGCTGTGGTTTGTGGTGATTTCCTCGTTCAGCAATCCCTACGAGGTCTGGAAGGGCAACGTGCTGATCTGGTTCAAGGGGTTTACGCTCAAGGGCTATGAGCAGCTGTTCAACTACGAACCCATCTGGATCGGCTATCGCAACAGCCTGCTGTACACCGTGCTCGGCTCGGTGATCAACATGGTCATGACGGTGCTGTGCGCTTATCCGCTTTCGCGCAAGGACTGGCTGCCGCGCAACTTCTTCATGAAGTTCTGCCTGGTGACCATGTACTTTGGCGGCGGTCTGATTCCCACCTATCTGGTGGTGAGGAACCTGCGCATGACCAACACCATCTGGGCGATGATGATTCCCTGCGCCATGAGCTTCTACAACGCGCTGATCGTGCGCAGCTATTTCTCCAACAGCATTCCCCATGAGCTTCAGGAGGCGGCGGAGCTGGACGGCGCGAACCCGATGCAGTATCTGATCAAGGTGGTGCTGCCGCTGTCCAAACCGGTGCTGGCGGTGGTCTGGCTGTACTACGCCGTGGGCCACTGGAACGACTACTACACCGCGCTGGTGTATATCTCCGACCGGGAGCTGATTCCGCTGCAGACGGCGCTGCGCGAGGTGCTGATGTCGGCCTCGTCCATCGCGGACATGCTGCACAACGGAAGCTCCGACCTTGCCATGAAGATGCAGGAAAAGCAGGAGCTGGCCATGAGCCTGAAGTACACCTCGATTATCGCGGGCATCATTCCCATGATGATCGCCTATCCCTTCGTTCAGAAGTACTTTGTCCGCGGCGTGATGGTCGGCGCAATCAAGGGCTGATTCGGCTGCGATTTCGCAAGGAGGCGCTCCAACATGGCATTCGACAGACAGAGCTTTTCCGCGCCCGACCGGCGCTACGCCATCTATCCGATTTACCATCAGGGCATTGTCGGCAGCGCGAAGAATACGGATGCGCTGCTGGACGCGGGCTTTGCCGGAGTGGTGGGCAATCTGCCCTATACCGACGATTTTCCGCACAATGAGCAGGCGTGGGACGAGACCGCGCAGGCCTATCGCACGCTGATTCAAAGCGGCCTGCACACGTGGATCTACGACGAGAAGGGCTATCCTTCGGGAACGGCCGGCGGCGCGGTAATCGACGAAAACCCGGATTTCATCGCCGAGGGACTGTACTGCTACGAATATTGGAAGACGCTCACCGGCCCGTGCAGCTATCGCGCGGACGTGCCGGGCGACCATCTGGTCTCGGCGCTGCTGCTGCCGCTGAACGGCGAGGATCCTGTGGACGTGACCGACATGCAGGACGCGCGGGGCACGCTGCGCATGCAGGTGCCCGAGGGAACCTACCATCTGTTCATGATGAGCCGCCGGCGGCTGTTCGACGGAACGCACGCGGCAGAGAGCTATTCCGAGCCGCGCAATTACATCTGCCTGAGCGACCGGGAGGCGACGAAGACCTTCCTGCGCATCACCTACGACAACTATGCCCGGCGTCTGCAGGACGAGTTCGGCCGGGGCGTGCTGGCCTTCTTCACCGACGAGCCGTCGCTGATCGCATGGAACATCCGGCAGGCGGTCTATCCCATCATGCCCTGGCACCGCACGTTCCCGGAGAAGTTCATGGAGCGCTTCAGCTATCCCATTTCGCTGGCCGTGGCGGCCGTCGTGACCCGGCGCGGGCGCGAGGTGGTGAAGCGCCGCTGCGATTTCTGGAATTTTGTGGCCGACACCGTGGCCGACGGCTATTTCGGAACCATTCGCGACTGGTGCCGCGCGCACGGCGTGAAGTTCTCCGGCCATATGCTGGAGGAGGAGCGCCTCAGCGCCCACGTCATCAACTACGGCTCGCTCTATCGCAGCATGAGCCGCATGGACTGGCCGGGCATCGACCAGCTGGACAGCGAGCCGCAGTATCTGATGGCTCGGGACAAGCTGCCCATCGCGCGTCTGGCCGCGTCCTTTGCGGACGTCAACGGCGAGCATGAGTGCTTCACCGAGTTCTCCGACCACACCTCGCGCATGGAGAACAAGCAGATCGGCATGGACTGGATCCGCGCCAGCGTGAACTGGCACATCGCCATGGGCGTGAACGACTTTACGAGCTATTACAATTTCAGCGCGTTTTCCGCGGAGGAGATTCGCGCGCTGAACGAATACACCGCGCGGCTGGGCTATCTGATGCGGCAGGGCCGGCGGGATTCCAGGGTGGCGCTGCTGTATCCCGAGGCGACGGTCTGGGCGGCCTATACCCCCAGCGTGGCCGAGCGCGCCCGGGACTTTTCGCCGGAGACGCTGCGCGTGGAGAACGCGCTGCGCGACCTGTCCTGGGAGCTGCTGGAGCGGCAGATCGACTTCGACTATGTGGACGAGAAGCTGCTTCAGGAGGGAACCGTCGAAGGCGGCTGTCTGAAGTACAACGACCGGGAATATCGCGCCGTGGTGCTGCCCGCCGTGACGGTGCTGAGCGAAAAGACCATGGCGCGGCTGGAGGAGCTGCTTCAGGCGGGCGCGAGCGTGATCTTCGCCGGCGGCATTCCGACCATCTCCCGGGAGACCGGCGAGGAGTGCGGCTTCGAGATGACCATGCTGCGCCATCGCGGCGCGGAGAATTTCTATCTGAGCGGCGAGCCGACGCTGCCCGGGCGCGCGAAGATTCCCGCCCTGCCGCGGACGGTGATTCTGGAGCCGTCGCGGCTGGAATGCGTGCTCACCGGCGCGGAGGGCCTTGCGAAGATCGTGGACGGAGAGGTGATCTCCGATTCCATTCTGTCCCATCTGCGCGTGGACGGCGATACGCGCGTGCTGTTCCTGACCAACATGGGCGGCAAGCCCTATGAGGGCACGGCGGCGCTGGAGAACGTCGCGTCCGCCGAGATTGCCGATGCCATGGACGGAAGCGTCGCGACCATTCCTGTGGAGCAGGCGGGCGGCCGCGGCCGCGTGGCCGTAAAGCTGAAGCCCTACGAGAGCGTGGGCTATATTCTGCATTCCTGAGGAGGAAATATGACTGCCAACGAACGCTTTGTGCGCGCGCAGGCGCGCGTGAAACCCTATCCTGCCGGTCTGCCGATCTCCTTCGTCTATGGAGGAAGAAAGTATCGCGGGCTGGAGGAGGCGCTCTTCCATCCGTCGATTCGGCGGGATGAGATTGATTCTCGCATGACGAGAACGGCGATCACCGGGCGGCTGGCCGACGGGCTGGAGGTTCGGGTGGAATGCACGGTCTACCGCGATTACCCGGCAGTGGAATGGTACGCCGAGTTTACCCATCGCGGCGCGGAGAATTCCGCCATTCTGGAGCAGGTGCGTCTGGTGGACGAGGTCTACGAGGGCGCTTCGCCGGTGCTGCTGCACTCCAATGGCGACACCGTGGATTACGACGGCTATCAGCTGCTGCGCACGCCCGTGGGCGCGGACGGAATTGCGCTGCGCCCCCTGCTGGGCAATCCCAGCGACGGCGCGTTTCCCTTCATGCGGCTGATGACCGAGGGCGGCGGCTACAACTTCGCCGTGGGCTGGCCGGGCGGCTGGCTGGGCGATCTGGACGCGGCGGAGGGAGAAACGCGCGTGCGCTTCGGCCAGGAATCGCTGCGCGCCTATCTGAAGCCGGGCGAGACGCTGCGCGCGCCCCGGGTGCTGGTCATGGCCTACGACGGCGACGAGGCCGACGGGCGGAAGCAGTGGCGCGATTTCTACCGCGACCACGTGCTGATCCGCGAGGCGGGTGCGCCGCTGGGGCCGCTGAACGTCATGAGCTATGGCGGCGGCGGTGTGGAGTTCACCAAATCCACCGAGGAAAACCAGCTTGCGGCCATCGACAGCTTTCTGGCGAAGGGCTACCGCCCGGACATCTGGTGGATCGACGCGGGCTGGTATCCCTGCAATCTCAAGTGGGAGGCGGCGGGCACATGGAAGCCCAATCCCGAGCACTATCCCAACGGCCTCGGCCCGGTGGGCGAAAGGTGCGCCCGGGAGGGAATTCGCTTTCTGCAGTGGTTTGAGCTGGAGCGCGTGACCGAGGGCTCCGAGCTGGATGTGGAGCATCCCGAATGGATGCTGTATCTGACGGACGAAAACGGCAAAAGGGACTGGACGCGCATGCTCAACCTCGCGAACGAGGACTGCCTGCGCTGGGCCATCGAGTGCGTGGACAGCCTGATTTGTCAGGGACACGTGACCATCTACCGGCAGGATTTCAACATCCATCCGCCGGCGCGCTACTGGGCGACGGGCGACGAGCCCGACCGCGCCGGAACCACGGAGAACCATCACATTCAGAACCTGCTTGTGTTCTGGGACACGCTGAAGGAGCGCCATCCTGGACTGCTGATCGACAACTGCTCCTCCGGCGGACGGCGCAACGACTACGAGCTGATGCGCCGCTCGGTGCCGCTGCACTACACCGACGTGGGCTACGGCGTGCATCCGGAAAAGCAGCAGCAGTATCGCATCATGCACGAGTGGATTCCCTATTTCCGCTCGCTGTGCATGAACTGGGACAAGCCCGGCGGAACCTACGGCCAGTGGGCCATGCCCGACGACCCGTCGTATTTTGATCGCTTTGCGAGCTATGCCTCGCTCGCGCCGGCCATCGACCAGAAGGTCAGCCCCTTCGTCACGGACGAGGAGGTGCGCACGACGCAGCGGATGCTTGAAATCTGGCGGCCCGCGGCGGAGCTGATGCTCCGCGGGGATTACTATCCGCTCATGGAGTCGAAAAAGCGCGCCGACGCTTGGGATGTGCGGCAGTTTGACGACCCGGAGAAGGGCGACGGCGTGATCGTGGCCATTCGAAACGTTTGCTCCGAGGAGAAGAGCGTGACGGTGCGGCCGCACGTGCAGCCGGGCGCGCGCTACGAGCTGACGTGCATGGATCCCGAGGCGCGGCGGACGGCAACCGCGGAGGAAATGGCGGCCGGATTTGCGCTGACGGCGCCCAAGCGCGGCGGCGTGGTCTGGTTCTATCGGAAAATCGAAGAATAAACAGCGATGCATGCGCCGGCCCGGTTCGAGTCGGCGCATGCCTTCGGAAAGGCGGAAAACATGCGGGCAAATTTTGAAAACCCGTCGGCGGCGCGGTGGCACGCGTCGATGCTGGACAATCCGGAGAACTTTCCCTTTGCCTTTACCTGCGGCGGCGAGCGCTTCGAGGGCTTTCCGGCGGAGCGCTTTGAGACGGTGCGGCTGGAAAAGCGCGCGGAGGAGGAAAAGGAGATCGCCGAGCGCGTGCTGCGCATGGGCGTGCTTCAGATTACGCTTCGGACGGCGTTTTATCCCGGCTACGGCGCGTCGGAATGGACGGTGTGGATGGAGAATGTCGGCGACGCGGACAGCGGCGTGATCGGCGATATGGAGACGATTCTGACCTTTGAGGGCGCGCATCCCGTGCTCCGGGGCATTCTGGGCGACCATGAGAACCTCTATCGCCCCTATGCCGTGGAGCTGGAGCAGATGCCGGCGTGCTTTTACACCGACAGCGGTCGGGCGACGCACGTCCATTTTCCCTATTTCAATCTGGAATACGGCGACGGCGGCGCGATGCTGGCCATCGGCTGGGCGGGCACATGGAAGGCGACGTTCGACTTCGACGGCGCGCTCACCACTTATCGCGCCCGCGCGGTCAACAACCTTCACACCTTCCTGAAGCCCGGCGAGAGAATTCGCTCGGCGCTGTTCGTGCGCGCGCCGTATGGGGTGCGCAGCGAGGATTTCGCCACGAATTACTGGCGGCGCTGGTTTGTGGAATGCAATCTGCCGCGATGGGACGCATCCGGCCGGGCGATGGAGCCCTTCAGCACCTGCTGTCTGGCCAGCGACACGGGCCGGCCCAATTCCGACGGCAGCATCTCCGAGTGCGTGTCCACATGGCGGCCCTCTCTGGAAAAGATGATCGCCGAGGACGTGAAGGTGGACTTTCGATGGTTCGACGCGGGCTGGTATGTCGCGCCGGACGGCTCCAGCCCGGAGACGGACTGGTGGGGCACCATCGGCACATGGGCGCTGGATCCGGCCAAGTGGCCCGGCGACAGCTTCCGGCAGAGCACCGATTTCGCCCGGGCGCACGGCATGCGGACGCTGATGTGGTTCGAGCCGGAGCGCGTGACCGATCCCGGCGCGCTGGCGGAGCACTACGGCTACGACCGGCGCTGGGCCATCGAGCGCGAGGGCTGGGCCAATGTGCCCAACAACATCGGCGATCCGGAATGCCTGAAATGGACAACCGAGCGCGTGTGCCGCGTGCTGCGCGAAAACCGCGTGGAGATGTATCGCGAGGACAACAACTCCGATCCCGCCGCGCTGTGGCAGTATCTGGACGAGCGCGAGGGGGAAAACCGCCGGGGAATCACCGAGTGCAAGTTCGTCATGGGGCACTATCAGATGTGGGACGACATCATTGTCTGCACTCTCGGCCACGGCGGCTGCGGCTTTGTGGATTCCTGCGCCAGCGGCGGCGGACGCAACGATCTGGAGTCCATGCGCCGGGGCGTGCCGCTGCTGCGCAGCGACAACGATCGCACGTCCGCGTCGCTGCGGCTGTCCATGACCACGGCGTTCAACCGGTGGATTCCCTTCTGCGGCGCGAACACCAAGGAGAAGCTCGGCCAGCTGGATCCCCGGGGAGAGAGCGATCCGTATGTATGGCGCGCGTCCTATCTGCCGGCGCTCAATGTGGACTCCCAGTTCGTGCAGGATCCGGAGCAGGATTTTGACATGCTGCGCTTCGGGCTGCGGGAATGGAAGAAGCTGCGGCCGTATCTGCTGAAGGATTTTTATGTGCACACGCCCTGGCACACCGAGCAGGATCGCAGCGGCTTTACAGCGTACAGCTTTTTCGATCCCGAGGCGGAAAAGGGCGCGCTGCTGCTGTTCCGGATGGAGGAATGCGGACTGGACGCGCTTCGCGTGCGCCTGAATTACGCGGAAACCGGCGCGCGCTATCGCCTGACCGACGAGGACAGCGGCGACGCGCGGGAATGCTCCGGCGAGGAGCTGCGCGCGGGCGAGACGTTTGCGCTTTTGCAGAAGCGCTCGGCGCGGCTGATATGGGTGGAGAGAATCTGACGGAATGGACGACGGGTTTGTCTGCGATTGAAGAAAAGCACCCTGAAAACTTTCGTTTTCAGGGTGCTTTGCATTTTTGGGAATTACTTGCTCAGGGGCTCCGCCTTGACCTTCTTCAGGTGCACGAAGCGGGGCAGACCGTTGACCTTGGTCAGCTGGGTCTCGCCCTGGATCAGCGGCAGCGCGTAATCCACGAACTCCTGGGTCAGGCCGTCGCCGGTCTTGTTGATCCACTCCAGCGGAACCTTCTTCTCGGTGTTGGCCACGTCGGTCAGCTCGAAGAGCTTGATCCTGCAGGTGTACTTGCCGTCCACATAGACGCGCTCGAAGCCCACCATCTTGTCGGTCACGCCCGCGACGGCCTCTTCCACGGCGGCCTTGCCGGCGGAGTAGGACTCGTCCAGGTCGGTCTGGGAGGCGCAGTGCGCCGCGCAGCGCTGCAGCAGGCTCAGCTCGATGCCGCGTACCTTCGCGCCGGTGGCGGCCTTCATGTGGTTGGCCAGGAAGGAGGCCAGACCGCCCAGCTGGGTGTGGCCGAAGGCGTCCTTGGGAGCGTTGACCGCGCCGTACTCGGAGATGAACTTGCCGTCCTTGTCGTGGATGCCCTCGGACACGACGACGAGGCACTTCTTGTTCTTCGCGTAGATTTCCTTGACCTTCTCGGTGAACGCGTCGAGGTCGAAGTCCAGCTCGGGCAGATAGATCAGATCCGCGCCGTCGCCGCAGTAGTTGGCCAGAGCGGCCGCGGCGGTCAGCCAGCCGGCGTGACGGCCCATGCACTCGACGATGGTGATCATGCCGGTGTCGTATACGGTGGAGTCTCTGTAGACCTCCATGACGGACGTGGCGATGTACTTGGCCGCGGACGCATAGCCGGGGCAGTGGTCGGTGCCGTACAGGTCGTTGTCGATGGTCTTGGGAATGCCCATCACGCGGCACTCATAGCCGTTCTTGAGCATGTACTTGGAGATCTTGTTGCAGGTGTCCATGGAGTCGTTGCCGCCGTTGTAGAAGAAATAGCGGACGTCATACTTCTTGAAGATCTCGAGGATGCGCTTGTAATCGGTGTCGTCCTCGTCGGGATCCTTCAGCTTGTAGCGGCAGGAGCCCAGCGCGGAGGAGGGGGTGTACTTCATCAGCGCGAGCTCGGACGGATCTTCCTTGCCCATGTCGATGAGGTTGTCGTCCAGAACGCCCTTGATGCCGTTGCACGCACCCAGAACCTGAGTGATGGCGTCGCTGTCCAGCGCGGTCTTGATCGCGCCGTAGGCGGAAGCGTTGATGGCGGAAGAGGGACCGCCGGACTGACCGATAATGCAAGCGCCACGAAGCTGGCTCATGAAAATCATTCCTTTCAAATATACGCTTGAGAGCATGCGCAGGACGGGCCCTGCGCCCACAGGATAAATCTAGCACAAATTGCCCCTCTTGTCAACGCAACAAGGTTAATTCAGCGGGGCAAAAATGTAGACGAACGGCGAGAGGACGCGAAGGCGGGCGTTCCGGCCTTCGTCAGTCCATCCTGCGCAGGAAGTCGCGCTGTTCGGGGGTGAGCACGGCGCTGCCGGTCTCCTTCATGGCCTCGATCTGGCTCAGCCTGGTCGCGCCGCACAGCGGGAACACCGGGAAGGGCTGAGCCGTCAGCCATGCCAGCGCCAGCGCGCCCACGGAATAGCCCGTCTGAGCCTGAAGCGCCTTCAGCCGGTCGTAGATCGCGAGGTTTTCGGGATACAGGAAGCGGCGTCTGGCCTTGTCGGGCAGGCCGTCCGCGCCCAGCGCGTCCAGCTTGCTGAAAAAGCCCTTGGCCTGAGACGAGAAGGGCGCGCAGATCATGCCCGTCTCTGCGTGCAGGCGGTAGGTTTCCGCGTCCATGGGCACCAGCGTGGGATCCTCGACGATCATCTGCGTCGCCAGCGAGAACTGGGGCTGATTGGCGCAGAAGGGGGTCAGGCCGTGGCCTGCGGCGTAGGCGTTGGCCTCGCGGATGCGCGCCGCCGACCAGTTGGACGCGCCGATGAGCCGCGTGCTGCCGTCGTCCAGCAGGCTCTGCATCGTCTCCATGACGTCGCCCACGGGACGGGACACGTCGTCGCGGTGCAGCCAGTACACGTCCACGTGGTCGGTGCGCAGCGCGTCCAGACTCTCGGCCATGTCGCCGCGAATCTCTGAACGGGACAGCCGGCCCACGTTCATGGCGCTCAGCTTCGGGTGCGCGCCCTTGGTGCTCAGGAAGATCGCGCCGCGATTGCGCCGCTGCTCCATCCAGCGGCCGATGACCTTTTCGCTCTCGCCGTTTTTAGGCGTGGCAAAGTCGCCGTAGACGTGGGCGGTGTCGATGAAGTTGCCGCCGATTTCCACGTATGCGTCCATGAATTCGCGGGCCTTCGCCTCGGGAAAGGTTCCGCCGTAGTCGGCCGTGCCGAGGGCGAGAATGGAAACGTCCCGGGTTCCAAATTTGCGCTTGAGCATGTTTTTTCCACCTCCGAAGAGTTGTTTTGCGTCCATGGAACCATTATACCAGCTTTTTCGCGCCGGGGCAATCGCCCATGCGCATTGGGACGAAAATATGTCGGCAATGTGCGCGGATAAGAGCGGAATGTATAGAATATGCGGAAAAGACGGCGAGTATACCATGTATATATGCAAATAATTCACAATATCCATGCAGGATTTGGGAGAATTCTGTCGTATATTTAACTGCGTATTCATTGCATATACATGACTTTGGACGCATATACTGTCACCGAAGCCGCACAATGAAAGGAGCTTACCTATGGAAAACCAGAAGGAAAAAAAGCCCGCTCTGGCGAAGCTGAGTTCAAAAAAAGCGGGGCTTTTGTCCGTCGGAATCACGATCCTCGCGCTGGTGATTCTTTTGTGCATATGCATCGCCTCCCGCGCGCATATACAAAGTGAATATGCAGGCGCGCGCGAGGAGGTCGGACAGAGTGTTTATACCGAGCTGTACATGCTCTGCCAGACCTTCGATCAGGTGAGCGTGCCCGGCGCGGACGTGCAGGACGGAATCATCCCCGACATGCGCGAACATTATCTCGCCGCACAGACGCTCAACACCGTTCTGGGAAGAGCCTTCGGTTCGCGCTGCGTCGTGCTGACCGAGGGGGAGCTCTCGGCATTGGACAGCGCGTTCAGCGCCTACGACGCGGCTTTCCGCACGGGCAAGTCCACCGACGAGGCCCAGGCGGCCATGCAGAGCTGCGTGGACATGGTGCGCGTCATATTGAACGAAAAATTCTACGACGGCAGTCTGAAGATGAACTGAGCGAAAAAACAGGGCCGCGGGGAGAAGAGGATTCTCTCCGCGGCCCTGTTTTTTGGAATTTCAGCGCTCCAGCCAGCCGTATTCGGCCAGGCGGCGGGCGCAGCCCGCGCCGTCCATGCACTCGAAGGTGAGCGTGGCTTCGGGCGCGGCGGCTTCGATCTCGTCCATCAGGCCGGGAAAGCCGAGGCTTCCGTCGCCGGGAATCTGATGAAGATCGGCCGCGCCGTCGTTGTCGTGCAGATGCAGGTGCATAAGCCGCGGCGCGAGGCGCTTCAGCCACTGCCGCACGGGGATTTTGGACACGGCGTTGGCGTGGCCCACGTCCAGACACAGCCCCAGCCGGGGATCGTCCACCGCGTCGGCCAGATCCATCAGCGGCGCGGGATCGTCGTCCAGCACGTTTTCCACGCAGAGGGCGACCTCCGGCTCCGCGTCCAGCAGCGCGCGGAAGAACCGGGCAGACTGCTCCACGAACCAGACGGGATAGTACACGTGGGGAATGAAGCCCGAGTGTACCACGATCCTGCGAATTCCGTAGGCGCGGCTCAGCGCCGCCGTCTGGCGAAAGCGGCGCATCGTCACGTCGCGCACCATCGGGTCGATGGCGCAGGGGCACAGCTCGGCGAAGGGCGCGTGGAACACGAAGCGGTCGGAATGGGCCAGATGCGCCCGGGCGACGCCGTCCCAGCGATCAAAATCCGCGTCGAAATTGGCCGCGGTGCAGAACTCGTCGATTTCAAGGCCGAGTCCGAAGCGGCTCGCCGTCTCGTCCGCGCCTGCGGCGATGGTGGCCAGATAGAGCCTGTCATGCAGCATAGTCGTCCTCCATGAATGGAAAAAACAGGGGCGGCCATGCGCGGGCACGGCCACCCGGAATTACAGCATCAGAATCGTTCCGACGACGCAGAGAATCACGCCGGCCCAGCCGCGCTGGGAGAGCTTCTCCTTAAACCACACCCAGTCCAGCAGCGCGGAGAACAGGATGCTTCCGCCGGTGATGAGGGGATACAGCAGCGTGGCGGGCAGGTTGGACGCGCCCATGAGCTGAAGCTGATAGGACAGGCCGCCGAACAGAGAGCAGCCCGCGACGAGCAGCAGCAGCCCCCTGCGCGGCAGGCTCTGCTTCAGCGCCGGGCCGCGGGCCACGAACAGCAGCGCCGCGGCGCTGAGCACGGCCTTGCTCAGGTTGACGAGCATGACCAGTCCCTCGGTGGAGACCACGGGGCGGACGGTTTCGATCTGATGCAGCTTGGACAGCACGCTCACGCCGCCGTTGAGGAAGAACACCGCCGCGCACATCCACAGCACCTTGGCCGACGGCTTCTGGCTGCCCGAGTTGAACAGAATCACCGCGCCGAGAATCAGCACGAGACCCAGCGTGCGCAGCAGCGCGAAGGGCTCGCCCAGAAACAGCAGGCCCCAGACGTAGGGCACCATCATGCCGCCCACCATCAGAAACAGCGTGTACAGCACCATGCCGCCCTCGCGCATGACGCAGAAGCCCAGCAGCGTGTAGGCGATGGCCAGCAGCGCCTCTCCGGCGGCGATGGCCGCGGAATAGGGCGTGAATTCGAACTTAAAGCCGCACATGGCCCAGAACAGAACCGCGGCGAACAGCCCCAGCAGGGCGTTGTAGGCCAGCCCCGTGGCCGGGGCGGTGCCGGTTTGTTTCTGATAAATGCGCTGAAGGGCGGTGAACACCGCCAGCAGAATGGTGGCCAGCTCCACCAGAAGCACGTTGCCCATGGGAAAAAACCTCGCTTTCTCGCGTATCAGTACTGCCGCCACGCGCTGGGCGCGGCGAGCATCAGCATGGGGAAGATTTCCAGTCGGCCGATGAGCATGTCCATGGACAGCACGAAGGTGCTGAAGTCCGAGAAGATGGAGAAATTGCGCGTCGGGCCGACGAGGTTGAAGCCCGGGCCGATGTTGGACAGGGCCGAGAGCACGGCGGTGAGGTTGGTCTCCAGATCGTAGCCGTCGAAGGAGATCAGCAGCACCGAGACGATGAGCACCAGAATGTACATGAAGAAGAAGCTCTGCACGCCGTTGAGCACGCTGTCGGACACGGTGCGGCCGTCCATCTTGATGGTGTTGACCGACTTGGGATGCACCGTGTGGCGGATCTCGCGGATACCGCTCTTCACCAGCAGCTGCATGCGCACCACCTTCAGGCCGCCGCCGGTGGAGCCCGCCGATGCGCCCACGAGCATCAGCGCCGTCAGGAGCGTCCGGCTCAGCTGGGGCCACAGGTCGAAGTCCGCCGTGGCGTAGCCGGTGGTGGTCATGATGGACGACGCCTGAAAGAAGCTGTAGCGCAGCGACGTGAAGAAGTTATGGCCGTACATGGGCAGAATGTTCACGGCGATGACCACGCTGGAGACGAGCATCATGGAAAGATACGTCCACAGCTCGCTGTTGTGCTTCACCGCGCCCCAGTTGCGGCGCAGGATGTAATAGTAGATGGAGAAATTCACGCCGAACAGCGCCATGAACACGCCGATGATGATCTCCGCCGCCGGGCTGTGGAACGCGCCGACGCTGGCGTTGTAGTTGGAAAAGCCGCCGGTGCCCGCCGCGCCGAAGGTGTGGATCAGCGCGTCGTAGAGGTTCATGCCCGTCAGAAGCAGACAGACGAGCATGACCGCGGTGAGGCTGATGTAGAGGTAATACAGGATTTTGGCGTTGTTGCCCACCCGGGGCACCAGCTTGTCCACCGCCGGGCCGGGAGATTCGGCGCGCATCAGGTGAATCGACCGCGCGCCCATCTTGGGCAGCAGCGCCAGCGACAGCACCAGCACGCCCATGCCGCCCACCCAGTGGGAGAAGCTGCGCCAGAACAGCAGTCCTTTCGGCAGCACCTCCACGTCGGTCAGAAGCGTCGCGCCGGTGGTGGTGAAGCCGGAGACGGTTTCGAAATAGGCGTCCACCAGCTTGGGAATGCAGCCATGCAGCCGGAAGGGCAGACAGCCGAAGAAGGAGACCAGAATCCAGCCCAGCGCCACCACCGCGAAGCCCTCCCGGGCGCGGAGGTTGTCGCTGCGGGGCTTGAGCAGCGAGAGCAGCTCGCCCGCCGCGGCGGTGATGACCAGCGAAATCAGAATCGCCATCGCGTCGCCGCCGCCGCAGAGCAGCGCCACCGCCAGCGGAATCAGCATCAGCGCGCTTTCCACCAGCAGCACCTGTCCGATGGTCTTGAGTGTCAGCTTGATGTTCATTTCTTCATCTGCGTCAGATCGAACGCGTCCTCCAGATTGACTACCGTGCCCGCTTTGGCGGTGAGAATGACCGTGTCGCCGGCCTCGATGTGGTCGCCGCCGAAGGGAATGATGTTGTGATGGCTGCGCACCAGCACCGAGACCAGCACGCCCGGACGGATGTTCAGCCTGGAGAGGGGAATGTTCAGATAGCGCGCGCCCTCCAGCGCGGTAAACTCATAGGCCTCGACCTTGCCGTTCAGCATGCCGTAGACCTTCTCCACCACGGAGTTCTGGGAGTTGTTCAGCGCGCGCACCGAGCGCAGGATGGCGTTGGCCGTGGTGACCTTGGGGCTGACCACCGATTCGATGCCCAGCTCCTCCATGACCTCCAGCGTGTTCAGCCGGTTGACCTTGACGATGACCTTCTTCGCGCCGCGGCGCGCGCCGTACATGCCGGCGATGATGTTCTCCTCGTCGCGGTCGGTCAGGCAGATCAGCGCGCCGCACTCGCCGACGTTCTCGCTGTCCAGCACCTCCTGATCGGTGCCGTCGGCGTTGATGACCATGGCGCCGTCCAGCTTGTCGCTCAGGCTCACGCACCTCTGCGCGTCCAGCTCGATGATGCGCAGCCGCACGCCCATGCCGGCCAGACTCTTGGCCAGATAATAGGAAATGTGGCCGCCGCCGATGAGCAGCGCCGACTTCATGCGCTGGGTGTCCTTGCCCATCTGCTTGAAGAAACGGGTGATGGAGTCCCGGTCGCCGGTGGCGTAGACCCGGTCGCCGGCCTGAATTTCGAACCGGCCGTCGGGGATGATGGCCTCGCCGCCGCGCTGCACCGCCGTGAACTGAATGGATGGATAGTGGCCGTGCAGCTTCGCGAGGGGCACGCCCACCACAGAGTCGTGGGAGTCCGCGCGGAACTCGACCATTTCCACCCGGCCGTGGGCGAAGGATTCGGTGTTGATGGCGAAGGGGAAGCGCAGCAGCCGGGAGATCTCCAGCGCCGTGGAGCGCTCCGGGTTGATGACCTGATCGATGTCCAGCTTTTTTTGCAGCATCATCAGGCTCTCGGTGTATTCCGGGTCGCGGATGCGGGCGATGGAGTACTTCGCGCCCAGCTGCTTGGCCGCCAGACAGCAGACCATGTTCAGCTCGTCGCTGCCGGTGACGGCGACGATTACGTCCGCCGTGTCGATGCCAGCCTCGATGAGCGTGCGCACATTCGCGCCGTTGCCGCGGATGCACATCACGTCCAGCGTTTCGCTGGCGCGCTGCAGCGCGGCGTCGCTCTTGTCGATAATGGTGATGTCGTGACCGTCCCTGCTCAGAAACTGAGCCAGCGTGTAGCCGACCTTGCCACTTCCGACAATGATAATGTTCAATGAAACCAAAGCCTCCTTAATGGTTGGAAACCGCCTTATCCCGGGCGCGGGTCATTCGCGCAAGCGCCGCCCGCGCGCTCTCGGCGGTGATTTCGCCCTCGCAGACGCAGCTCACCGTGCCGTCGTAGCCCGTTCGGGTCAGCAGCTCCATGAGCTTTTCGTAGTCCTCGCCGTCGCCGTCCTTCGGCAGCGTGCGCTTCAGCGCGCATCCGGCGTGCACATACATCAGCGACGAGCCCGCGCGCTCCACCGCGTCCAGCGATTCCGACGCCAGCGCCATCTGCACCGTGTCGGCCAGCACGCCCACGTTTTCCAGCTGCAGAAGCGCCGCCATCAGCGCGGCCTCCGAGATGGTGTTGATCAGATTGCACTCCGCCCGGCGATAGTTCATCACGGCGATGTGCAGCTTCGCCTGCGCGGCGTGGCCCTGGGCGATGCGCAGGAAATTGCCCGTCTGCCGGCGCGCCAGCGCGAAGTCGAACCCGGCGGGCACGGCCCGGGCCTTCGGCGCGTCGAAGGCGGCGATGTCTGCGCCCAGCGCATTGGCCCTCGCGAAGGCGAGGGACAGGTAGTCGTGCTGCGCCTGCGCCGAAACGGCCGGGCCGTTGACCCGCAGTCCATCGGGAATCAGGTCGCTCACCGCGCCCACGCGGACGTTCAGATAGGCGAGGTACTCCGTCAGCTCGGCAAACTCGCCCTCGGACAGCGCGGCGACGTCTCGCAGCGGAAGCTCCAGACAGTCGAAGCCGACTCCGGCGATTTCCGGCACCGCGTCCAGCGGCGTTTTCAGTCCGATGCGAATCACGGCGCGTCCTCCTATATGCCCAGAATGAGTACAGTATACGCCTCTTCGGCGAAAAGGTCAAATAAAGAAACGGCTCCAAACCGTTCAGAAACGACAGATTTGGTTAAAATCAGGGGCGTTTTCGAGCCGTGTCTTGATTTTCCACGGGCGCGCTGGTATAATGAACCCAAACCATGTAAAGGAGTGTTTTGTTATGGCTCTCGTTACCTCTACTGAGATGTTTAAGAAAGCCTACAATGGCGGCTACGCCATCGGCGCTTTCAACGTCAACAACATGGAAATCATTCAGGGCATCACCGAGGCCGCGATCGAAAAGCGCGCTCCGCTGATCCTTCAGGTCTCCAAGGGCGCCCGCGCCTATGCCAAGCACGTCTATCTGATGAAGCTCATCGAGGCGGCTATCATCGACGCCGAGCAGACCGCGGGCTTTGATCTGCCCATCTGCGTGCATCTGGACCACGGCGACACCTTCGAGCTGTGCAAGAGCTGCATCGACGGCGGCTTCACCTCCGTCATGATCGACGGCTCCTCCAAGTCCTTCGCGGACAACATCGCGCTGACCAAGCAGGTCGTCGAGTACGCGCACGATCACGGCGTTGTGGTCGAGGGCGAGCTGGGCACTCTGGCCGGCGTTGAGGACGAGGTCAAGGTCTCCCACGAGGATTCCTCCTACACTCGTCCCGAAGAGGTCGAGGAGTTCGTCTCCAAGACCGGCGTTGACTCTCTGGCCATCGCCATCGGCACCTCTCACGGCGCTTACAAG
>USDD01000038.1 GCA_900553265.1 uncultured Eubacteriales bacterium
CCAATGCGCTTAAAGATGGGCTTTCCGGCCTCTTCCGCAGCGGCCTGCTTGATCTGATCCGCGTGATTTTTCAGCGAGCGAATCGTTTCCTTCATATAAGTATGAGTCATCAGACCCAAACCCAGACGATTGCCCGCATCGTAGAGCTGCTTGAAATGGCGCGGACAGAAGCCCTTCTGATTGACCTCGATTCGCTGGTCGGGCTCCATGACCGATTCACCGAGGAAATAATTGACGTTTGCGCTCTCCACCTTGGCCTGAAGCAGGCACAGCGGACATTCGCAATCCTGCTTATAGACCTCCCAGATGGGCGCCGTATCGATATGCTGTCTCAAACTACGCACCTCCCCCCTTCTATTTTAACAGAATTCAACCCGAAAGACAACGAAAAAGGCAAAGAAAACGCTTCGCCTTCGGAGAAAAATCAGGCTTTTTTCTTAAACGAATGCTTGCACTTGCCGCAGGTCACCGTCACCTCGCCCACCTTTCGCGGCAAACGCAGCAGCGCGTGGCACTCCGGACACTTGAAATACTTGTACTTCCGAAGGTTCTTCAGCCGTACCCACGCCTGCTTTATGCCGGTTCTCCACTTCCATCGAATCTCAAGATACTTGCGGTTTTCCGCCGCGCGCCTGACCGTATTACGCGAGAACATGCGAAAGATGCACAGCACGTATACAATCATGCTCAGCAGTTGAAACACAATTCCCGGAAACATGGATGACAGCAGCGTAAAAATCAGCGCCGCGATCAGCAGCGTAAACGAAAGCTCGTCCGCGCCGTTTCGTCCCTGCATCAGTTTGCGAATGCTCTGCTTACATTTGTTCCGAAAAGACATATTCAACTTCCTTTCTTCGTTCGTCAGCATCGAAAGCCCATCGGGCAGAAGCACCCGTTGCAAAGGCAATTGCACAGAACCTGACTGACACAGCACGCCGCGCAGGGATTGCTGCAAATGCCGCTGGAAATATCGAAACCGCGCTCCGCGCCGTTGGCCCGATAGGTCTGACTGCCGCCCTCCAGCCGCGCAAGCAGCATGCGGTATTCCAGATTGTTCGGATCCATGGCCACGGCCTGACGCGCGAAATTCAGCGCCGCGATACGATTGCCCAGGCCGTAATTGGCCTGTCCGGCGAGAAAATACCACTCCGCGCTGCGATCGGGCATCTCCTCAAGAATCCGCAGGCCCTCCTGATAATACCCCGAGCGGATATAGTTTCGCGCCGCGGCCAGATGCGGAGAACCAGCCGATGTGCCGCCGTAATTGCCATAGCCATAACCCGCCGACGCGCCGGAATAACCGCCGTAGCCGCCCGAATAATTCCCGGATGAGCCGGTTCGGCGCATCTTCATGACGGTCGAATAGGCCTCGTTGACCTCTTTCATTTTCGCTTCGGCCTCCGGCGCGCCGTGGTTCACGTCGGGATGATATTTCTTGGCAAGGCTGCGATAGGCCTTTTTGATTTCGTCCTCGGTCGCATTGGGGTCGACGCCGAGCACGCGATAGGGATCCTGCATTATTCTGCTCCTTCTTGGTTCTTTTTCTGATTCAGTTGTACATATCGGCTCCAAATGCCGGAATAGAGCACGTTGCGCAGCAGATCCGCATCCTGCACGATAGGCAGCTTCTCGAATTCCAGCGTGCAGTCCGCCGCCGCCATCGTCAGCGCATCCCTGCAAAAAGCCTCGAAATCCTCGCGGCCGTGGTATTCGGCGAGCGGATTATAGCTCTTGTGCTTCAGATCCTGCGGCAGATCGTCATAGGCGTCCATCAGATAGATGAACCGGCCCAGCCCGTCGCCGATGCGCTCCAGCGAATCCGCCCAGAAATCCTCCTTATATCGGAAGAGCTTGCCCAGCATCCGCCCGGTGCTGTTCACCGGAGGGTCGATTTCCGTTTTACCGGAGGCTTCGATTTCGTGAATTTCATGAAGCCATGCTTCGATGGCCCGGCACTGCTCGGGGCGCCGAGCTGCCGCGCGCTCGTATGCGCGGTGCAGTACCTTGGACTCCGCCAGTGAGAGCACATTGCGGTCGTCCAGCCAATTGTCCAGACATTTGTGATACGCCAGCACGAAGTTCATGTCCGCGGCGTATTCGAAGGGTTCGCTGTAGACGTAGGGATGCGGCCGCAGCGGATGCGTCGGGCATCGCTCGCTGCCCTCGTGCGCTTCCGGCTCATAGAGTGAATCCAACAGAATGGCCATGAAGGTCAGATCATAGCTCAGCGTAGCGCTCCCGGTCAGCCCGTATCTTTGGCGCAGAACCTTGCAGAGGCCGCAATAGGCCGCGCGGAAGCGATCCTTCTGTTCCTGGCTCAGCGCGGAAAAGCTGGGCATGATGTATCCAAACACGTCCGATCCCCCTTCCTGACGTTTTGATTATTATATCCTTCCAATGTAAACCCCATATCAACTTTTTCCCGGAAATGCGCTTCCTCGAATATTTTACCTGTTTACAGACTCAAGTCTGTGGATATTTATTTTTTGTCTGTATCTAATTTAATTTAGTCTGTTGATAATTTCAGTTCCCAAAGGCGGTCATTTCTGCTATAATAGTTCATATTCATTTTTTGAAGAGGAATTCAATACGCAATGAACATCGTATCCATTCTTTCGAAAGAGCTGTCCCTTTCCCCTGTTCATGTACAGAACGTCGTCGACTTGCTGGACGATGGCAAGACCGTTCCCTTTATCGCGCGTTATCGCAAGGAGCTGACCGGTTCCATGGACGATCAGACGCTGCGCGTACTCGCCGAAAAGCTCGAGCGACTGCGCAGCATGGAAAAGCGCCGCGCGGAGATTCTGCGCCTGATCGACGAACAGGGCGCACTGACGGACGAGCTTCGCCATCGTATTGAAGCCGCGGCCACGATGACGGAGCTGGAGGATCTGTATCTCCCCTACAAGGTCAAGCGCAAGACGCGCGCATCCATTGCCGCGGAGCGCGGTCTCTCCCCTCTCGCCGACGCGCTGATGGAGGGACTGCCGCGCGGCGTTTCGCTTTCAAATTTTGCCGCGTGCTTCCTCTCCGAGGAAAAGGGCGTCGCTTCCATTGAGGATGCGCTGAGCGGCGCGCGGGACGTCATCGCCGAGCGCCTTTCCACCGATCCCGCGCTGCGAAGCGCGCTGCGCCAATGGCTGACGAACACCGCCGTGCTCCAGACGACGCTGATCGGAGAGGACGAGGGCGTTTACGCCATGTATCGCGATTTTTCCGAGCGCGTTTCCACCATTCCCGACCATCGCATTCTGGCCATCAACCGCGGCGAGCGCGAGGAAAAGCTGCGCGTCAAACTGACAGCCGAGGCGGATTCTGCTGCGCGGCGCATGCGCGTGACGCTGAAAACGCACCACACCGACGCGGACGAGCAGCTCGATCTCGCCTGCGCCGACGCATGGAGCCGGCTGCTGCTGCCGTCGCTGGAGCGGGAAATCCGCGCCACGCTGACGGAGCGTGCCTCACAGTCGGCCATCGCGCTCTTCGGCGAAAATCTCCACCACCTGCTGATGCAGCCGCCGGTGAAGGGCCACGTCACGCTGGGCGTGGATCCCGGCTTCCGCACGGGCTGCAAGCTGGCTGTGGTGGACGCGCACGGCAAGGTGCTGCAGACGGGCGTGGCCTATTTCACGCTGCCCAACCTGGAGCGCAAAATGGCCGAGGCGCGCAGCATCGTCGGCGACATGATTCGCCGCAATGGCGTGACCGCCATAGCCATCGGCAACGGCACGGCCTCCCGCGAATCCGAGTCCTTCATCGCCGCGCTGCTGAAGGAACCGGGGCTGGAGAACGTCCGCTATGCCATCGTCAGCGAGGCCGGCGCGTCGGTCTATTCCGCGTCGAAGCTGGGTGCGGAGGAATTCCCCGAGTACGACGTCTCGCTGCGCAGCGCGGTGTCCATCGCCCGGCGGCTTCAGGATCCGCTGGCGGAGCTGGTCAAGATTGAGCCGCGCTCCATCGGCGTGGGCCAGTATCAGCACGACATGAAGCCGGCCGAGCTGGATCGAAAGCTGACCGGCGTGGTGGAGGACTGCGTAAACGCCGTGGGCGTGGAGCTGTCCACCGCCTCGGCGGCGCTGCTGACCTACGTCGCGGGCGTGGGGCCGGCGCTGGCAAAGAACATCGTCGCCTATCGCGACGAAAACGGCATCCATAGCCGCGCCGAACTGAAAAAGGTGCCCAAGCTCGGGCCGAAGGCCTTCGAGCAGGCCGCCGGTTTTCTCCGTCTGGCAGATTCTAAGGAATTTCTCGACGCGACGGCGGTGCATCCCGAGTCCTACGCCGCGGCGAAGAAGCTCGTGGCGCGGCTGGGCTGCGCGCCGAACCAGCTGCGCGGCGGCGCGTCGAAGGAACTGCGTAAGCGCGCAGAGGAAATCGGCCTGAAGGCGCTGGCGGACGAGCTGCAGATCGGCGAGCCGACGCTGAAGGACATTCTCGGTGAGCTGATTCAGCCCAGCCGCGACCCACGCGACGACCTTCCGCCCACGGTGCTGCGCAGTGACGTTCTGAGCATGAGCGACCTCAAGCCGGGCATGAAGCTGACGGGAACGGTGCGCAACGTCATCGACTTCGGCGCGTTCGTGGACATCGGCGTACATCAGGACGGGCTGGTGCACATCTCCCGGCTGGCCGACCGCTTCGTCCGCCGCCCGTCGGAGGTGGTCAAAATCGGCGATGTGGTGGACGTATGGGTGCTGGACGTGGACGAAAAAAAGAAGCGGATCTCCCTGACCATGGTGGATCCGCAGAAATAAAGCGCGCGGCGGAGGCTCAGAATCGAGTCTCCGCCGCATTTTTGAAGGGATTATCGAATGTCGTAGACGCTGCGAACGCTGAATTTCGTTCCCTCGCCGCGCAGAATGCGGATGCGGCGGGTTTCGGCGTTCAGGTCGAAGTAATTGTCCTCAAAGACCACGTCGCCGTCCTCGCAGACGATCTCCACCGAGCGGGCATAGGCCCTGGCGGAGACAACGATCTCGCCATTCTCCACGGTCAGACTCAGCTGCGGGTCGGCGAAATGGAAGTGCTTGGGCGGGCAGAACAGCGCCGTGCCCGAGGAGACCTTCGCGCCGTCGCTCCAGAGCTCATAGGAGACGTAGCTGCCGTACAGCTCGGCGTTGTCAAAGCGCTTCTTCTCCAGCCAGAGAGCCGACAGCGCGTCCACGTTCACGTCCTCCGCGCCGGATTCCAGCGCCTCGCCCATGGGATTGCGCAGCGCCCAGCGCACCTGCACGGAGGCGGGATTCACCGTCTCGTTGGAGACGTTCAGGCGGATGGACTTCTCCACCGCGTCCTCGCGCAGTTCGGCGTTGACGTTGGTACGCTGAGTCAGCGTGCCCTCCTCGGCGCACGACAGCAGTACCGGCGCAAAGAAGCGCTTCTCGGCGTAGTGCAGCGCCTTCCAGCGTCCGAAATAGTCGATGGACGACCAGCTCGCCACGGGCCAGCAGTCGTTCAGCTGCCAGACGATCGCACCCATGCAGCGGCCGCGGTTGCGCCGCCAGTGCTCCACGCCGTAGCGGATGGCCTCGGCCTGAAGCAGCTGAGACGCATAGAGCATGGTGTCGAAATCGCCGGGATAGAGGAACGTCTGGGCCAGATAGTTCATGATCTTGCCGTTGGCTGCGTTGTTGCGCTGATGCTTCTCCATGACGTAGGAGAAGATGTTGCGATCCTCGGGCAACGTGAAGGCTTCGACGGTCCTTTTGCACGGGAAGGACTGGAAGCCGAACTCGGACGCATAGCGGAAGAAGTAGTTGCGATAGTCCGTGAAGGGCTTGTTGCCGTGCCAGACCTGCCAGTAGTGCACGTCGCCGCGGTCGGGATCGTTGGGGTTGTCGAAGGAGCCGCCGGACGACGGCGATGCCGGCCAGTAGAACGTGTCGGGGTCGTTTTCCTCCAGCACCTGCGGAATGATGTATTCGTACATCTTGATATAGTCCGCGGCCTGCTTGGGCGAATGCTCATACCAGCTCTCCACCACGCCCAGCTCCATCTCGTTGTTGCCGCACCACAGGCCCAGAGACGGGTGATGGCGCAGGCGGCGGATGTTGTCGGCAAACTCGGCGCGGATGCTCTGCTCGAATTCGGGCGTGAGCTCGTACATGGCACAGGCGAACATGAAGTCCTGCCAGACCACGAGGCCCAACTCGTCGCACGCGTCGTAGAACCAGTCGTCGGGATAGTAGCCGCCGCCCCAGACGCGGATGGAGTTATAGTTGGCGCTCTTCGCGTCCTCCAGCAGCCGGCGGGTGCGCTCGGGCGTGACGCGGCGCAGGATGTTGTCCTCGGGAATGTAGTCGCCGCCCATGGCAAAGATGGACACGCCGTTGACGCAGGTTTCGAAGGTCTCGCCCCACTGGTCCTTCGCGCGGCGCATGGTCATGGTGCGCAGGCCGATGCGCCTTTCCCAGACGTCGAGCACATCGCCGTCCTCGTTCATCAGCTCCGCGCGCACGGTGTACAGCGGCTGACGGCCGTAGCCGTTGGGCCACCACAGCTCGGGCTTCTCCACGACGATATCCTCGTCCACGGACTGAAGAGTCTCGCCATCCGGCGCGGTCAGCGTGTAGCGCACGGAATACTCCGGCTCAGTGCATTCGCACAGGCCGGTATGGCTCTCCACCTCGGTCTCAAAGCTCAGCGTGACCCTGCCGTCCTCGTGTTCCTGATGCACGCGCACGCCGGTCAGGCGCGCCGAGGTGACAGCGGTGAGATAGATATCGCGCCAGACGCCCGCGTCGGGAAGCCTCGGGCCCCAGTCCCAGCCGAACATGCAGTGGGCCTTGCGCAGCAGCGGGAAGCCCACGGTCGCGTCCGAGGAGCCCTCCACGCGGCACTGGGCGTAGCGCTCCTTCACCGTGCGGTTGGGCGATTCGAAGGTGATCTCGATGAGGTTCTCGCCCTCAGCGACGAAGTCCATCACGTCCACCGTCCATGTGCGGTGCATGTTGTCGGCAAACAGCAGCTCCTGACCGTTGACGGCCACCGTCGCTACGGTGTCCAGTCCCTCGCAGGTGAGCAGCAGCGCGTCGCAGCTCAGGTCGGCCTCGGTCAGGTCGAAGGTGCGGCGATAGACGTAGTCCTTCTCCATCAGGTCGAAGGCCTTCTGCTCGTTGTCGCGCCAGAAGGGATCCTCCATGCGGCCCGCGTCCAGCAGATCTGCATAGACCGAGCCGGGCACCGTCGCCGGAATCCACTGTTCCTCGTCTGCCGGGCGCATCTCCCATGCGCCGTTTAACATAATTTTTCGATTCATTTTCCTGCCTCCTCGTCTTTATACTTCTGAATTTCCCTGAGGAAAATATCGCCGAATTCCCGCAGCTTCACCACGCCCACGCCGCTGATCTGGGACATTTCATCCTTGTTGGACGGCTGGCGGTCGGCCATGCCGCGCAGCGCCGCGTCGGTAAACACCACGTAGGGCGGGATGCCGCGCGTGCGGGCGATCTGCTTGCGCAGCGCGCTCAGGCGGGCAAACAGGTCGCGGTCCACGTTGAGCGGCGCCTCGGTCTTTTTGCTCCGGCCGGATTTCTTCGCCGCCGCGCGGGTGAGAATCTGCACGGCCGTCTCGCCGGAGAGCACGCCGTCCGCCTCATGGCCGAGACAGAGAATGGGAAAGCGCCCATTCGAGAGCTCGCGCATCTGCACCGTCAGCGCGTCCATCTCCTGAAGCCGGTCGATCACGGCGGAGACCTTGTCCTTCGGCATCGAGCTCAGCGCGCCGTAGCTGAGCATGCGATCCAGGCGGAACTGGCGAACGCGCTCGCTCTCCGAGCCGCGCAGCACCTCGAGAATCATGGTTCGCCCGAAGCGCTCGCCGGTCTGATCTACGCACCGAAGCACCGCCTTTGCCGCCTCGGTCACGTCCTCGCTCCGAGGGGGATTCAAGCAGTTGATGCAGAAGCCGCAGTTCTCCGGCCCGTCCTCGCCGAAATAGCGCAGCACGTATCGGCGCAGGCAGTCGGGCGTCTGGCAGTAGCGGATCATCGCGTCCAGCCGCTTTCGGGCGCTCTCCTGCACCCGGGCCAGCGCCTCGCCCTCAATGCCCGCTTCCTCGCCCATGTGGTCGATGAAAAACTGCTGGGTCAGAATGTCCTGCCGCCCGAAGAGCAGATGGCAGTCGGCGCGCTCGCCGTCGCGGCCCGCGCGGCCGGCCTCCTGATAGTAGCTCTCGATGTCCCGGGGCATGTTGTAATGGATGATGAACCGGACGTTGGACTTGTCGATGCCCATGCCGAAGGCATTGGTGGCCACCATGATTTCCCGGCGGTCGTAGATGAAATCGTCCTGATTGCGCTGGCGCTCCTCGTCGGAAAGGCCCGCGTGGTAGCGCGTAGCGGGATAGCCTCGGCTGAGCAGCAGCTCGCAGACGGATTCCACCTTCCTGCGTGTGGCGCAGTAGACGATGCCCGGCATGCCGGCGTATTTGGACAGCACCTTTAGCAGCGCGTCGTCCTTGGCCGCGGCCTCGGCGACGCTGTAATAGAGGTTCTTCCGGTCGAAGCCGGTGATCTGCACAAAGGGATTTTCCAGCGCCAGCATTTTACGGATGTCGTCGCGCACGCGCTGGGTCGCCGTGGCCGTGAACGCGCCCACAACGGGCCGCCGGGGCAGCTGAGAGAGAAACTCGGGAATGGTCAGATAGCTCGGGCGGAAATCCTGTCCCCACTGGGAGATGCAGTGCGCCTCGTCCACGGCCACCAGCGACACGTTCATGTCCGCCGCCGCGCTCTGAAAGCGCGGGGTCAGCAGCCGCTCGGGCGCGACGTAGATCACGCGATACTGCCCGCGCACGGCGTTGCCCAGCGCGAGATTGAACTGCCGCTCGGTCAGCGAGCTGTTCAGATAGGCCGCGGAGATACCATTCTGCTTCAGCGCCTGCACCTGATCCTTCATCAGCGAGATCAGCGGCGAGACCACCAGCGTCACGCCCGGCAGCATCAGCGCGGGAATCTGATAGCAGACTGACTTGCCCGCGCCCGTGGGCATCACCGCCAGCGTGTCGCGCCCGGAGAGAATCGCGTCCACGACCGCCTCCTGCCCCTCGCGGAAATCGTCGTAGCCGTAGAACTGCTTCAGGATGCGGCGCTTGTCGGAGGAATCAACCGCCGCAAGCGCATTGGACGGGGAAACTGCCTGTTCGGGACGTTTTCCGCCATGGGCGGAATCTCCGCGCGTCGGCGCATCCTCAAAAAGCGCTTCGTCGCCGACAGGCACAGTCCCCTGCGGCCATTCCGGCGGCGGCGCGTCGTCGAAGTCGGCGAGCATCGTCTCTTCCGTCTCCTCCAGCTGAAAGCGCGGCACGATCCGGCCGTCGCGCTCCACCGTCTCCGTCCACATGGACAGCGGGCGCACCCACACGCCGCCGTCGCCGTACAGCGCGCGATAGACGACCATCCATTCCATCGTCTCCGAATGGCGCGCAAAGTCCAGCAGCTCGTATCGATTGCCCTTGAAATGGCGGTAGATTCCCTTCTTTGGAAATTCCAATCTCAGTAACCTCTTTCGTAATCGACTTCGCTGCGCAGCGGACGGCCGTCCAGATACGCACGAATGTTGTCGCAGGCCAGCCGGACGATGTTGTCGTGGGTCTGCTGAAGGTGATAATACCCGGAGACGTGGGGCGTAATCAGCGCGTTTTCGCACTGCCACAGCGGATGCTCCGCCGGCAGCGGCTCGGGGCAGGTCACGTCCAGACCCGCGCCGAAGAGGTGGTTTTCGCGCAGCGCATCCGTCAGCGCGTCGGTATCCACCGCCGTTCCGCGCCCGGCGTTGAGCAGAATCGCACCCTCCTTCATGGAGAAGATGCGCTCGCGGCTCATAAAGCCCACGGTCTCGGGCGTCTCGGGCATGCACAGAAATACAATATCCGCCTCGGGCAGATAGCGATCCGCGTCCGCCTGCACGCCCACGCGGTCGCAGCAGTCGGGACACGTGCCCGCCGAGCGACGAATGCCCGTCACCCGCGCGCCGAAGGCCTTGCAGCGCCGGGCGAACTCGCCGCCGATGTCGCCCATGCCGATCACCAGCACATTGGAGCCACAGACGGATTTCACCGGCCCCAGATCGCGCCACAGACCGTCGCGCTGCTGATCGCGATACCGCGTCAGCCGCTTCTGAAGGCTCAGCAGCATGCCGAACATGTGCTCGGAGATGGCCAGCCCATAGGAGCCGGTGGCCTTGCAGACACGAACGCCGCGTCCCGGCGCGCAGAGAGCCAGCGCGTCGCCCACGCCGGCAGAGTTGAGCTGATACAGCTTCAGGCTCTTCGCCTGCTCCAGCCGCGCGGCGGACAGATTGCCCACGAGGATCTCCGCAGCGGCGATTTCCTCGTCCGTTGGTCTGCGGGAAAAGCGCCACTCGCACTGCGGCGCACACTGTTCAAAGAGCCGGTGATGCTCGCCGGTAATTTCCATGGATACGAGAATATTCGTCACGGCATTCAACCTCCATTTTATCCATTTTGAATTATATCACACTCCAAATGGATTTGGAATGTCAAATCCGATTTTTCTTTGCGCTGAATTTTTGTCAGAGCGGTTGCCAAACGGGCAAACATATTATAAAATATAGGTACATACATCGATACCGTCAGTGCGAAAGGATGAAAAGCCCTTGAAGATTCTGATCTGCAATGCGGGGAGCACCTCGCTGAAGTTCAAGCTCTGGGAGATGCCAGGTCACGGCGAGCTGGCCGAGGGCCGCGTGGAGCGCGTCGGCTCGAAAAGCGCCATCTTTCGCTATTCCCGCGGCGAATGCTCTGTGCGCCGCGAGCCGCTGGACATTCCCGACTACACCTGCGGCATCCGCATGTTTCTGGACGCGCTGACCGACCCGCAGACCGGCGCGATTCGTTCTCTCGGCGAGATCGAGGCCGTGGGCTTCAAGACGGTGCTGGCCAAGGGTTATCTCGGCGTGCACGAGCTGACGGACGACGTGCTGGACGGCATGCGCGCCTATCTCTCCGTGGCTCCGGCGCACAACGTTCCCTATCTGGAGGCCATCGGCGTGATGCGCGCGCAGCTGCCCGAGGCGCGGCTGGTGGGCGTGTTCGAGACCGCCTTCCACCGCACCATTCCCGAGGAGCACCGCGTCTATCCCGTGCCCTACGAATGGTACGAGCGCTACGGCGTGATGAAGATGGGCTATCACGGCGCGAGTCACGGCTACATCGCTCAGAAGCTGAGCGGTTATCGCCGGGTGATCTCCTGCCATCTGGGCGGCAGCGGCTCCATCTGCGCCATTCTGGACGGCCAGAGCATCGACAACAGCTTCGGCTTCTCCCTTCAGGCGGGCGTCCCCCACGCCTCCCGCACCGGCGACGTGGATGTGTATCTCGTGCCCTTCCTGCTTAAGCAGGGGCTGACACTGGACGAAATCTACGAGGGCTTCGGCAAAAACGGCGGTCTGAAGGGCATTTCGGGCACCTCGGGCGACATGCGCGACATCGAAAAAGCCATCGCCGCGGGCAGCGAGCGCGCCATGCTGGCACTGAAGGTCATGGTCACGTCCATTCTGCGCTATATCGGCGCGTATGTGATGGAGCTGGGCGGCCTCGACGCGCTGGCCTTCACCGGCGGCATCGGCGAAAACAGTGCGCGGCTGCGGAAAATGATTCTCGAACGCATGGCTTTCATGGGAATCATGCTGGACGAGACGGCCAATGCGTCTAGCGACGGCGAACGGAAAATCTCCGCGCCGGGCTCCGCGGCGGACGTTTTCGTCATTCCCGCCAATGAAGAGTATATGGTTGTAAACGAAACCTACAAAAATTGTCTGGAGAGGCAATAAAGTCGCCAAAACAGTTTTTTAACACTGGATTTTGGCGCGGGATTCGTGTATAATATTATGGAAAGGTTATCCACCTTGAGATTTCCTTAAGAAAGTAGGGTTGTCTATGAGAAAGAAGAAGTGCATCGCCATGCTTCTGGCTGGCGGTCAGGGCAGCCGTCTGGGCCTGCTGACCAAGGTCATGGCCAAGCCGGCGGTTCCCTTTGGCGGAAAATACCGCATCATTGATTTTCCGCTGTCCAACTGCACCAATTCTCAGATCGATACCGTTGGCGTGCTGACCCAGTATCAGCCGCTGGAGCTGAACCGCTATATCGGCTCCGGCCAACCCTGGGATCTCGACCTGTCCAACGGCGGCGTGTTCGTGCTGCCGCCCTATATGAAGGCCAAGAGCGGCGAGTGGTATCGCGGAACGGCAAACGCCATCTATCAGAATATCAGCTTTATCGAGCAGTACGATCCCGAATACGTGCTCATCCTCTCGGGCGACCACATCTACAAGATGGATTACAATCAGATGCTGAATGCCCACATCCGCGCGGGCGCGGACGTGACCATCGCCGTGCGGCCCGTTCCCTGGGAGATCGCCTCGTCCTTCGGCATCATGAACGTGGACGAGCAGAATCATATCGTCGAGTTTGAGGAAAAGCCCAGGAAGCCCAAGAGCAATCTCGCCTCCATGGGCGTTTACATCTTCACCTGGAAGGTGCTGCGCGAATACCTCATCGCCGACGACAGGGATCCTTCCTCCAAGAACGACTTCGGCAAGAACATCATTCCCAAGATGCTGGGCGACGGCCGCGTGATGCTGGCCTACGCCTTCGAGAGCTACTGGAAGGACGTGGGCACCATCGCCAGCCTATGGGAGGCCAACATGGATCTTCTGAAGGTTCCGCCGGAGTTCGACCTGAACGATCCCCGCTGGAAGATCTATGCCCGCAGCCCGGTCATGCCGCCGCACTATATCGGCAGCACCGCGCGCGTGGAGCGCTCGATGATCGCCGAGGGCGGCGAAATCAACGGCGCCGTGCTGGGCAGCGTGCTCTTCGCCGGCGTGCAGATCGACGAGGGCGCGGTGGTGGAGGACAGCGTGGTCATGCCGGGCACGAGGGTGGAATCCGGCGCGGTCATCCGCCGGGCCATCGTCTCTGAAAACTGCGTCATCCATAGCGGCTGCGTCGTCGGCGAGGCCGAGGGCGACATCGCCCTGGTGGGACAGGACACCTGTCTTCCGGCAGGCTACGTCGTCCGCGCGGGCGATCAGGTGGATACGGACGTCATCGCACAAAGGGAGGCCGATCGTCATGAATGATGTAATGGGCATTGTCTACACCTCCAAGGACGACCTGACGCTGCGCGAGCTGACCAGTCAGCGCGCCGTGGCGGCCATTCCCGTGGCGGGCCGTTATCGCATCATCGACTTCACGCTGTCCAATCTGGTCAATTCCGGCGTGCGCAACGTTGGCATCATTGCCCAGAAGAACTATCACTCGCTGATGGACCATCTCGGCTCCGGCAAGGAGTGGGATCTGCACACCCGCAACAACGGTCTGTTCATCCTGCCGCCCTTCCTGACCCGGGAAAACGGCGGCGAGTACTCCGGCTTGGTGGAGGCGCTGCGCGCGAACTTCGACTATCTGCGCCGCTCCCAGCAGAAGTACGCCATTCTGACCAACAGCGATTACATCATGAACGCTTCCTTCGAGCCGATGATCCGCCAGCACATCGACACCGGCGCGGACATCACCATGATGTACAAGAAGGTCTCCGCCACCAACATCGAATTCTCCCGCTCCCAGCACAGCGAGCACACGTTCATCGACGTGGACGAGGACAACGTGGTGCGCGACATGGAGATCAACCCCAACGCCGCCAACTACGACAACCTCGCGCTGGACATCGTGATCGTCAAGCGCACGCTGCTGATTCACCTGATCGATCAGGCCGTCGCTCACGGCGCGAAGTCCTTCAATGACGATATTCTCCGCCCGTTCATCCGCTCGGGCTCGCTGAAGGTCATGGCCTGCCGCATGGACGGCTATTACAGCCGCATCGAGACCATCAAGCACTACTTCCGCTTCAATCTCGATCTGCTGAACTACGACGTGCGCAGGGAGCTCTTCGGCACCATGCCCATCTACACCAAGACCCGCGACGAGGTGCCCGCGGTCTATCGCGCCGGCGCGCAGGTGCGCAATTCGCTGGTGGCCGACGGCTGCATCATCGAGGGCAATGTGGAAAACAGCGTGCTGTTCCGCGGCGTACACGTCGCTCGCGGCGCGAACATCAAAAACAGCATCATCATGCAGGACGGCAGCATCGAGGAATTCGTCGAGCTGGAAAACGTCATTCTTGACAAGGACGTGACCGTGCGCAGTCACGGCCGGCTCATCGCGCCGTCTCAGTATCCCATCGTCATCGGCAAAAACGTGACGCTCTGAAAAAACCGCACAGGAGGGAAAATGAAATGAAAATTCTGTTTGCTGCGTCCGAATGCGTCCCGTTCGTCAAGACCGGCGGACTGGCCGACGTGGTCGGCGCACTGCCGAAGGAAATTCGGAAAAACGGTGAGGATGTGCGCGTCATTTTGCCTCTTTACAAGGCGATCGGCGCACAGTGGCGCGAAAAGATGCAGCATGTGCTGTATTTCTACGTCAACCTCGGCTGGCGGCATCAGTACGTCGGCGTGCAGAAGCTGGAATACGAGGGCATCACCTTCTATTTCATCGACAACGAGCAGTATTTCGGCCGGGATTACATCTACGGCTTGGGCGGCGACGAGGGCGAGCGCTTTGCCTTCTTCTGCCGCGCGGTGCTGGAAGCGCTGCCGAAGATCGACTTCATTCCCGACGTGCTGCACTGCCACGACTGGCAGACGGGCATGATTCCCGTGCTGTTCCGCGCGCAGTATCAGCATCTGGAGATGTATCGCAGCATCCGCACCGTCTACACCATCCACAACCTTCAGTATCAGGGCATCTTCCCCATCGGCATGGTGGAGGATCTGCTCGCGCTGGGCGAATGGGCCTATACCTCCGACAACCTCGAGTTCTTCGGCATGTGCTCGTTCATGAAGGGCGGCATCGTGTTCTCCGACGAGATCACCACCGTCAGCCCGACCTATTCCCACGAAATCCAGACGGCCTATTACGGCGAGCGGCTGGACGGCCTGCTCCGCTCCCGGGTGGAGCACCTGTCGGGCATCCTCAACGGCATCGACGTGGACGAATACAACCCGGCCACCGATCCGCAGATCGCCGTCCATTACGACGCGGACACCTTCGAGCAGAAGGCCGCCGACAAGCGCGCGCTTCAGGAAAAGCTCGGCCTGAATGTGGACGAATCCGCGCCGCTCATCGGCATGGTGGGCCGCCTGTCTGGCCAGAAGGGTCTCGATCTGGTGGAGCGCGTGCTCAACGAGATCATGAACACCGGCGCGCAGATGGTCGTGCTGGGCATGGGCGAAAACCGATATGTCGATCTGTTCAGCTGGGCGCAGTGGAAGTACTCCGGCCGGTTCTCGGCGAATTTCCAGATGAACCACGCGCTGGCCCATCAGATCTATGCCGGCGCGGATCTGTTCCTGATGCCGTCCATGTTCGAGCCCTGCGGCCTTTCTCAGATGATCGCGCTGCGCTACGGCACGCTGCCCGTCGTCCGCGAGACCGGCGGCCTGCGCGACACAGTGCTTGCCTACAACGAATACACCGGCGAGGGCAACGGCTTCACCTTCCTGAACTACAATGCCCACGACATGCTCCATGTCATCGAGCAGGCCGTCGCCATGTATCGCGACAAGCGCGACACCTTCGATCATATCGCCCGCCGCGCCATGTGCGGACTGTACGGCTGGGATCAGTCGGCGCTGAAGTACATCGAGCTGTACCGCAAGCTGACCGGCGAAGCTGCAGAAAGGACTGTCGCGGAGACGACGCCCGAAGCGCCCGCCGCAGAGCCGACCGTCGATGCATCCATTCCCGAGCCGACCGCTGAAGCGTCCGCCACGCCGAAGAAGCGCGCGCCGCGCAGGAAAGCAGCCGACGGCGAAGCCGCTCCCGCCAAGCCCCGCGCTAAAAAGGCAACCGGCGAGACGGCCGCAAAGCCCCGCGCCCGCAAAAAGAAGGTTGAAGAACCCGTCGGCGAATAATCTCCGAGACGAAAAGACGTCCGTCATGGACGTCTTTTCAATTGTCTTTCGGGGCAAATCATGGTATAATGATTAGGCAAGCCGAAGGCTTGGCCGGGTCGGCGGAGCGCTGAAAGCGGTTCGCCGACAATCATGGTTAATGACTGGAAGATTTCAGAATATCTTCAAAGGCAGCTCATTCTGCCCTACGAGTGCAAACATCAATCTTCAAACCAATCGACACGGAAACGAGGAGAACTCTCATGCGTCTTACGGTTCTTGGAAACAACGGCCCCTATCCCGCGCCGGGCGGCGCGTGCTCGGGTTATCTGCTGGAGAGCGACAGCGGCGAAACGAAAATTCTGCTGGACTGCGGCACGGGCGTGCTCAGCCGGCTGACGGATCGAATTTCGCTGGACGAGCTCAGCGCGGTGGTGCTCAGCCATCTGCATTACGACCACATGTCCGACATGCTGCCCATGCACTACGCGCTGCAATTTAATCCCCGGCCGCGCCCGCTGCCGGTCTACGCTCCCGCGGAGCCGGGCAACGTGCGCATGCTGCTCAAGGGCGATTCCATCGACGTTTGGCCCATGCGCGAAACCACCGTCGGCGAGATGAAGCTGAGCTTCTGCCCGGTTCGCCATCCCGTGGAGACCTTCGCCGTCTGCGTAGAATGCGACGGCGCGCGGCTGGTCTATACCGGCGACACCAACACGGACTTCGCGCTGGAGCTGTTCTGCGACAGCGCGGATCTGCTGCTGGCCGACGCGGGACTTCCGGCGAAAAAGCACACCGAGTCCTCGCCCCACCTCTCCGCCGCGCTCTGCGGCAAGCTGGCCCGGGATACGCACTCCCGCCGACTGCTGCTGACCCATCTGAACCCGAAGTTCGACGCTTCCGCGCTTCTTCGTGAGGCTCAGGAGGTCTTCCCCGCCGCCGAGCTCGCCGTCTGCGGCGAAAGCTGGTACATTTAATGCGCGCGCAGCCCGGATTTTTCCGCCGCCAATGGATCGCACGACCGCTGGCGGTCTTTTCGGGCTGCTTTCTTTTGGGCGTCTGGATCGACGACCGGCTCCGACTGCCCCTTATATGGCTGGCGATTGCCTCTGCCGTCGTCCTCCTGCTGACCGTCTGCCTGCACCGCACGAAGCTCTGCTTTGTCCTTACAACGGTTCTCGCACTTCTGCTGGGCAGCGTGAGAATGCAGTGGGCGCTGACGCAATACGCGCCCGTAGAGGCGCAGTTCTCCGTCTCCTTCAGCGGGACGGTGGACTCCGATCCCATGCTCAACGCGGAGACGGAGCGCATTGTCTGCACCCTGCGTCTGCATTCCGTGAACGGCGAATCCCGCTGCGAGCGCGTCCGGCTCTATCTGCGCAGCAAGGAGCTGCCGCTGGAGGGCGTAGAATACGGCTGCACGATTTCCGGAACCGGCCACATCTGGCCCGCGGACGCGGCGACCAATCCTCACGAATTCGATTTCCGCAACTATCTTCTGAGCGACGGAATCGTCGGCATGGCCGCAGCCAAGCTGGAGGACGTGTCCATCGAGCCGGGTGCGATCGATTTCGAGGGTCGGCTGATTCAGCTGCGCCGCGCGGTCTCCGAGCGCATCGAGCGTCTCTTTCCCACGAGCGCGGCGCTGGCCCACGCGTTCATCCTCGGCGACCGCACGAAGCTCGCGTCGGACGTGAAGGAGAGCTTCCGCCAGACGGGCGTGACGCATCTGATCTGCATCTCGGGCATGCACGTCTCCGTGCTGGCGATGGCCGTTTCGTGGCTGCTGAGCAAATGGCACAGCCACAACCATGCAATCTTTCTGACCATCGCGCTGGTGCTCCTGTACGGCCTGCTTCCCGGTTTTTCGCCGACGCTCATCCGCGCGACGGTGATGTTCGCCGTATTCAGCCTGGCCTCCGTCGCCGGTCGCCCCACGGATTCCGTCACGCGGCTGTGCGCGGCGCTGCTGGGCATGCTGGTTTTTAACCCGCTCTACCTCTACGACGGCGGCTTCGCCCTCTCCTTCTGGGCCTCGGCGGGCATTATTCTTCTTCAGCCGCCGCTGCGCAGGCTGCTGGGCGTGGACGCGCTGAAGGCGCGGCGGCTTTCCCCTTCTCGCCCGAAGCGCATTCTGCAAAAGCTCGCGCGCTATTTCGCCGAGCTGATCTGCACGACGCTCTCGGCTCAGCTCGCCACTCTTCCGCTGATTCTCAGCATGTTTGGCGCGCAGTCGCTGCTGTCTCTGCCCGTCAACCTCTTCGCCATTCCGCTGGCCATGCTGGCGTATCCCATCGCCATCGCCGGGCTTGCGCTGTCCTATCTCCTCTGGCCGCTGGGCGCGGGCGTCGCGTGGATTGCCGACCGGCTGTTCGCCCTGCTGACGGCGTTGATCTCCGCCTGCGCGTCGCTTCCCGTAAACGAGCTGCGCGCGCCGGCCTATCCCGTCTGGCTCTTCGCGCTGCACTGCGCCTTTCTCCTCGCCGGTTCGGAGCTTAGCCGCATTTCCATCCGCGTGCGCAAATGGACGGCCGCAGCGCTTACCGGGCTGCTGGGCGTGTCCATGCTCTGCGCCTATGTCGGTTCTCTCGGCTTCGAGGTCGTCTTTCTCGACGCCGATCAGGCCGATGCGGCGGTGGTTCGCGCCGCGGGCAAGGTCTGCCTGTTCGACGTGGGCGATCCCTACTCGCCCATCTCCGATTACGTCTCCGCGACCTGTCTGAAGGTGGACGCGGCCTTTCTCTCCCATCCCCATTACGACCACGCCGGCGGCCTGATCGAGCTCATGGAAGCCATGCCTCCAAGGACGATTTACGTACCCAAAGGATGGTTTGAGGCGGAAGCCGACGACGAAGTTCTCGAGGGCGTCGCCCTTGCTCAGTCGAAGAACATCCCCATCGTCGAGCTGTCCGCCGGAGATCGAATCGATCTGGGCGACGATCTGACCGTCGAGGTGCTTGCGCCCGATGGCGACGAAGCCACCGTCAACGACCTCTCCCTCGTCCTTTGCCTCACACGCCGCGGACGGAGCGTGCTCTTCACCGGCGACGTGTCCATGGACGGCGAACCGGATTTCATTCCCGACGCGGACGTTCTGAAGGTCGCCCATCACGGCTCGAAGAAGTCCACCTCAGAGCGCTTTCTGGAAATGGCCGATCCCGAGATCGCCGTCGTTTCCGTCGGTGAAAACAATTACGGACATCCGTCCGAGGAAACTCTCGAGCGCCTTCGTGACGCGGGCGCAGCCGTCTATCGCACCGACCAGTGCGGCGCGATCACCATTCATGTAGATCCCGGCGGCGAAATGTCCGTAAAAACCTATCTTCCGAGGAGGGCTTGGAAAAATGACGTGGAATGAATTTTTGCAGTCGCTCAAGAGCGGCGCGCTGGAGAGCGTCTATGTGTTCGCGGGCGCGGAGGAATGGCTCAAGCGCGAGGCGCTGAACACCCTGCGCGGAAAGCTGCTGCCGCCGGGGCTCGAGGCGCTGAACGACCTGACGCTGGAGGGCGTAACCGCGCGGCAGATCATCGACGCGGCGGAAACGCTGCCAATGATGTGCGAAAAGCGCATCGTCGTCGTGCGCGACTGGGCGCCGCTGATGCCCGGCAAATCCAAAAACGAGGAGTCTGAAACCGAACAGCTTCAGAGCTGGCTGGAAAATCCGCCCCAGAGCTGTGTGACCGTGTTCTACATGCGCACGGAGCCGGACGGCCGCAAAAAGGCCACGGCGCTTTTGAAGAAAAAGGCGGCGTGGGTCAGCTTCGATCCCCTGAGCGACGCGGATCTGAAGCGCTGGTCGGCCAGGCAGCTCAGGCAATACGACAAGCAGATTTCGCCGCAGGCGCTCAACACGCTGGCCTTCATGGCCGGGCGCGACCTGAACCGCCTCTCCGGCGAGCTGAGCAAGCTGGCCGCCTATGTGGAAACGCGCCCGGAGATCACCGAGGACGACGTGCGAGAAATCGTTTCGCCGTCGCTTGAATACAATGTATTCGAGCTGCTGAACCGCCTGCTGGAGGGCAATCTGGGCGAAGCGGAGAAGATGGTGACCAATCTTCTGCAAAACGGCCAGAATCCCGTGGGCATTCTGGCCATGCTGACGCGCCAGCTGCGCCAGCTGACGCACATGCGCTATGCGCTGGACGCGGGCCAGCCGGTGCAGCGCGTACAGGAGCTGCTGAAGATGCACCCCTACGCAGCCAAGCAGACGGCGCGGCAGTGCAAAAGCCGTTCAGGCGACGCGCTGAAGGCGCTCTACGAGGCCTGCGTCGCCGCGGATTACGACGTAAAAAGCGGTCGGCTGCGCGACAGCGCCGCATTGAGCGCCATTCTTTTGAAAATTGCCGAAGGCAAACTTGCAAGCCGACGGAACTCGTGATATAATATTTCCGTCTAAGAAGCGAAGTCCAATTGGGGAGGGATCTTCCATGAAGCGAAATATGACAATCGCACTGGTGCTGATGCTCCTTTGCGTGGCGATCACCGCGCAGGCGGAGGTGCCGCAAATATCCGACGACCTGTTTTCCTGCGCAAAAAAGGCGGTCGTCTATCTGTCCTCCGGCGAATACGAGCGGCTGGTGACGCTGCTGCCCTTCTCCGGCGACGCGCCCAGCGCGTCCGAGTGGCAGAACTTTGCCGAAGGCAATTTCAGCACGCTTGGCGGCGACGTTCAGACGGACTACTCCGTCGCCTACTGGACGGGCTCCTGCTGGAAGCTGGCCGTGCCCGTCACCGTGCCGGACAGCGGCTCGGTGGAGGCGCTGGTGCTGACCAGCGACGACGGCTCCTCCTTCTCCGGCTATCGCTATTCCACATGGTCGGACGTGCAGACCGGCTATGAAGCCTCTTCATACGTCAGCTGGAGCCGCGAATACGTCAGTGTTTCGCCCTACATCGACGGCGACTGAAATATACAGAGACAAAAAACAGACCGACTTTTGATCGTCGGTCTGTTTTTTGTCTCGGACTCAGGCTTCCCGCCAATAGGGCTTGATGAGCTCGTTGAGCAGCGCGGCGGTGTCTGCGGCAGCGTCGCCCGGCGCATACCTGCGCTGTGCTTCCCGCATTTTGCGCAGCTCTTCGCCGCCGTTCGCCTGCAGCCGCGCCACCGCTTCGGGCAGTTTCTCCGGCTCCGGGCAGTAAACGGCGAGACCGTGGGCGCAGATCATGTCTGGATTGTGCAGCTCCTGCCCGGCCAGCTGGCCAAACAGGATCACCGGCTTGTTGAGCGCGACGGCTTCCATCACGCTGTTGGGACTGGCGCGCATAATCAGGATGTCCGAACTGCACATCACGTCCTGAATCCGCTCCACAAAGCCCATGGCGTTCATGCGGTCGTGATACTCCTTGATAAACGCCTTGCGCAGCTTCTTGCGGATGGACTTGTTTCGGCCGCAGATGACGTTGATCTTCGCATTTGTGCCGTGCAGCAGCTGCTTGACCACGCCCTTCAGCGTGCCCGAGCCTTCGGAGCCGCTCATGACGGTGATGACTGGCGGGTCGTTTTTCACCGCCGCAGTCTTCTCGGCCAAGCCCATGAACCGACTGCGCACCGGAAAGCCCACCTGGCGCACGCGCGCCGGATTCACGCCGTGATCCAGCGTGCAGCGATAGGACTCCTCCGACGGCGTGAGCACCATCGAGATTCGCGGATCGAACCAGTAGGGCGCGATGTCGATCAGATCCGCCTCGTGAGCAATCAGCGGAATGGACAGGCCCATCTCCTCCAGCAGGTCGAGAATGGAGCCGAGGAACACCGGATGTACCGACAGAATGCAGTCCGGGCGGAATTCATAGATCAGCGCCTGAAAGCGCGCGCGGATCATGTAATCCACTGCCTTCTGCACCGGCTCCTGCAGGCGCACGCCCGCCAGATAATTCCACTCCCAGGCCTTGCCGGGAAGTCGCGTGATGGGGCCGTAGGTCTTTTCCGCCAGCACCTTCTGGGTCTTGTTCATCAGATCAAAGCCGTCGATGACCTTGATTTCGATGTCGCCGTACTTGCGCAGGCGTTCGATGAGTGCATCGGAGATGCTTTTGTGGCCGTGACCGGTAAATTCAGCGGTCAGTATGAGTAATCTTCGCATTTCTCTGTTCTATCCTCTGAATGATTTTCATAATTCTCGGGCGGTTATAGCGCTGAATAATCAGCGAAACGAGATTGCCGAGGATGTACAGCACCATGGCCGGCACGCCGTATTCATCCATCAGCAGAACGAAGGCCGGGCTCAGCAGAATCAGCACCGTGTGGACGAACTCCGCCGAGCAGGTTTCGGCCACCAGCTTGCGCAGATGCTCCGGGCTGCGAAGGAGGTTGCCCTGCTTGGCAAAGGTCTTCTGGAAGTGCTTGCTCATGTCGGGCGTGTGGTTCTTCCAGTGCTGAATGCCGATTTTTTCGTAAATTCGCCCTTCCTGCTCCCATTTGAAGCTCCGAAAGGGAAATTTCTCGGGATCAAACCATCTGCGCGGCACCTTTTCGCCCCAGAAGAACGCGGGAATGCCCAGAAGGCCCACGATGGAGGCAAATCGCAGGAACACGAACAGCGGCTTGGGCAGCACCTGGCGCAGGCTCGCGTCGCCCGTGGTAAACATCAGCAGAAACACACTCGCGACCAGCAGCAGGTACATAATCATGATGTGCCAGTCTATAGGCCGCATGGCCACGCTGGGCACGGACTCGGGATGGCGCACCGAGCGCAGATAGAACGCGCCGTACAGCACCAGCGAAATGGCGTGCGTGGCAAAGCACAGCGCAATCAGCACGTGCGCCGTGTAATCCGAGATCTCCGGACTTAGAATGATGCCCATCATCACGCCGTACTGCACGATGGAGCTGGCCTTGCCATACCAGCGCGCGCTGTTGACGATTCCCGTGCGGCGCATATAGCAATAGCCCAGCGCCGCCAGAAGAGCCTCCTTCACGCCGAAGAAGATCAGCAGCGCCAGCATCGTCGGATAGCGGCTGAGCAGCAACAGACACATGGCGGCCTGGGTCAGCTTGTCCGCCACGGGATCCAGAATGCGCCCCAGATTGCTCTCCATGCGGAAATGGCGGGCCATCCAGCCGTCCACCAGATCGGTCAGCGCCGAAAGGCCCAGCACCGCGGCCGACCATACGTGATTCTTCAGGCTCCCGTAGAGCCAGACAAACACCGGAATCAGCAGCACGCGAAACAGCGTCAGCGCGTTCGGCAGCGTTACAATCCGGTTTTCATAGCGATTTTCCATACGCTCCTCATTTTACCCCTTGCGGTAGAAAAGAATTCCCAGGCAATTGGGGCCGCAGTGGTTGGACACGGTGCAGCCGGCGCGGGTGTGAATGACCTGCTCAAAGGGCACATGCCGGAGCACCTCGGCGGATACCGCCTCGAAAATTTCATCGGAAACGCCGGAATCGGTGATGAAAATGCGCCTTGGATCCACGCTCTCCGCGTCGGAAAGCCGATCCGCCACATACTTTTGCAGGCAGTGATCCAGCTGGCCGCGGTACTTCTTGCCCACGCCCATCTTGCCGTTTTTGACCTCGATGCAGGGCTTGAGTCCCAGCAGATTCGCGCCCAGCGCCGCGACGGAGCTGCAGCGTCCGCCCATGCGCAGATAGGCCAGCGTGTTCAGCACGAAGCTGACGTCCAAATGCTTTTTCTTTTCTTCAAGCGCGTCGAAGATCTCCTTCGCCGACGCGCCCTGCTCGGCCATTTCCGCCGCGTCCAGCACCAGATGCCCGATGCCGGTGGACAGGCTCTCGCTGTCCACGACGAACACGTTTTCAAATTCCCCGGCGGCGACGCAGGCATTTTGATAGCAGCTGGACATGTCGCTGCTGATGGTGAAATGCACCAGTCCGTCGTGATCCTTCAAATGCTTCTGAAAAAGCGCCCGATAATCCTCCACGTTCACCGCGGCGGTGGAGCCGATTTTTCCGCTCTCCTCCGTCTTGGCAAACACCTCGTCCGGAGTGATCTCAATGCCGTCGAGATAGGCCTTTCCGTCCAGAACCACGCACAGCGGCGCGATCTCGATTCCGTACCTTTCAATCCATTCTCTTGAAAGGTCACAGGTGCTGTCGGCGGTAATTTTTACGCTCATTCCTTTGCTCCCCATATTTCGTGATTGGCGCATTTCATGCGCAGACTTCTACAA
>USDD01000039.1 GCA_900553265.1 uncultured Eubacteriales bacterium
GCAACAACCCCAAGGTTCGCCCCGACACCGCTCACATCGAGCTGATGAAGAAGCTCATCGCCAACGACATCATCGTCATCGTCTCCGGCTGCTCCGCTCAGGCGGCGGCCAAGGCGGGCCTTTTGAGCAAGGAAGCCAAGGAGCTGTGCGGCGAGGGCCTCAAGCGCGTGTGCGAGCTGGTCGACATCCCGCCGATCCTGCACATGGGCTCCTGCGTTGATATTTCCCGCATGATGATTCTCGCGTCCGACATCGCCAAGGACTGGGGCATCGACGTGTGCCAGGTTCCCGTGGTCGGCTGCGCGCCCGAGTACATGTCCGAAAAGGCCGTGTCCATCGGCAACTACGTCGTCGCCACCGGCATCGACACCTTCCTGGGCGTGGATCCCTACACCAAGGGCGGCCCCGGCGTGGTCGGCCTGCTGCAGGGCAGCATCAAGGACTGGGTCGGCGCGAACTACACCGTCGAGCTGGACATCGAGAAGCTGGGCGACAAGATGATGGAGCGCATCGAAGAGAAGCGCGCCGCGCTGGGCATCTGATCGAATCGAACTGAAAGGATTTAGTCGCATGAAAGTAGCCATCACCGGAAAGGGCGGCGTCGGAAAGACCACCCTGTCCGCCATTCTCGCCCGGCTCTATGCCGACGAGGGTCGTACCGTACTTGCAGCGGACGTCGATCCGGACGCGAATCTGGGTCTGGCGCTGGGCTTCACCGAAGAAGAGGTCAACTCCATCGTCCCCATTTCCAAGATGCGCAAGCTGGTGGAGGAGCGCACCGGCGCGAACGCCGCCAACAAATTCTTCAAGCTGAATCCTTATGTCAGCGATATTCCCGACGCCTATGCCAAGGAAATCAACGGCGTAAAGCTGCTGGTCATGGGAACCGTGGAAACCGGCGGCTCCGGCTGCGTCTGCCCGGAGCACGTGATGCTCAAGGCCATCCTGTCCAGCCTCATCTTCCGCAGGGACGATGTGGTCATCATGGACATGGAGGCGGGACTTGAGCATCTGGGCCGCGGCACCGCCAGCATGATGGATCAGTTTATCGTGGTCATCGAGCCCGGCGCGCGCAGCATTCAGACCTATGAAAAGGTCAAACAGCTGGCCGCCGATCTGGGCATCACCCGCGTGCGCGTGGTGGCCAACAAAGTGCGCAATGCCGAGGACGAGGCCTTCCTGAAGAGCCGCATCCCCGAGGACGCGCTTCTGGGCTTCATCCACTACAATCCGGGCGTCATCGAGGCCGACCGTCAGGGCGCGTCTCCCTACGACGTAAGCCCCTCCGCCGTTGAAGAGATCCGGGCGATCAAGGCTCGGATGGACAGTGAAAAGAATTGATCGTGAAAGGAATGGGAAAATAGATGGGACTGTTTGATAGAGTATTCCGTGGCTCCGATGAGATGTACTTCAAAGCGGAAGCCGAGCTGAACGCCGCCATCGCCGAGCTGGGCGAGGACGCCGCGATGACCATGCCCGACACCGCTTACTTCCTGGCCTGCATCTACGCCTATCTGGGCAAGAAGGTCACCAAGCTGAGCGAGCTGAAGGAAGCGCTGGGCGAGCTGCGCGCCATGATGGGCCGCGAGTATCGCACCAAGTCCATCTTCGATTCCGGCATCGCCACCGCGTGCTGCGCGGAAGTGATCGAAGCCTGCAAATACGCCCGCACCCCCACCCCCTACGAGGGAACGCAGTATCACGGCCACTTCTCCGACGCGGAAGTGCGTGAGCTGGGCGTTCCGCTGGTCACCCGCGACATCCCCGGCTTCGTCGTCATGATCGGCCCCGCGCCGAGCGTTGAAGAGGCCGTGGAGACCGTCAAGGGCTATCAGTCCCGCGGTATCTTCGTCTTCATGATCGGCGGCATCATCGATCAGGTGCACTCTGCCGGCATGAGCACCGGCTTCGGCGTGCGCTGCGTGCCGGTCGGCGCGGACATCTGGTCCGTCGGCCACGTCATCTCGCTGGTCACCCGCGCGACGATGATCTTCGGCGCCACCGAGCCCGGCGACGCGAACGCCTTCCATCGCTACACTTTCGACCGCATCTTTGCCTTCGTCAACGCCTATGCTCCGGTGGACGACATCACCGTGGCCTGCGGCGCGGGCGCCATCAAGATGGGCTTCCCGGTCATCACCAACGACACCAACGACATGTGGGCGGTTCCCAAGTCCCTGCTGATCAACACCGACACCAAGGACTGGATCGAGACCTCTCTCGAAGCCCGCGGCATCAAGATCAAGGTCACCAACATCGACATCCCCGTGGCGTTCTCCTCCGCGTATGAAGGCGAAATCATCCGCAAGAAGGACATGCGCATCGAGATGGACGGCTCTCGCGTGGATTGCGTCGAGCTGGTTCGCACCAAGGAGCCTCAGGAGATCGAGGATCACCTCATCACTCTGGAAGGCCCGGATTTCGACGCGTTCGAGGTCGGCGCGAAGATCCCGATCGCGTACATCGTCGAGGTGGCCGGCAAGACCATGCAGACTGACTTCGAAGGCGTGTTCGAGCGCAAGTTCCACAGCTTCCTCAACTGCATTGAGGGCGTGATGCACACCGGCCAGCGCGACATGATCCGCATCCGCGTGAGCAACGCCGCCTTCGACGCGGGCTTCCGCGCCAGGCATCTGGGCGAGGTGCTCTACGCCAAGATCAAGAGCGAGTACGACACCGTCGTCGACAAGTGCCAGGTCAAGATCTACACCAATCCCGAGAAGGTCAAGGAGCTGCGCGCCGAGGCGAACGCCATCTTCGACCATCGCGACGAGCGCCTGAAGAGCATGACCGACGAGTCCGTCGACGTGTTCTACACCTGCATCCTGTGCCAGGCCTTCTCCCCGTCCCACGTCTGCATCGTCACGCCTGAGCGCCTCGGCCTGTGCGGCGCGGTTTCCTGGCTGGACGCCAAGGCGACCAACGAGCTGGATCCCCAGGGTCCCTGCCAGATCGTGACCAAGACCCGCCTGATCGACGAGCGCACCGGCCGCTATGAGGACGTCAACGAGGCCGTGCAGCAGTACTCCCACGGCGCGCTGGAGCAGGTCACGCTGTACTCCATCATGGAAGACCCGATGACCTCCTGCGGCTGCTTCGAGTGCATCTGCGGCATCGAGCCCCTGTCCAACGGCGTGGTCATCGTCAACCGCGAGCACGTGGGCATGACCCCCATGGGCATGAGCTTCTCCGAGCTGGCCTCCATGACCGGCGGCGGCGTGCAGACCCCGGGCTTCATGGGCCACGGCAAGCACTTCATCACCTCCAAGAAGTTCCTGAAGGCCGAGGGCGGTCTGGGCCGCATCGTCTGGTTGCCGAAGGCGCTGAAGGAGCAGATCAAGGACAAGCTCAACGAATCTGCGCACGAGCTGTACGGCATCGAGAACTTCTCCGACATGATCGCCGACGAGACGATCTGCACCGAGGATCCCGAGCAGCTGCTCAACTTCCTGACCGAGGTCGGCCATCCGGTTCTCGGCATGGAGCCTCTGATGTAAACCCCTTCACAACCGGGGAGAGTTTTCTCTCTCCGGTTTTTTTCACGAATTTCGGAGGAACGAAAATTGCTGGACAAAAAAGCGCTGCGCCGGGAAATCGGCGCAAAAAAACGCGCCATGAGCGCGGAGGAAATCGAGCGGGCCAGTGCGCGGCTGGCGGAGAAGTTCTTTCAGACGGAGCTGTATCGGCAGGCGAAGGCCATCTACGGCTATCTGTCCTACAATCAGGAGGTGCGCACAGAGCCGATCCTGCGCCGCGCGCAGGCGGACGGCAAGCGCGTGGCCGTGCCGAAGGTCTACGGCGATGAGATGCGCTTTCTGTGGCTGGACGATCTTCAGCAGGTCGCGCCGGGCGCATTCGGCATTCCCGAGCCCATCGCCGACAGGCCCGTCGCCATGGACGAAACCGCGCTGGTGCTGATGCCCGGTCTCGCCTTCGACCCGGAGGGTCACCGCCTCGGCTACGGCGGCGGCTTTTACGACCGCTATCTCGCCGACCAGCCCAACCATCCCCTCGTCGCTCTGTGCTACAGATTCCAGCTGCTCGACCATCTGGAAACCGAAGCGCACGACGTCCCCGTGGATCTGGTCGTCTGCGACGACTGAAAAGCGCTTCCAACGCACAAAAGCGCCGCTCCTTCCTCGGGACGGCGCTCGTTTTTGCTTTACAGAAATTTCTTCAGCCTCTTCTTCACCTGCCGGCCGATCAGTACCGCGGCGGCGATTTTAATCGCGTCGCCGGGCAGGAAGGGCAGCACGCAGCTCGCCATGGCTCCGGCGAAGGTGGTGGGCATCACGCAGAGGAACCACGCCGTTCCGATGGCGTAGAGCACCGCCGTGCCGATGACCATGCCCGCCACGCTCTTCCACGCGCAGTCGGCATAGCGTTTCGCCGCCAGACCCGTCAGCAGCGCGCAGGGCAGATAGCCCCAGAGATAGCCGCCCGTCGCGCCCACGAGGCGCGAAGCTCCGCCGGAGAAGCCCGAGAACACCGGCACGCCCACCGCGCCCAGCAGCAGATAGATCGCCACTGCCGCCGTGCCCTCCCACGGGCCGAGACAGAAGCCCGCGAGATACACGGCGAATGTCGCCAGCGTAATGGGCACCGCGCCCACGGGAATGGCCAGCGGCGCGGCCACGCAGATCAGCGCCGCCATCAGCGCGATTCTGCACATTCTTTGTACGTTCATTGTTCTTCCTCCCAACGAATGCTGATTTCTCCGGAGCGCACCGTCTGCACGCCCGCATCGGTCTCAATGACCAGTCCGCCCTGATCGTCAATGTCCAGCGCCCGCGCGGAAAACCGCTCGTCGCCGCGGAGCACGAGGATCTTTCGTCCGATGACGTTGGAGCGTTCGCGGCTCTCAGCCATGAAGCGCCCGTCGACCAGATGCTCGTATTCCGCCTCCATGCAGGCGCAGATCTCGGCTGTCAGCCGGTTGGGCGAAATCTCGCGGCCGCACTCGTTGCCCACGGACGTGGCGACGCCCTGCAGCTCCGGCGGGAATTCCTGCCGCGCGGTGTTGACGCCGACGCCCACCACCGCGTACTCCAGCTGACCGCTCTCGAAGTCCATGCCAGCCTCGCAGAGGATGCCGCAGACCTTTCGGGCGTTGATGTACAGGTCGTTGACCCATTTGATTTTGACCTGCACGTCCGCAATATGCTCGATGGCGCGCGCCACCGCCACGGCGGTCATGCTGGTGAGCATCACCGCGCGCTCCGCAGGCAGCGTGGGGCGGAGAATCAGGCTCATGTACACGCCGCCGTCCTCGGGCGAATGGAAGCTGCGCTGGAAGCGCCCGCGCCCGCCGGTCTGACTGCGCGCGCAGACGAGCATGCCGTGGGGCGCGCCATGAGTCGCCAGCTCCTTGGCGCGGCGATTGGTGGAATCGATTTCGCGATGCAGCTCAATCTCCCGACCGAACGCGCGCGTCTCCAGCGCGTTTCGGATGGCCGCCTCGCTGAGAATCTCCCGGGGATCCGCCAGCCGATAGCCGCGATTCGTCGCCGCCTCGATCTGATGGCCGTCCTCGCGCAGCTGCGCGATGGCCTTCCAGACCGCGCTGCGGGAAACGCCGAGCATTTCCGCCAGCCGCTCGCCGGAAACGCTGTCCGAGCGCATCAGCTCGAGCAGCACCGCCTCCTTGGTGGACATAGCAAAACCTCCCTGCGGTTTTCTGCGTTTCAGCATACCACAGGGAGGTTTAATTGTCAACCATATTTCAAATATCAGTTGACAATTCCTCTGTTATTTTCTTTTTCTCCCGCTCCGTCTGGGAAAACCGGCACCCACAGTAGTCCTGTCGATACAGTCCGTACTGCACAGACAGCTCACAGGAGCGCTTGTAGCCGTTCTTCTTCTTGAAATCCGAGAACAGATAGGCTACGCCGAACTGCTCTGCCAGCTCGCCGCCGATGGCGTTCAGGCGCTGCGCGTCCTTCAGCGGACTGATGGACAGCGTGGTCGTGAAGTAGTCGAAGCCCTCCCGCGCGGCCAGCGCGGCGGTCTTGCCCAGCCGCAGCCGGAAGCATCGCGTACAGCGCTCACCGCCCTCGGGCATATCCTCCAGTCCTCGCGCCAGCGCCTCAAAGGTCTCGCTCTCGTATTCGCCGCAGCGAAACTGAATTTCGTGCGCGTGTGGAAGCTCGGCGATGAGCCGCCGCTGCTCCTCTGCCCGGCGCAGGAATTCCTCCTCGGGCGCAATGTTGGGGTTGTAATAGAACACCGTCAGATCGAACCAGTCGGTCAGGCGCTCCAGCACGGCGCTGGAGCACGGCGCGCAGCAGCTGTGCAGCAGCAGGCGCGGCCGCCCCTCCCGCCGGGCGATCTCGGCGAGCTCGCGCTCCATGGCGAGCTGATAGTTGATCTTCACAACTCCTTTTCCCCTTCGGGCGCATGTTCGGGCAGGACAATCTGAATCGCGCTGTGCAGATTGCGCATCTCGGCCACGCTGCCGCCCTCGGCGCGTTCACCGTCCAGAGTCCATTCGATGTCCTCGTCGGAGGTGACGCGAATCTGTCCCGCCTCGAAGAAGTGCACCATCTCGTTGGGCAGATTCATGGCGGTGATGCCGTGGATGATGCTGGTCAGCTGGATGGCCACCTCCGGGCTGCGGATGAGCATGACCTCAAACAGGCCGTCGTTGAGGGAAACCAGTTCCTTGTCCAGCTTGAGAATGCCGCCCACGGACGTGGAATTGGTGATGGCACAGAAGATGAAGTCGTCCTCCAGCACGCTGGATTCGGTCTCCACCCGCAGGTGATAGGGCCGAATGGACGGCAGATCCTTGATGCCCTCGAGAATGTAAGCCAGATGGCCCAGCGTGTTCTTCAGCGACTGAGGCGTGCTGTAGGACGTGCGCGTGAACGCGCCGCAGGAGGCCGTATAGGAGAAATAGCGCCCGTTGAAGCTGCCCACGTCCAGTCGCTGAATCTCGCCGCCCGCCGCGTCCCGCGCCGCCTGAAGCACGTCGGACGAAAGGCCGATGCTGTTGGCGTAGTCGTTGGTGGTTCCGGCGGGAATATAGCCGATGGGCAGATCGACGCCCGACTGGAGCACGCCGGCAATGGTCTCGTTGAGCGTGCCGTCGCCGCCAATGCAGACCACGCGCTCAAATTCCCCGGCGTGCTCGGCCAGATAGCGCGTGGGATCGCCGCTCTGCGCCGTGACATAGGTCACGCAGCGATAGCCGAAATCCCAGAAGGTGCGGATGATCTCGGGCAGCATCCGGTTGGCCCGGCGCTGGCCCGCGCAGGGATTGAGTATCAATAAAAGCTGTTTTTCCATTTTTCCTCCTCAGTCGCAGCGCGCTTGCCCATCCCGCAGGATATGCAAGAAGCCGTCGCGTTTTGCGCGGCGGTTCTATAGAAGCTCCGGAAGTTTATACATTTTGAAATCCAGCCCGTCGCAGGAGACCTGATGATAGCGGATTCCGTCCCGCTCGCCGCGGATGGCGGAATACAGCCCGGCTCCGTGCAGATGACCGTAGACGCAGTCGCTCACGCCGTAGCGCGCCAGAATGTCCGTAAAACCCGCGTCGCACTCGATGCGCGGCGGATAGTGCATCATGGCCACCAGCGGCGCCTCCGCGTCTCGGCGGTGCGCCTCCTTCAGCGACATCTCCAGCCGCATGCGCTCGCGCTGATAGATGCGCACGTCGTCGGGGTCGGGATGCTCGCCCGCGGGAATCGTCCAGCCGCGGGTTCCGGCAAAGAGGACGCCGTCCAGCTGGATGCAGTCATTCTGAATGGCGAACATGCCCTCGGGCAGCGCACGGCGCACCCGGCCGATGGCGCTCCACCAGTAGTCGTGATTGCCGCGCAGCAGCAGCTTTCGGCCGGGCAGCTCGCCCACACGCCGGATGTCCTCCAGCGCCTCCTCCAGATGCATCGCCCATGTCAGGTCGCCCGGCAGCAGCACGACGTCGCTCTCGCTCACGTGCTCCCGCCAGTCCTGTGAAATCCTGTCGAAGTGGTTGGCCCAGTGGTCTCCGAAGATGTCCATCGGCTTCTGTCGCGCCGGCAGATGCAGATCGGATATGGCAAAGATGGCCAAGGGTTACTCCTCTTCTTCCTCGTCGTCCTCTTTGCCCTCGTCATCCTCGTCGTCGAAGACCTCGCCGTCCATGTCCTCGGGGATGTCCAGCTCGATTTCGTCCATGGAGGACACGGAATCGATCTCGATGTTGGCGGCGGTGGGCTCAACGGTATCGTCTGTGGACTCGTCGGTGCGGCGCGCCAGCTCCTTCAGGCAGTAGGCGCACAGCTCCTGTCCCGGCACGACGGGGTTCTCGCCGCACTCGGAGCACATCTCGATCATGTCGAAGGACTCGCTCTCGCCGCGCACCTCGCGGCGGCAGACGGAGCACATCTTGTCGGTATCGTTCATGTAATTCAGTTCGCAGCGCGGACACTTAATCAGGCTCATGCCAATTCCTCCCAAATTCTGTTTCTGCCATTGTATGCCCCTGCTCGGGCATGTGCGCGCATGGCGCACACGAAAGGTCGTCTCTTCTGATATTATACACAAAGCGCCGTGCTTGACAAGTCTCTTTTGCGGAAAAATCTGTCATTCTCTTCCAATTCCGCATCGCAAAGGCGCAAGTACTATCATACACAAAACAGCCGCCAATGAAACCCATCGGCGGCTGTTTTTGCGTTATATATTCGTTATTTTTTATTTTTTCGCAGCCATTCGCCCAGCTTGAGCACGTCGGCGCGATAGACCTCTTTGAGCGAGGGGTTGTAGATCACCGAGGCGGGATGGTACATGGGGAAAATCCGCCGCCCGCCGCGCTCGAGGAAGGTTCCGTGCACGTCGCCGATCACCGTCTTTCGATCGGTCAGCGCGCGCAGCGGCACGTTGCCCAGCGTCACGACGCACTCGGGGTTCACCATGTCGATCTCCTTCTTCAGCCACGGCAGGAACAGGTGCACCTCCTCCTGCGTGGGCGGACGGTTGACCGTGCGGCCCGCGTCGGAGATCTTCGTGGGGCGGAATTTCACCGTGTTGGAGACGTACAGCTCGGCGCGGTCGATGCCCGCCATCTCGAGGAATTCGTCCAGATTCTTTCCGGCCTTGCCCACAAAGGGACGGCCCTGCAGCGTCTCCTGCTCGCCGGGCGCTTCGCCGATGAGCATCACCCGCGCGCCCAGACGGCCCTCGCCGTGCACCAGCGTCTTGCGCTCGCCCTCGTACAATCCGTCAATGAACCTCGTCAGCTCCCCGCGAAATTTCTCCATCGGAAACGCTCACTCCCGTCGCTTCTTCAATCTCATTCAATTTTGCGCGAATCTTCTGAAAATCATCCCACGCATCGCGCTTTTTCGTCGGATCCCGCAGCAGCGCCGAGGGATGGAAGGTGGGCATGAACCACGTTCCCTTGCGCTCGTACCAGCGGCCATGGTCGCGCGTGATGAAGACCTCCTCGCGCAGCGTGTAGCGGCAGGCGATTTTGCCCAGCAACACGATGACCCTAGGCCGAACCAGTACCACCTGCTGGCGCAGATAGTTCAGGCACGCCTCAGCCTCGTCCGGCTCGGGATTGCGGTTCTGCGGCGGGCGGCACTTGACCACGTTGCAGATGTACACGTCGGAGCGCTCGATGCCGATGGCATGGATCATCCGCGTCAGCAGCTCACCCGAACGGCCGACGAAGGGCCGGCCCAGCCGATCCTCCTCCTGCCCCGGGCCCTCGCCGATGAACATCAGCGCGGCGTTGGGGTTGCCCTCGCCGGGCACGATGTGGCTGCGGTGCTCGCAGAGCCGGCATTTGCGGCAATCCTCCAGTTCCTCGGAAAACTCGGGCCACGACACGCGCATCGCGCTTCACCCTTTCTTTGGCAATGGCAAAAAGCGCCCCTTTACGAAAAAGGGCGCTTCGAATCATTCGGGAATGATGATGGCGCTGGTGAACAGATCCCAGAGGGTTTTAAACGAGACCTCCGCGTCCTTCACCGCCCAATGAAACAGGGAATTGATCAGAACGATGCACACGACGATGACGACCAGTCCCGCCAGAATGCCCAGAAAATCAAACATGCCCGCAAAGACCTGAAACTTCATCCGCCGGCGCTTGACCTCCTGCCGGGTCACGATTTTCGCCACGTCGGTTCACCTCCCGTTGTTCCTTTCCCTAGTATAGCACATCTCGCGCCCAATTGCAAATCGTTCCTCACGGGCCGTACTCGACGATCTGGTTGACCGTCTTGTAGGAGCTGCGGCACAGCTCCTCGCGGCTGATTGTGTTGTCCGACGCGTCCTTGCGCACCTTGTAGGCCACGGCGGAGCAGCCGTCCTTGCCCTTCTGCGTCACCTGCGACGCGCCGGTCGTCAGCGCGAGATTCGGCTGATAGACCGTCTCGAAGGACGTGGTGCCCGTGACCTCGCTCTCGATGGCAATGCTCTCGCCGTTGGGCAGCAGCTTTCCGAACACGCCCACGCGCACGCGCTTGTCGTCGCTCAGGAAGCAGCAGATGTACACGTTGTCGTCCGAGTTGTTGGTAAAGCGCAGATCCTGACTGTTCCAGTTCACCGCCGCGTCCTTGCCGCGATCCACATAGGCCACCGTCAGCGAATGGTTATGGCGCTCGACGATCTGCAGATCGGCCTTGACCGCGGCGTTGAACAGCGTGGTGGACACCTGACAGATGCCGCCGCCCACGTCCTCCACCACCGTGCCGCTGGAATAGGCCGTGGCCATCTTAAATCCCCGGTCGGTGGTGCGCTTGCCCACGGTTTCGTTGAAGGAGAACGTCTCGCCGGGCTTCAGGCACGTTCCGTTGATCATCTGAAGCGCCAGCCGGATGTTGGACAGGCGATTGCTGCTGGACGACGACGCGTTGGTCACCGCCGAGGCGATCAGCCCGTACTGGGACGCGATGTCGCTCTGGGTCACGTCGGGCTGAATGGCCAGCACGCTCAGCTCCACCGAGCCGCCGCCGTTCTCCATGGCCTGCGTCATGTCCCGCGTCAGCGCGTCGGCGTCCAGCTGACTGCCCGTCACCGCGTCGGTGAAGGTAAATTCATAGCTCTCCGTGTCGAAAGACGCAATCTTCGCGTTCTCCGCCGGACGGTCGATGGCCTCGGCGATCTGGGACACGCATCTGGCGATGGCCGCCGGATCGTAGCTCTGCCGCGTGACCGAATAACTCACGGGCGCGCTTCTGCGGCTGGACAGCAGGGCATAACGCTGCTCCAGCGAGCCGGTGCGCCCGGCGGAAAAGGCGTTGGACAACACGGTGGCATAGTCGCTGGTATAGCCCAGCTCCTCGGCGGTGAACGACGCGCCGTTGCTCAGCGTCACCTTGCGCTGGGAATAGGCCGGCTCGATGTTCTCCTGCCAGTACTCCATCGCCTGTGCAAGCGTCATGGAGGACACGTCGATTCCCTCGACGGTGGTTCCCTCGTAGAAGGTCTCGCGCTGCACGGCGGACTTCATCTCCGCAAAGGCGCGATAGCGCACGGCCTGATAGCCGCCCAGCCCCAGCAGCACCACGATGGCCGTCGCCAGCAGCACCGTCACGCTGGAGGTCTTTTTCTTCCGGCGATGCGGCCTGGACATCTCTTCGGTGTGCTGGAGATAGTCGTCGAAGGGATCGCGGTTGTCCACGGCGAGCACCGCCTGCCGCGATCTTCTCGCCGGGCGCGGCGTGTTCGCGGAATGATGCGGCGCGGAACCCGCGCGGCTCCGCGGAAGATCAGCTTCCGTCTCCGCGCGGCGGACAGGCCGGCTCGTTCCCGCTTCCGAGCGATACCTCGAGCGGTCGTATTCCGTCCTCGACGCGCGCGCCAGCGGATTTTCCTCGATCTTCGCCTTCTTTGCAGAAGAAGAGCGATTGGATGAGGATTTCTTCGCAGCGGACGCGGGCTGTTTCGCCGTCCCAGCCTTTTTCGTCGATGGAGGCATGGCGATTCCCGGCTCTACGGCGCTTTGGGAGGACTTCCGCGTCTTGGACGAAGCCGATTTCTTTTTCGTTCCGTCCCTGTCGCCGTCCAAAAAATCGTCGTAAGCGTCGCGCTTCGCCGCGGCGCTCTTCGAGGATTTTGCTTTCTTTCCGGTTTCAGTCATGCTGCGCTCCTGTGGAAATGGATTCAATCGTTCTGCAATGGAATGCCCGGCCGCACCGCGCATTCACTTCCAATATCTAGTCTGTCTCCATTATATCGAATGAATGCGGCGTTTTTCGCGCGGTCGTGTTAATTCATTCCTTCGGGTCGTGGATTCCCCGCTTCGCGCGCTGGGCGCGCACCTCCCGCTCGAACCCCTGCTCCGACGGCGTGTAATAGGGCATGCCCTTCGCCTCCTCGGGCGCATACTGCTGCGCGACCCAGTGGCCGGGAAAATCGTGGGGATACAGATAGCCCTCGCCGGAGCCGATTCGCTCCGCGCCCTTGTAATGGGTGTCGCGCAGATGCACCGGCACGCTCTGATATCCGCCCTTCTCCGCGTCGGCCATGGCGCGGTCGATGGCGGCGGAAACGGCGTTGGACTTGGGACTTTCGCAAACGGCGATGATGGCCTGCGCGATGGGCAGCCGGGCCTCGGGCATGCCGACGGTCTCCAGCGCCTGCGCCGCCGCCGCGGCCTGAAGCATCGCCATGGGATTGGCCATGCCCACGTCCTCGCTGGCATGGGCGATGATCCGGCGCACGACGATCCGCGGATCCACGCCCGCGTAGTTCATCCGCGCGAACCACGCCAGCGCCGCGTCGCTGTCCGAGCCGCGCAGCGACTTGCAGAACGCCGACAGCATGTCGTAGAACAGGCTCTCGTCCATCTGCACCACGCGGCTCTGGATGGACTCCTCGGCCACCTCCAGCGTCACGTGCACCGAGCCGTCAGCCTCCATCGGCGTGGTCAGCACTGCCAGCTCCAGCGCGTTCAGCGCGCTGCGGCAGTCGCCGTTGGCCACCTGCACGATGTGGTTCAGCGCGTCCTCGTCCAGCCGAACGTCCTGCGCGCCGCAGCCACGCTCCGGATCCGCTGCCGCGCGCAGCACCGCCCGGCGCACGTCGTCCTCGGTCAGCCGCTCGAAGTGGAACAGCCGGCAGCGGCTGACGATGGCGGGCGTCATGGCGATCATCGGGTTTTCGGTGGTGGAGCCGATGAAGCGAATTGTTCCCTGCTCGATGGCGGGCAGAATGGAATCCGACTGGGATTTGCTCCAGCGATGGCACTCGTCCAAAAGCAGATAGGTCGGCTGTCCATAGAGCTTCAGCCGGTTCTCCGCCTCCCGGAGCACCTCGCGCACGTCGGCAACGCCGCTGGTGACGGCGTTGAGCTTGACGAACGCAGCCCGCGTCGTCTCGGCAATAATGAACGCAAGGGTCGTCTTGCCGCAGCCGGGCGGCCCCCAGAAGATGGAGCTGGTCAGGCGGTCGGCCTCAATGGCGCGCCTGAGCAGCTTGCCCGGGCCGACGATCTGCGTCTGGCCCACGAATTCGTCCAGCGTCCTCGGGCGCATGCGGTCGGCCAGCGGCGCAAGCGACCGCGTGTTCATGGAAAAGAGATCGTCCATGCTGTTCCTCCGTGAAATGTCGCCGACTTATTTCAGACAAAAACAAAAGGAACGCCTTTTGCGCGTTCCCCTGTTTGCGATTCGATGACCTTACTGTGCAACCTTCGCAAGGCGCTTTGCCATACGAGCCTTTTTGCGGTTCGCAGCGTTCTTATGAATAACGCCCTTAGCGGCAGCCTTGTCAACCGCGCCCTGAGTCGCGCTGAGCAGCTTGACGTCGGCCTGGCTCGCGGAAACGGCGGTTTCGAACTTCTTGATCTGAGTCTTCATCGCAGACTTGATCATACGGTTGCGCAGGTTCTTCTTCTGGTTCACCTTTACGCGCTTGATTGCAGACTTGATATTCGGCAAAATCGTTCACCTCCCTACGCAAATTAGCAACTAGTATTTTATCACCATGCAGCCCAAAAAGCAAGTCTTTCCAACAAAATCATTGATAAACTTCAGTTAAGCCCCGTTTTTCACCACTTCACCTGCCAGCGGACGCTGTATTTTCCGTCGGGATGCGCCTCGCCGCCGTCGTGAAAGGCGGATTTTTCCGCCCGGGCGGCCAGCTCCCGGTCGAAGGCCGCCTCGTCCATGGGCAGCCGGATGGGTCGATTGCCCGTCCACTGGGACAGATACGCCGCGTTGGACAGCGTAAGCTCGCTGAGGCCGTCCTCGCCGGGCGAAATCAGCGCTTCGCCATGCAGAATGGCGTTGGCAAAATTCTGAAGGATGCCCGCGTGGGCCGTCTCCGGCTCGTCGGAGGTGATCTCCTCCACGTCCATGTCAATCGCGTCGAAGCTCTCCTTCGACTCAAAGCGCACCTGCGGCTCGGGTATTCGGAGTCTCCACCACTTCATCGCGCCGTTTTCCAGCACCAGCTTGCCCTTTTCGCCGGAGATTTCCAGTCGGTTCGTGCCGGGATATTCTCCGGTGGAGGTCATAAACGCGCCCGTCGCGCCGTTTGCATAGCGCGTAAAGATCGTCGCGTCGTCCTCCACCTCGATACGGTGATACTTCGCCACATCGCAGAATGCCGTGACCTCCTCAGGCATGCCGCAGATCCACTGCCACAGGTCGAGGTTGTGCGGGGCCTGATTGAGCAGCACGCCGCCGCCCTCGCCCGCCCATGTGGCGCGCCAGCTGCCGGAATCGTAGTAGAACTGAGTGCGATACCAGTTGGTGATGATCCACACCGTGCGCTTCAGCGCGCCCAGCTGTCCGCTTTGGACGATCTCCCGCGCCCGGCGGAACAGCGGATTCGTGCGCTGGTTGAGCATGATGGCGAACACCTTTCCGCTCCTTTTCGCCGCGTCGCAGAGCTGACGGGCCTTGGAGACGCGCACGTCGATGGGCTTTTCCGTCAGCGCGTGCAGTCCCGCGTCCAGCGCGGCCATGGCCGCGTCCGAATGCAGCGGATGCGGCACCGCGACGATCACCGCGTCCACGAGGCCGCTGTGAATCATCGCACGATAATCCTCGAAGCGCTCCGCCTCGGGAAAGCGGCGCGCGCACTCCTCCAGCCGCTCGGCGCGCAGATCGCACACCGCGGTCAGGCGCATTCCGTCGATTCGGCCCTCGTGCAGGCAGGCGGCGTGCGCCGTGCCCATGTTGCCGATGCCGATCACGCCCACGCGAATTTCGCTCATGTTCATTCTCCTTTTATTTCGCTCCGCCGTAGGTATTCGACGTGTCGGCGAACACCGCCGCGCCGCCCTTCTTGCGCCGGGAGGTCGCCACGCGCTTCATCAGCTCGTCGTAGTAGAGCTCCTCGTCCAGCGGCAGCGTCACCTTTTGGCCGGTGAAAGCGGACAGATGCATGGCGTTGGACAGCGTCAGGCCGTTGATGCCCTCGCGGCCGTCGGCCACCAGCGGCGTTCCGCGGAGGATCGCGCCGCCCCAGGCGTTGACCACGCCCACATGCTGCTCGTTCAGGCCATCCGTCTCCACAGGCGCCTCGTGCCGGCCCACAAAGCCGAAGGGCACGGTGTTCGTCCGGGAGAATTCCGGCTCGGGCATGTCGAACTCAATGACGGTCAGCTTGTCGTTTTCGACCACCAGCTTCGCGCCGTCCATCTGAATTTCAAAGCGATTGGTGCCGCACGCGTCGCCGGTGGTGGTCACAAACACGCCCGTCGCGCCGTTTTCGTATTCCACATAGGTCGTCACGTCGTCCTCGACCTCAATGTCGTGCCACTGGCCGAAGCGCATGTTGGACTGCACCGCCACGGGCATGCCGCAGATCCACTGCCACAGATCCAGCTGGTGCGGGCACTGATTGAGCAGCACGCCGCCGCCCTCGCCCGACCACGTGGCGCGCCAGTCGCCGGAATCGTAATAGGCCTGCGGGCGATACCAGTCGGTGATGATCCAGTTGGTGCGGCGAATGCGGCCGTACCTGCCCGACTGCACCAGCTCGCGCATCTTGCGGTAGACGCAGTTGGTGCGCTGGTTGAACATCATGCCGAACACCACGTCCGGGTGGCGGTCGGCCTCGGCGTTCATCTCGCGAACCTGCTTTGTGTACACGCCCGCGGGCTTCTCCACCATCACGTGGATGCCGCGCTTCATGCACTCCATGGCGTATTTCGCGTGGTCGTAATGGGGCACGCAGACCATGCACGCGTCGATTTTGCCGCTGTCCAGCATGGCGACAGCGTCGTCAAAGCACTCCACCGCGCCGAGATGCTCCCTCGCCCACTCCAGCCGCGCGGGATTCACGTCCGCCACCGCGCGAAGCTCGAAGTCCGGGCACCTGCCGCCGACGATGTTGGTTCCGTGGGCGCTGCCCATGTTGCCCACGCCGATGATTCCCAGACGGATTTTCTCGCTCATCTTCTTCTCCTCCTCAATGGAAGCCGCAGGCGGTCAGATACTGATAGCTGCGCTTCAGACAGTCGAACGGGCTCTCGCCATAGCAGTCGTCCTGCTCCACCAGCATGTACTTCGTTCCGCCGGCCTCGGCCTTTTCAAACACGCGGTCGAAGTTGATGTTGCCCTCGCCGACGACGGCCACTTTGCGGCCATAGGCGAGATCCTTCAGATGGATGCACGGAATGCGCCCGGCCAGCTTCTCCAGCCACTGGGCCGGATCGCCGCCGCCCGCCTGCACCCAGAAGGTGTCCAGCGTGAAGCCCATGTCCTCGGCGGGAATGGCCTCGGCCAGCTTTTCGAGAATCCGCTTTCCGCCGTATTTCCTGAACTCCTGGTCATGGTTGTGGTACATGAAGTACTTGCCGTGCTCGCGCAGCGCCTTCGCCGCCGCGCCGTAGACCTCCACAAAATGCTCGAAGGTTCCGTCGGGCTTCTCCGGGTCGAAGCCGTACCAGCCCAGACCGACGTACTCGCAGCCGAAGCGGTCGTGATCCTTCGCCACCTGCGCGGGATCGGCGGCGATTCTGTCGCCCGGGGTGTGGGTCAGCACGCAGCGCAGGCCGTTCTTCTTCAGCTCGCCGTCCAGCCAGTCCGGCTCAAAGGCGCAGGCGCCCGAGACCTGCACCGTGCGATAGCCCATGTCGGCCACCCTCTTCAGCGTCTCGGCAAAGTCGATAAGGTTTTTGCAGTAATCCCGAACCGTGTAAAGCTGTGCTCCGATTTCCATGGCTCACGCCTCCTTCAGAATCTCCCTGAGCGCCGCGCAGGCCGCGTCGAACGCCGCGTCGTTGCTCTCATATTCATAATCGTCCACGGCGCTGCGGTCATAGGCGCGCTCCAGCGCCTTCAGGCCGTCGAACACCTTCAGATGCGGCTCCAGCGTCAGCGCCCGATCCGGCGCGGACAGATAGTCGTTCAGAATTTCGGGAAGATTTCCGATTCCCCTGCCCGCGGGAACCACCGTGCCGTCGGTTCGGCAGTCCTTGACGTGCATGTACTTCACCCACGGCCTGAGCAGTCTCCACGCGGAGAGCGTCTCCTGCCCACACTGAATGAAGTTGGCCGGGTCGAACACGGCCTTCAGCGCCGGCAGCGCCCGATGAAGCTCTGCGCATCGCGGGGCCGCGTCGCCGTAGATGCCCTTCTCGTTCTCGTGGCAGAGGTCGATTCCCGTGCCCTCGGCGGCGCGGAGGAACTGTCCCAGCCGATCGATCACTGCCTCCCGGAATTCCTCCGGGTCGCGGTCTTTGGAAATATAGAAGGAAAACAGGCGGATGTTCCGCGCGCCCAGCGCGTCGGCGACCTCCAGCGTGTGCCGGAGCTTCTCCAGATGGGGCGCGAAATCCTCGTCGATTCCGATTTTTCCGAGGGGCGAGCCGATGGCCCATGTGGTCAGGCCCGCGCCGTCCAGCTTTCTGCGAATTTCCCGCGCCGCGGCCAGCGTCAGGTCGGAGACGTTAATTCCGTCCGCGTTGCGAATTTCCAGTCCGTTCAGACCGTTTCGGCGCATGGCCGCAATCTGCCCGTCCACCGCCGCGCTCGCCTCGTCGGCGAAGGCGTAAAGCCTGGGCATGTACATTTTTCTTCCCCCTTCACTTCCTGTTTTTTCAATTATAACCTCGTTTTTCCCGCATTGCAAGAGCGAAAAATCAGAAATTCACGCGGCAAAGCCGTCTTTCCGTGAACGTTCACGAAAATTCCATTCAAAAATCGCTCCATCCGGATGCACCCGCGCGTGTTTTTATGCTCATCTCACAATATTTCAATACAATTTTCTCATCCTTCGCTATTGCCAATCCGTTTCATGCGGTTTATACTGTTTTCATACAGAGCGTGAACGTTCATCTTTTTCACGGAAAGGAGGCGCTTCGGATGGAATCCAGCCGGGTGACGCTGAAGGAAATCGCCGAGCGCGCCGGCGTGTCCATCGGAACGGTGGATCGGGCGCTGAACAACCGCCCCGGCGTGAGCGAGCGGAGCAAGCGCCGCGTGGAGCAGATCGCCGCGGAGCTGGGCTATCGGCCCAACCGCTTCGCCAGCGCGCTGAGCCGCCGCAGCGAAAAGCGCATTGCGGCGGTCTTTCCCGACCGCCCCGCCGCGTTTTATGGAGAGATCGAGCGCGGCGTCGATCGCGCGGCCGCGGAGCTCCGGGACTTCGGCGTGAGCGTGGAGAAGATTCGCTATCCATTGAACATCCCCGACGGCGCAGCGCGCTGCCTGTCCGAGCTGGTTCAGTCCCGCTTCGACGGCGTGGCCGTCAACGCCGCGGGGCTCACGTCCGGCGCGGAGATCGACGCGCTGGCGGCGGACGGAACGCCGGTCATTACCTTCAACACCGATCTGCCCGGCGGGCGGCGGCTGTTCTTCGTCGGCAGCGATTCGCGCCAGTCCGGGCGCATGGCCTGCGAGCTGATGGACATGATGCTCGGCGGCTCCGGACAGGTGGCGGTGCTGGGCAATTTCGCCCGAACCATGCCCTTTCTGGAGCGCTTCAGCGGCTTTTTCGAGCAGCTGCGCGCCCAGCCGGGCGGCATGGAGGTGATGCGCTGCTCGGAATGCCCCAGCGACCCCGCCGAGGCGCAGCGCGCGCTGACCGAGGCCGTGGAGCGCGCACCGGACGTGCGCGGCGTGTTCTGCACCGGCCATTCCAGCACCGTGGGCGCCATCCGCGCCCTGAAGGCGCTGAACCGGCGCGGCGTGCGGCTCATCGGCTACGACCTGTCCGCCGAGACCGCTCAGGCGCTGCGCGAGGGCTGGTGCGACCTGATTCTGTATCAGGATCCCTTCGCCCAGGGCTATCAGGCCGCACGCCTGCTGGCCCGGCGGCTGCTGGAGGGCTGGTCGCCGAAGCATCCGCAGCTGCTGATGGACACTCAGGCGGTGCTCCGGAGCAATCTGGAGCGCTATCTCCACCGGGAATTCGACCCCTTCGGACAATTCTGATAAAGGAGCGAGAACGCCATGAAGCCCTTTCTGAACGAGGATTTTCTGCTGGAAACGCAGGCGGCCCGGCGGCTGTATCACGACTACGCCGAGCGTCTGCCCATCATCGACTACCACTGCCACATCAGCCCCGCGGAGATCGCTCAGGATAAGCACTACGCCGACGTGGCCGAGCCGTTTCTGGGCGGCGACCACTACAAATGGCGGCTGATGCGCGCCTGCGGCGAGCCGGAAAGCCTGATTACCGGCGACGCGGAGCCTTACGAGAAGTTTCTCGCCTTCGCGCGCACGCTGCCGCGCTGCATCGGCAATCCCGTCTACCACTGGACGCATCTGGAGCTGAAGCGCTATTTCGGCTGCGAGCTTCCGCTGAACGAACGCAATGCGCCCGTCATCTGGGAGCAGTGCAGCGCCGTTCTGCAAAACGGTCTGGGCGTACGCGAGATGATTCGCCGCGCCGACGTGACCGATCTGAACACCACGGACGACCCGCTGGACGACCTGCGCTGGCACGAAATGCTGGCCGCGGACGAGACGCTGAAGGTACATGTGCGCCCCGCGTGGCGACCGGAGCTTGCGCTGGATCCCTCCAACGCCGCCTTCCCGAGCTATATGGAGCGGCTCGGCGCGCCGCGCACCATGGACACGCTTCAGGCGAAGCTGTCCGAGCGGATGGACTTCTTCACCGCCCACGGCTGCACCGCCTCCGACCACGGCGTGACCGCGCTGCGGAAGGTGGAATGCTCCGCGGCGGAGCTGGACGCGATTCTGCGCAAGGCCTCGGACGGCCGGACGCTGACCGCCGACGAAATCTCCGCCTATCAGTACGCGCTGCTGAAATTCCTCGGCGGCGAATACGTCCGGCGCGGCTGGGTCATGGAGCTGCACTTCGGCGTAATCCGCAATCTCAACGAAAGGATGATGCGCCGCGTCGGGCCGAACACGGGCTTCGACGCCATCGCGCCGACAACCTGCGCCGAGGGCCTGCCCGCACTGCTGGACGATCTGAGCAAGGCCGGCGCGCTGCCGAAAACGGTGCTGTTCTCGCTGAACCCCAACGACAGCGCCATGCTCAACGCCGTGGCCGGATGCTTCACCGAGGAGGGCGTGCGCAGCGCGGTTCAGCAGGGCGCGGCCTGGTGGTTCAACGACAGCCTGCCGGGCATGGAGCGCCAGATGCGCGCCATGGCCTCCACGGCGGTGCTGGGCAATTTCCTCGGCACGGTCACGGATTCCCGCAGCTTCCTGTCCTACACCCGCCACGAGTACTTCCGCCGCCTGCTGTGCAATCTGCTGGGCGGATGGGTGGAAAACGGCGAATATCCCGCCGACTTCGACGCGCTGGGCGAGCTGGTTTCGGACATCGGCTATCGCAACGCCATGCGCTTCTTCGGATATTCCGAGTGACATCAGAAAGGAACGTGATTTTTCATGCAGATGGGTCTGCGCTGGTACGGCGCGCAGTTTGACACCGTAACCCTCACTCAGATTCGGCAGATTCCCGGCGTTTCCGGCGTAATCACCACGCTTTACGACACCGCGCCCGGAGACGTGTGGCCGCGGGAGCGCATCGACGCGATGAAGGCCGAGGTGGAAGCCGCGGGCCTTCGGGTGCTGGGCATCGAGAGCGTCAACGTCCACGACGACGTCAAGGCCGCGGGCAAAAACCGCGACTTGTACATCGAGCATTACATCCAGACGCTGGAGAACCTCGGCCGGGCGGACATCCGCATGGTCTGCTACAACTTCATGCCCGTGTTCGACTGGACGCGCAGCGATCTGGCCAAGCCCCGCCCGGACGGCTCCACGGTGCTGGCCTACGACCAGTCCATCGTCGATCAGATCGACCCCGACCGGATGCTTAAGTCCATCAGCGAGAAATCCAACGGCGCGGTGCTGCCCGGATGGGAGCCGGAGCGCATGGCGCGGCTGAAGGAGCTGTTCGCCCTGTACGCGCCGGTGACGGAGGAAATGCTGTTCAATAACCTCGTCTACTTCCTCAAGGCCATCCTGCCCACCTGCGAAAAGTACGGCATCCGCATGGCCATCCATCCCGACGACCCGGCGTGGCCCGTGTTCGGCCTGCCGCGCATCGTCACCGGCGGCGAAAAGCTGCTGCGCCTGATGCGCGCGGTGGATTCTCCCTGTAACGGCGTGACGCTGTGCACCGGCTCGCTGGCCTCCAACCCGGACAACGACGTCCCGGCCATCATCCGCTCCCTGAAGGGGCGCATTCCCTTCGCCCACGTGCGCAACATCCGCCGCACCGGCCCCCGGGACTTCGAGGAGGCCGCGCACCTGTCCGTCGACGGCTCGCTGGACATGTACGAGATCATCCGTGCGCTGTACGAGACGGGCTTCGACGGCGTGATCCGCCCCGACCACAGCCGCATGATCTGGAACGAGCAGGCCATGCCCGGCTACGGCCTGTACGACCGCGCGCTGGGCGCGTGCTACTTAAGCGGCCTCTGGGAAGCCGTGGACAAGGCCGCGCACCGCTGAGCAAAGGAGGTTCTTTCCCATGATTCTCGAAGGCTCGGTCATCAATTTCTTAGGCGACAGCATCACTCAGGGCGTGGGCGCAAACTGCATCGAAAACCGCTATACCGACGTGCTCGCCCGCCAGTTCGGCTTAAAGCGCGCCAACAACTATGGCATTTCCGGTACGCGCATCGCGCGCCAGCGCGTCGTCACCGACGATCCCTTCGATCAGGACTTCTGCATGCGCATGGACGGGATGGACACAAGCGCCGACGCGGTGGTGGTCTTTGGCGGAACCAACGACTTCGGCCATGGCGACGCCCCGCTGGGCACGCCCGCCGACCGGGATCCGTCCACCTTCTGGGGCGCGTGCCATTTCCTGATGAGCGGCCTGCTGGAGCGCTACTGCGGAAAGCCCGTGGCCATCCTCACGCCGCTGCATCGCCAGAACGAGGCCAATCCCCGGGGCGACGGCAACAAACCCTGCGACGCGGCGCCGCTGAGCGTCTATCGCAAAATTCTCATGGAGGTCGCCGAGCATTACGCGCTGCCGGTGCTGGATCTCTACGCCGTCAGCGGAATCCAGCCGGTCAACGACGTGTGCCGCGCGCGGCTGGCTCCCGACGGTCTGCACCCCAGCGACGAGGGCCACGCGCTGATTGCGGGCAAGATCGGCCGCTTCCTGCAGACGCTCTGAGCAAAAATCGAAAGGAATTTTTCCATGAAGCTGAATCTGCAATCGCTGAACCGCCGCGACGAATGGAAAGCCCTCGGCGTGCGCCTGCCGGAATACGACGTTGCCGCCATGGCCGAACGCACGCGCCGCGCGCCGATCTGGGCGCATTTCGGCGCGGGCAACCTCTTCCGCGGCTACGTCGCCATGCTCCAGCAATCGCTGCTGAACCATGGTCTGGCCGACCGGGGCGTGATCGCCGTGGACACCTCTGCCGACGGCGAGCTGACGCGGCGCGTCTATCTCCCCCACGACAATCTGACCCTGCGAATCGCCCTGCGCGGCGACGGCTCCACGGACGCGGAGATCGCCGCCGCCGTGGCCGAGGCCGTGCGCGCCGACTTCTCGGACGCGGACTGCCTTTGCCGCCTGTGCCAAATCTTCCGCAGCCCGTCCCTTCAGATGGTGAGCTTTACCATCACCGAAAAGGGCTACGCGCTGCGCGCCGCCGACGGCAAACTGCTGCCCGAGGTGGAAGCCGACCTGAAAAACGGGCCGGATCGCGCAGCGAACGTCATGGCCAAGGCTGCCGCGCTGCTGCTGGAGCGCTTCCGCGCCGGCGCGCTGCCCGTCGCCATGGTCAGCATGGACAACTGCAGCCGCAACGGCGAAAAGCTGCGCGACGCGGTGCGGTTCATCGCCCGCGGCTGGATCGAAAACGGCTCTGCGCCGGCGGAATTTGCCGACTATCTCGCCGACGAGACGCGCGTGTCCTTTCCATGGACGATGATCGACAAGATCGTGCCCCGCCCGGACGCGGAGATCGCCCGGCAGCTGGCCCGGGTGGAGCGGGAGGGCCACTTTGCCCAAAACCGATATGAAAAATTCAGGAGGATGGGGCTTTGAAAGGGCTTCGTATCATTTCCACTGGCAGGGCCTTGCCCTCCAAATGCATGACCAATGAC
>USDD01000040.1 GCA_900553265.1 uncultured Eubacteriales bacterium
CAGGCCGAATTTGGCCTCCCGGAACCATTGTCTTGCGTCCATGTGAATCCTCCTGGCTTTTTGAATTTCGAATTTGCGAAAACGCTCTGCGAACAGTATACACCTTTTAGGACGCGCTGAAAAGATGCTTTTGGCGTGGAGAATGTGCTTTTGGCGCGAAAGAGCTTTGCGCAAAGCAGGCTGTGTGATTGCATTGACAAAAAAAGGCGCGCATGTTAGAATTCACTCAGACATATGGAGAAAGCTATGGAGGAAAAACATGAGAAAGTACGATGTTGCGGCCTATATCTGGCCGGCCTACACTGGGGACGAGCCGAGAACGCGCATCTTCTGGCCCGAGGGCATGGGCGAATGGCAGTCGGTGCGCTCGGCGGTGAAGCGCTATGAGGGACATGAATGGCCGCGCAGGCCGCTGTGGGGCTATGTCAACGAGGCGGATCCCTACGTAATGGAGATGGAGATCGCCGCGGCCGCAGATCACGGCGTGAACGTGTTCATCTACGACTGGTACTGGTACGATCGGCGGCCGTTTCTGGAAAACTGCCTGAACGACGGCTTCCTGAAGGCCAAGAACCGCGACCGCATGAAGTTCTATCTCATGTGGGCCAACCACGACGCGGTGGCGCTGTGGGACAAGCGCAATTCCAACGACCTGAGCACCGTCGTCTGGGACGGCGGCGTGGCGATGGACGAGTTCAGGCGCGCCATGCGCCGGGTGATCGAGAAGTACTTCCATCAGCCGAATTACTACACCATCGACGGAAAGCCCGTGTTCATGATCTACGACGTGCCCAAGCTGGTCTCGGGACTGGGCGGAATCGACGCGGCGCGCGAGGCCATCGCGTGGTTCCGCGAGGAATGCGTGCGCTCGGGCCTGCCGGGGCTGCACCTGCAGTTCACCATGTGGAACGAGAAATGCACCAATCTCTCCGGCGTGGACGGTGTGAAGACCGTCTCGGCGAAGGAGTTCGGCGGTGTGGGCTTCGACAGCTGCTCTCACTATCAGTTCGTGCATTTCCTGAACATCGACCGCAGCTACGAGGAGCTGCTGCCCGAGGTCGAGGCCGAGTGGAAGAGGCTGGAGAGCGAGTTCGACTTTCCCTATTTCCCGCACGTCAGCGTGGGCTGGGACAACAACCCGCGCTTCAACGACTTCCGCCCGGGCGTGATGAAGAACTGCACGCCGGAGAACATCGAGCGCGCGCTGCGCATGGCGCGAGATTACGCCGACCGCCATCCCGAGCAGCCGCCGCTGATTACGGTGAACAGCTGGAACGAATGGACGGAATCGAGCTATCTGGAACCGGACGATCTGCACGGCTACGGCTATCTGGAGGCCATTCGCCGCGTGTTCTGCGAAGAATGAACAATGAAGGGCCGAGGAGAATGTCTCTCCACGGCCCTGTTTTTTTTTACTTCCGAAGCGCCTTGCGGACGGCGAGAATGCGCTGCATCTCGTTGAACACGATCATGTAGCCCTCGTCCACGCCCATGCCCGGCTTGGCGAGAATCTGCACCGGCTGGGTGGCCATGGCGCAATGGACGCAGACCTGCGCGCTGCGGTCGGTCTCGTTGCAGGTGCCGCCCTGATACGCGCCCATGCCGTGGGCCTTGCAGTAGAGAACGGCCTCGATGGTGTTGTTCACGCCGCCCAGGTCGGGGGTCTTGATCTGCGCCATGTGGCCGGCCTTCGCGTCGGCGAACAGCTTGATGTCCTCGAGGGTATTGCACCATTCGTCGGCGACCAGTTCCACGTCGATGCCGCGGCGATCCAGCTCGGCGGTCAGCCCGGCGAGGGCTTCGATCTGGGCCTCGCGGGTGGAGTCGCAGTCCATGGGGCCTTCGATGCGCAGATGGAAGGGCTTGGCGATCTCGCCCAGCTTGGCGATGTAGTCGGCCATGGCGGAATAGTTGTTGTTTCCGTAGAGCGCGCCGATGGTGCCGTAGCAGTCGATGTGCAGCACGGGGTTGTAGCTCTCGTCGGTGCGGTGTTCGAGGATGCGGTTGCGCAGCCACTCGACATAGGCGGCGAGCTTTTCGCCGTGCAGGCCCAGCTTGGTTTCCACGTTGTTGATCAGTGCGTGGGGAAGCACCTGCGCGCCCTTGATGATCATCTTGTCGGCGTTGTCGTAGCGGTCGTCGCCGGACTGGGTGAAGATCGGGATGGGCGTTTCGGACACGGTGCAGCCGTACTCGTCGGCCACGACCTCGCACATGAGGCGGCCGGTGGCCTTGGCCACCGCGTCCAGCAGCGCCTGAGAGACGCCGTAGCGGATGGCGGTGTGCAGGCGCTTGCCGTCGATCTGGATGCTCTCCATCATGGCGGCGAGCTGGCGGAAGTTATCGGCTTCGCGGCCGACCAGCGCGGGCTTGATGTACTGCTCGATCAGCGGGATGAAGTCCTCGGCGAGGAAGAGGGGGTCGCGTCCGCCCGCGCCGGAATACTGCACAGCCGCGCAGTCGCCCCAGGCGATCTGGCCGTCCTCGAGGATGAGCATGACGGAGATGGCCTCGCCGGCCTGGCGCACGGAGCGGAAGCCCTCGGTCACGGGCTCGCCGGTATAGAAGGTGCCGTCGTGGCCTGCGCCCTTCTTGATGGCGCGCTGATCGTCAAAGTAAAAACCGGTTCTGCCCTTGGAACATACGACGTCCAGAATCTTCATGATGATTTCCTCCTGTGAATGATGTGTGGGGATTGTTGGTGAAGCTGCATATTGCGGGTGTTCTGTGCAGGAAGGCTCAAGCGGCGGCCATCGCCGCGCAGAGCCGTCGGGTCGAAATGGCTTTGGTTAGAAACGTACCGCAGGAGCCGAGCGGCCACCATGGCCGCGTGGGCTCCGTCGATGATTGCGCGGCAGCGATTGCACGGCGGCTCAGCCGCCCCGGCTGTCCGATTTTCTCCCTGCCGCTTGACGCGGACGCCTTCGGCGTGGAGAAAACCGGATTCGCTCGGAAGTTAGCGACCCGCCCTCAGGGGGCTGGGGGGAGGCTGTGCGATGGGGAGAGGTTTGCGGATCCTTGGCTTCTGGTTCGGGCGGGCTGGGGTTAAGGCAGGGGGATGGGGTGCATCTGTTGCGCAGCGGTTTATGCCACGCCATGGGCACGCTGGGCGCTGCCCAGACCTGCCAAGGAACCTGAGGTTCCTTGGATTCTCCGTTTGCTGCCGCGCTTTTGGAGCGTGGCGCTGCGGAAAATCGCAGGCTCAAGCGGCGACCATCGCCGCGCGGAGCCGTCAGTTCGAACCAACCCCGACCAGAAACGTACCGCAGGAGCCGAGCGGCCACCAAGGCCGCGTGGGCTCCGTTAATTTTTGCGCGTCAGCGATTGCCTGTCGGCGCTGCCGACGCCGGCCGGCCGACGAGGCGGCCTTTGCCGATGGCGTAGACGTCGTCGATGACCATTTGGAAGGATGTGCTGCGGTGCTCGGCCTTGGCGCGCTCCTCAATCTTGGCCGTGTGGAAGTCCTTCAGGGACTGGCTGAAGGGCAGGTTGCCGAAATTCAGAATGCGCACCGCGCCGTCGTTGTCGCGGGCGGGCAGCATCAGACCGGCGTTCGCGCGGCAGGGCGCGAAGGGGACGTCCAGCGCGCCGGACTCCACGCCGCGGCACACGCCCACGGCGATGTCGCCGCTGCCCAGCTCGAAGCACTTGTCCACGATGGCACGGGTCTCCTGACGGATGATCTCCTCTTCCTCGGCGAGGCTTTCGCTGGGATAGACCTGATCCGCCAGCATGTTGACCACCTGCTTCGTGCAGCGCAGACCCGCGGCGTTGGCTTCCATGGTGGGAATACCCACGGCCTCGTGCGGGGTCTTGACGATGACCTTCGTGGCCTTGGAGAGCGCGGCGATGGCGCTGCCCATGGAGATTACGCCGAAGGCCTTGGCCTCGTCGGCGGGGAAGCCGCCCATCCACTGGTGCAGCACCGTGGTGACGGTTACGTCGCTGTAGCCGTACTTGGCGAGGTATTCGTCCGTCAGCTCCTCCAGCGTGTGGATGGCGGCGATGTCCTGAATGAGGTTGCCGCACTGGCCGTAGCCGACGGTGATGTTCTTTACGCCCTGTTCGGCGGCCAGCAGCGCTTCGATGATGGCCGCGGCGTGGGAAATGCACGGCGGAACCAGCGTGCCGGTCAGCGGGCCGTAGGGCTCGCGGTTGATCGGTACGCCCATCTCCTCGTACAGGCCGGTCAGACGATCCACGTACTGCCAGTCGGTGATGGTGCGCTCCATGGGCACGTTTTTGCAGTAGGGCAGGTTGTAGGAGATGCCGCCGCCCTCGTAGCTGGTGAAGCCGCCGGCGAAGGTGATTTCGGCCAGCAGGCGCGCGTCCGGCGTGCCGTGGCGAATCTGCACGGGCACGTTGACGCTCTCGATGACTCTGCGGCAGTTGGCCACGCCGTGGTTCACCGCGGGGAAGCCGTTGAGCATGGCGCGATCCAGTCGGATGGACTCGCTGATGCCGTTCTCGGCCTCCTTGTAGCGGTTCTGGCGGGTGTAGCTGTCGATGGTGGTGGGCAGCAGGTCGGCCTCGCCGTACTTTTCCAGATGCTGGAGCAGCTCGATGTGCTTTTCCACCACGGGAACGCCCGCGCGGGGCTGGATCAGCGTGCGATGTTCCTGCTTGGCCTTGAGCAGCTTCTTGGAGAACACGCGGCTCTCGGGCATGGACTTGTGATAGGCCACGGCCTCGTCCAGATTGACGTCCCTGCCGGTGGGCCACTGGGTCAGAACCTCGCTCCGGAGGGCTTCGAACTCCGCGTCAGGAATTCTCTTGTTGCGAATATCCATCGTATTCCAGCTCCTTTTTCATGATGCGCAGCGCGGTCTGCGGCTCGGTCTCCGAGAGCAGACCCATGGCGGCGAGAATATAGTTACGGTCGACGCGCACGGCCGCTTTTTCCGGCCGCAGCGACATGGGCGCGCGGGAGGTGTACAGCGCGTGGGCCGCGATTTCATTCGTGCGCGCGGTGTGAATCAGGCATCCGCCGGTGACGACGATCTGCCGCACCCGGCGCAGATCCTTGCCGGCCTGAACGTAGGTCAGTCCCATCAGCGTGTAGGTTTCCTCCATGGTGCCCGCGTGGCGCGCCACGGCGACCTCCACGGCCAGACAGGCCAGCGCGTAGTCCAGCTTTTCGTAGTCTGTGCCCGGCTCGGGGATCCAGTCCGTGTGCTGGGAGAGCTGGTCGATCAGCTCCTGAGCGCGCTCGACGGTCAGCCCAGACAGCTCGGCCACGCGCTGAATGCCCGCCGCCTCCGCGATGCCGCGGATGGAATAGCGCATGCCGATGTCGCCCTCGACGGTGCGCTTGGCGTAGGGCTCGGGCAGGCCCTTGTAGACGGTGTTCGACGTGGCGGGCATGCCGTCGCACATGGAATACACGTCCGTCGTCGCGCCGCCCACGTCCACGGCGACCAGATCGCCGATGCCGCTTTCGCCTTCGCAGCCCTGCGCCAGCAGGTTCATGGCCTTCATCACCGCCGACGGCGTGGGCATCAGAATGCCGGAGATCAGCTCGGCGGCGCGGGTGAGGCCCTTGGCTTCGATGATGCGGTTTAAGAAAATTTCGCGAATCTTCTTCTGCGCCGATTCGATGTTCAGCACGCCGAAGCGGGGCATGACGTTTTCGCAGACGTAGACCTCGTGTCCCGCGAGAATGCGCTCGCATTCCCGGGCGACGGAGCGGTTGCCGGCGATGACCACGGGAAAATCAAAGTTCCCCGAGGCCAGCATATGCGCGTTGTGCAGAATGCACTCGCTGTTGCCGCCGTCGGTGCCGCCCACGAGCAGGAAGATGTCGGGGTTCAGGCGCAGAATTTCGTCCAGATCGTCCTCGGTCAGCTGAAAGGAATAGACCTTCAGCACTTTCGCGCCCGCGCCGAGACTGGCCTGACGGGCGGCTTCGGCGGTCAGCTCGGGCACCAGTCCGCTGGAGATCATTCGCAGTCCGCCGGCGGCGGAGGAGCAGGCGTAGCGCGCCGTGAAATCCACCGGGCCGATCTTTTCGCGCAGCCTAGTCAGCGCGTTGGCAAGGCCCTCGCCCACGTCGGTCTGCACCGTGGTGTAGGCGTCGGCGGTGCCCAGCAGGCGCTCGGACTCCACGTCCACCGCCGTGACCTTGGTGTAGGTGCTGCCGAAATCAATCAGCAGAACGGGCTTCATGCGATCTCATCCTCCATGTGCAGAATCTCCCGTAGCGCCTGAATGGTGGTCTCGGGCGGCGTGTTCGGCGGGAAGGCGCGGTCGAAGCCCATCTCCTTGAAGCGCTTCTCCACGTCCTCGAACTTCTGCTTGCCGATGACGATGTTGCCGCCCACCAGCAGCGGGATGCCCTTCAGACCGGCCTCGTCGCACTTTTCGCGCATGCCGCGGCAGTCCAGCTCGCCCTGACCGTACAGCGACGAGATGACGATGGCGTCCGCGCCGGACTCGATGGCGGCGGAGATGTACTCCTCCTGAGAGACCATCACGCCCAGATTCACCACGTCGAAGCCCGCCTCGGTGAAGGCATGATAGAGAATCTTGTTGCCCACGGCGTGAACGTCCGCGCCGATGACGCCGATGACCAGAACCTTTTTCTTCTTATCCATGACAGAAAACTCCTTCTATATTATTCGAATATGTTCAGCATAACAGATCGCCCATGGGCTCGGGCTTGTGCTCGCGCAGACGGCGCAGGCTCTCCTTAGAGTCTTCGCCCACAAAGCCGATGAGCAGATAGCGATCCTGCTGGTTGTCGTAGACGATTTCATGGTTCAGACAGAAGCCGTGAATCTCGCCCGTGCTGCGCACATGGGTGCGCGGGCCGGAGCATTGGTGAAGATTGCCGCCCACGGAGATGTGGGATTCGTCGGCGTAATGCACCGGCAGATCGGCGGCGATGTCCTGAAGCACCTGCGCCTCCAGCGCCTTCAGATCCATCTCCGGCGGCTTGCCCTGAAAGGCCAGGATGAAGCCGTGGTGGATGTCGTCGTGCTTGCAGATGGGCACCAGCTCGGGAGCCATGTGCATCTCGCACAGATCCTCGGCGGTGTGGGCCATCAGGCGATAGGGCAGCGAGCGGCGCACGATGCGCACGAATTCCTCGGGATCCGGGCCGAACATGGTGGGCCGGCCCACGAGAATCTGCTCGCCGATGGCCACCAGCAGGTCGGCGTTGCGCGAAAGCAGGGGATAGACCAGATCGAAGTGCTCCACGATCACGCGCTTGCCCAGTCGGATGGCCTCTTCGATGGCGTTCGCCAGCACGGTCAGCTGGGTGAAGGCCATCTCAAAGCGGATGTCCAGATGATAGGTGTGGGGCTTGAAGAAACCGCGCTCGTCGTCCACGTCCAGAATGGGCAGCGGGCGGACGTTTACGCCGTCGTCGTCGTTGGTCAGCTCCAGCCCCGGGAACATGCCCTTGATGAGCGCGCTCTTGCCCGATCCGGCCTCGCCGATGAAGCCGATGAGCCGGTCGTAGGGGCTGAGGTACAGCTGGGAAATCTGCATTCCCAGATCGTAGATGCGCGTGCGCCCGCGGGGCGCGAAGAACGAGGACTGGATCAGGCTCTTTTGCATCCGGTGGATGGAGGGCATGGCATCACTTCCTTAAATTCGGATATTTTTCCAGAAGGATCTTCAGCGTGGATTCCGGCACCAGCGCATCGAGGCCGTCGGACTGTCCGGCGGCGATCTGCGCCCGCACGCGGGACGCGCTGATGGGTTCGCCGTCCGCCGTTTTGCGCGGAATCTCCGTCACTTCGATTCCGTATGCGGGGAGCTCCCGCTTTAATGTCTCGTTGTAGGCGCGGGTGCGCGCGTCCAGCGGCTCCTCGCCCACGAAGCGCTTCGTGATGTGCAGCGCCGGGGCGAAGCGCTCGGCGAACATGCGAACGTCCACCTCGCAGCGCACCTCGTCCACTCTGGAGCGGTCTTTGATGAAGTAATCGGGAAACGTGGCCGAGGAGATCAGGTACGGCCCGGTGGGCAGCACCCGCACATTGCTCAGGTCGGCGCAGCCCGCGCGCGCCATGGCCAGACGCTCCATCGGCGTGAACATCCCGCGGTTTTCCGAGAGGATGAACACCAGCAGCCGGTCGCAGGCGGCCGCGGCGGTCTCGATCAGATGCCGATGGCCCAGCGTGAAGGGATTGCAGTTGGCCACCACCGCGCCCACGGTTCCCCTCGGCGTCGGCCCCTGCGCCAGCTCGAGCAGGCGTCGGCGCAGGCCGTCCCGGAGGTTCTCCATCAGCAGGCAGTCGCCCGTGCGGAGAATGGGATAGAAGCCGAATTCGCGAAACATGGCTTCGTTGCCCGGCTTGGTGAAGAGCATCAGATGGCGAATGCCCCGGGCAAAGGCCTCCTGCCGCAGAGCGGTCATCAGCGGCGCGGTCAGCCCCTCGCCCTGACGGCTGGGGCGCACGGCGATGCACTTCAGCGTCGCGCCGTCCAGCGAACCGGTGGCCTGAATCTCGCCGTCCTCCATCAGCAGCGCCGTGAACTGAATGCCCGGGTCGTAGTGCAGTCCGTTTTCAGCGAGGAACGCTTTCAGACGCTCCAGCGCTTCGCCGCTCAGCGGCCGGCCCGTCTCCAAGTGCATGCGAATCGCTCCTTCGCCTGTATTGTCCACAGTATACCAAAAATCGACAAAACTGTAAAGCACGGGAAGAGTGTCAAATGAGAAATATATTAGTACTAATCACGAAATGAACTGATACATTGCGAAAAATGACGCGGAGAGTTTCGAAAAAAGCGCCCGATGCATTTCAAAGAACGCATCGGGCGGCGATCAGATGTCGACAATGTAATCGTCAATGGCCTCGCTTTTGTCAAACAAAACCGCGGGGCCGTGGGCGGTGACGCGATAGTTGTTCTCGAAGCGCACGCCAAACTGACCGGGAAAGTAGAGCCCCGGCTCCAGCGTGACGACCATGTTCTCCGTCAGCGGCGCGTCGCAGCCGGGGACAAAGTCGGGATATTCGAACCATCGATAGCCGACACAGTGTCCGGCGTGGTGGACGAGCGCGCCGCAGCCGTCGGATATGAGCGAATCGGAGACGGCGCGATAGACCTCCGAGGCCCGCGCGCCGGGACGCAGCATCCGCTCTCCGGCATGGAGCGCGCGCAGCACGGCGCGGTATGCGGCGCGCTGCGCGGCGGAGGGCTCGCCGAGAAAGAACGTGCGCGTCGTGTCGCAGTGATAGCCATTTTGACTGGAAAGCAGATCGACGATGACCGCGTCGCCCGGCTGCGCGCGCCGATGGTCGGAGAAGCCCGTGATATTGGCCGTGTCCGCGCCGATGAGGAAATCGCCGGTGAAGGCCGACGGCGCGCCGCCCTCCAGAATCTCCGCGCGGGCGATGCAGGCGTAGAGCTCCTGTCCGCTCATTCCCGGGCGCAGCGCCTCCCGGACGGCGGCGTAGGCGGCGCGGTTGACGGCCGCAGCCCGGGCATAGCCCTCGTCGAACGACGCGGGCTTGCGGGTGCGCAGGGCCTGCGTCTGCGCGCTCAGATCCATCCAGTGCAGCTCGGGAAAGCGGGCGGAGAGCCAGAAGGGCGCGGCGTCGAAGTCCACGGCCACCTGCCGCATGCCGGAGAGCAGCGGCGCGAGCAATGCACAGCGGGCGTCGATGGGCGGCGTGCAGTGGGGAAAGCTGACCTTGCCGTAGGTTGCCAGGGCCACGCCGCCCACCGCCGTTCCGCTGGGGACGACGGCGGTGAGGCCGCTTTCGCGAACCACGAGACAGCCCTCGGCAAAGCACAGGCCGGAGAGAGCGAAGGCCGCGGCGGGGTCAAAAATCAGCGCCGCGTTCGCGTCGACGGTGCGAAGAAAATCCTGAGCAATCAAGAAAACTCATCCTTTCATGGGCTTCTGAAAAGGAAGGAAATGCTGAAACCATTTTACTCCATTTCCATGGAAAAGAACAGGGGGACGAACGCTTTTTTCGCGGAAATCGACAAATTGCGCTTTCCGTGCTTTCTCCGACGGGCAAAATCTGATATAATCATGGTCAGCTGAAAACCATGGAGGAGCGATTATGCCGAACATCATCGAAATTCACGATCTTGCCGCGCCGGAGCTGGACGTATTCGCCCGGCTGACCGAGGCGCAGCTGCGCAGTCGCCGCCGCCCGGACGAGGGGCTGTTCATCGCCGAGAGCGCAAAGGTGATCGCCTGCGCGCTGGACGCGGGCTGCGAGCCGACGGCGCTGCTGATGGAGCGGCGGCAGATTGAGGGCGCGGAGCTTCTCGCGCGCTGCGGCGACGCGCCGGTCTACACCGCCGACCGGGAGGTGCTGGCAAAGCTGACGGGCTACGAGCTGACCCGGGGCTTTCTGTGCGCCATGCGCCGGCCCCGGCTGCCCGAGGTGGAGACGATCTGCGCGAACGCCCGGCGCGTCGCGGTGCTGGAGGGCGTGGTGGATCCTACCAACGTGGGCGCGATCTTTCGCTCCGCCGCGGCGCTGGGCATGGATGCGGTGCTGCTCACGCCCACCTGCTGCGATCCGCTCCATCGCCGGGCCGCGCGGGTGAGCATGGGCACGGTGTTTCAGATTCCGTGGGCGCGCATCGGCGCGCGGATGGCGGACTGGCCGGAGGCGGGCGTAGCGCGGCTGCATGACATGGGCTTCAAATTGGCGGCCATGGCGCTGGACGATCGCTCGGTGCGCATCGACGACGCGCGGATGGCTGCCGAGGAGAAGCTGGCCATCGTGCTGGGTACAGAGGGCGACGGCCTGAAGCCGGAAACCATCGCCCGCTGCGACTATACCGCCCGAATTCCCATGGCTCACGGCGTGGATTCGCTCAACGTCGCCGCCGCCAGCGCCGTGGCGTTCTGGCAGTTGGGCGGACGCGGAGCCTGAAAACATTCCTGCTTCACAAAAATCGCAGGAATTTCCAACGCTGGAGCGGCTTCTTTCTATCCTTTGCCGGAAATCTCTGTTATACTGAGAACAGAAAATTTCCGAAAGAGGAGAATGACGATATGAAGCGAAACATGAAGCAGTGGATTCAGGAGATGATTGCGGCGGACGTCAAAACGCCCATGCCGGTGCTGTCCTTTCCGGCGGTGCAGCTGATGGGAGTGTCGGTGCGCGAGCTGATTTCCGACGCGGGGCTGCAGGCCGAAGGCATGCGCCGCGTGGCGGAGCACGTGCGTTCCGCCGCGGCGGTGAGCCTGATGGATCTGTCGGTGGAGGCCGAGTGCTTCGGCGCGCAGGTGCGCGTCTCCGACGACGAGGTTCCCACCGTCGTGGGCTGCACGGTGGCCGACGCGGAAGCGGCAGAGGCGCTTCAGATTCCCGAGGTGGGCACGGGCCGCACGGGCCTGTACGTCGAGGCCATTCGCCGTGCCTGCGAGACCATCGCCGACCGCCCCGTGCTGGCGGGTGTAATCGGCCCCTATTCGCTGGCGGGCCGCCTGATGGATGTGACCGAGATCATGTACGCCTGCTATGACGATCCCGACACGGTACACATGGTGCTGGACAAGGTGACGGCCTTCCTGATTCGCTATTGCGAGGCCTATCGCGATGCGGGTGCGAACGGCGTGCTGATGGCCGAGCCTCTGGCGGGCCTGCTGTCGCCCGATCTGGCCGAGGAATTCAGCTGTACTTATGTTAAGAAGATCGTGGACGCGGTGCAGACCGACGATTTCGTCGTGGTCTACCACAACTGCGGCAACGCCGTCAACCGCATGATTCCCGAGATTCTGTCCACCGGCTGCGTGGCGTACCACTTCGGCAACGCCATCGACCTGCGCGACGTGCTGCTCCAGATTCCCGCGGACCGGGTCTGCATGGGCAATGTGGATCCCGCGGGTCAGTTCCGCCACGGCACGCCCGAGTCCATCCGTGAGGTCACGCTGGCGCTGATGAAGGATCTGACGAAGTATCCGAATTTCGTCATCTCCTCCGGCTGCGATATTCCGCCCATGTCCAAGTGGGAGAATATCGACGCCTTCTTCCGCGCCGCCGAGGAATTCTATCGAGAGCGTTAACGAAGAAAAACCAGACAAGAGTGAGGCGGGAGCATTCCCGAATCGCTCTTTTTGTCGTATAATGTCTCTGGATTGCACAGAACAAAGGAGCATTTTGATGAAACTCGGAATTGGCATCGACACCGGCGGAACCTATACCGACGCGGTGGTTTTTGACTATGAGACCCGGCGCGTGCTGGACAAGAGCAAGGCGCTGACCACTCACGAGGAGCTCAGCGAGGGCATCGGCCGCGCACTGGACGGACTGGATCCGGCGCTGACGGCGCGGGCGGAGACCATCGTGTTGTCCACGACGCTGGCCACCAACGCTTGCGTGGAGGAGAAAGGCGGCCGCGCCAGGCTGATTCTGATGGGCACCGACGAAAAGGTCATGGCGTGGATCGACGCAAAGACGCGCTACGGTCTCAGGCCCGAGGACGTGCTGTGCGTGGATGCGCGCACGGGCTTCGACGGCTCGGTGGAGGAAATGCCCGACTGGGAAAAGGTCATGGCCGGGCACGACGCATGGCTCCGTAACGCGCAGGCGCTGGCGGTGACGGAGCTGAACGCCCCGCGCAACGGCGCGGTGTGCGAGCGCGAGGCTCGAAAGGCGCTTTCGGCACGCTATGACGTGCCGCTGGTGCTGGCGGGCGAGCTGACCAACGAGCTGAACATCATGGAGCGCGGCGCGACGGCGCTGCTCAACGCCCGGCTGCTGCCGGTGATCGACGAGTTTCTGCAGGCGGTGCGCCGGGCGCTGGACGCGCGCGGTATTCGCGCCGAGCGCATGATCGTCCGCAGCGACGGAAGCCTCATGAGCGAGGCCCACGCGCGCACGGCTCCGGTGCAGACCATCCTCAGCGGCCCCGCCGCCAGCGTGGTGGGCAGCCGCGTGCTGGCGGGCAGCGAGAACTGCCTGATCGTGGACATGGGCGGCACCACCACCGACGTCTCCATCGTCCGCGGCGGCCAGCCCAGGCGCACCGACGGCATCCGCATCGGCGGCTATCGCACGCAGATCGGAGGCGTGTACATCGACACCTTCGGCCTGGGCGGAGACAGTCGCGTGGTGGTCAGGGACGGCGAGCTGAATCTGACCGCCCGCCGCGTTCAGCCGCTGTGCGTTGCCCTTGCGCGCCATCCCGAGCTGAAGGACGCGCTGCGGGCGGTTTCGAAGAACACCAAAGCCGCCACGCTGCCGCTGCACGAGGGCCTGATGCTCGTGCGCCGCCCCGCCGACCCCGAGCGTTATTCCGAGACCGAGCGGCGGCTGATCGCCGCGCTGGAGGACGGGCCGATGCTGCTGGGCGAGCGCAGGGTGGACGTGTACAATCTGGGCAGCGACCGGCTGGAGGCCGAGGGCGCGGTGCTGCGCTTCGGCATGACTCCCACCGACGCGATGCACATCCGCGGCGATTTCGACCGCTTCGATGCGGAGGCCTCGCGCATGAGCGCGGAATTCCTGTATCGGCGCATTCCCGGAATGGAATCGCCCGAGGCCTTCGCCGACGCGATCTACGACCGCGTGTGCGAGAAGATGTACGAGAGTATCGTGCGCATTCTGCTGTCTGACGCGCATCCGAGATGGTTCAAGGCGGGCATGGACGAGCAGCTGAAGAAGATGATTCACGAAAGCTGGATCAGTGACGGCGACGGCTTCTTCAACTACCGCTTCCACACGCGGGCGAAGCTGGTGGGTATCGGCGCGCCGACGCATCTGTTCCTGCCCCGGGTGGCCGAAAAGCTGGGCGCCGAGTGCGTCCTGCCCGAGCACGCCGAGGTGGCAAACGCCGTGGGCGCGGCGGCGGCGGGCTTCAGCGCCCGGGCCAAGGTGCCGGTGCAGCCGCTGCGCGGCGACATGGGCAGCACCGACGGCTACGCCGTCTACGCCGCCGACGAGACGCGAACCTTCGAGGAGATGGAGGACGCGCTGGCGTTCGCGCGACAGGCCGCCGCGGCGCAGGCCGAGCGCGAGGCGCGCCGGCACGGCGCGGACGGCCCGCTGAACATCGTCGTGCGCGACGACGCGCGCACGGCCAGCTCACGCTACGGCACGCCTGTGGATCTGGGCGTGACGGTAATCGCCGACGCGAGCAGCGAGCGGTTCTGAGAAAAATGCATATGAAAAACGGCGAGCATGTCGAAAAGGGACATGCTCGCCGCTCATGTTGGGGTTGGTTGCGTTCACCATGCGGGAGCCCCGAATTTATTGCGACCATTCCGCAGCGTCGGTGAGCGCGTCGAGAATCAGGCTGCCGACGGTCACCGCGTCCTCGATGGTCAGATAATGCGCGGCGCTCTCGTCCACGAGCATGCTCCCGGACGCGGGAAACTCGTCGTCGGCCAGCCAGAGCTTCAGCCAGACGGGCCAGCGCGGCGCGAAGGAGAATTCCGCGCAGAAATCGGCGTTGGAGGGAACAATCCCTGCGCCCAGTGCTCGGCAGCGCCGCTCCAGTTCGGCGGCGTCCATTTTGCTCAGCTTCTCCCGAGCGATGCGCTCCACGTTGCGGCTGAAGTTTTCGCCGCGCGCCATGCCGCCGGGATACTGGGAGAAGGAGATGGGCCGCCCGGTCAGCGGCGCGCCGTCGGCGTTGGAGAGATAGTGCAAAAGCGTCAGCAGATGCCATTCAGGAAGCGCCGGATGGGCGCGGCAGTCGTCCGCCGAAATGCGCACCTCGCGGCCGAGACTGCGCAGCGAAAATTCGCCGTCGGCAAACGAAGCGCCGCTCTTTCGTGCGATTTCCGTCGGCGATTGGGCGATCAGCCGCTCCCGCGCCGCATGGAGCATGCTCGAGAACATCTGGTTTTCGGCGGGCATGGTGGTTTCCCTCCTGAAACGACATAAGTGCGCGCAGAATTATTTCGCGCCGTGTTTCTCCGCGAGATACTCCATGGCCATGCGGTAGCCGTCGAAGCCGTAGCCGGCGAAGGTGGTTTCGCAGGCGAGGCGGGCGTAGGAGATCCTGCGGAAGTCCTCCCGGGCGTTCACGTCGGTCAGATGCACCTCCACGGCGGGCAGGCTGACGGCCTTCAGCGCGTCGAGAATGGCCACGCTGGTGTGGGTGTAGGCGGCGGGATTGATGACGATGCCGTCCATGCGCCCGTAGGCGGACTGAATCGCATCGACGATGGCGCCCTCGTGGTTGGACTGGAACAGCTCGATCTCCACGTTCAGGCGCTGAGCCTGCGCGCGCAGGAAATCGCACAGCGCGTCGTAGTCCTGCGCGCCGTAGAGGTTCCGCTCGCGGATGCCGAGCATGTTGAGGTTGGGGCCGTTAACGATGAGCAGCTTCATGGAATCCCTCCTGAATGCGCCGGGCGACGGCCTCGGCGGACGAATTGTTGTCCACGGTGAAGTCGGCGCAGCGCTCATATTTTTCCCGGCGTTCGCGCCAGAGCCGGGCGATGGCGTCGTCGGGGCCGGACAGGGGACGGCCGTCGGTGGGCAGCTGCTCCAGCGCGCGGCGCAGGAAGCAGACGCGGCCGTTCTGGCGCAGGGCGCGCACGTTGTCCTCCCGGAGAATCGCGCCGCCGCCGGTGGCAACGACGGTTCCACTCTCGCGGCCCACGCGGCGGAGCACCTCGGCCTCGCGCCGGCGGAAGTCCGTCTCGCCGAAGCGGGCAAAGATTTCGGGAATGGACATGCCGGCCTCGCGGACGATCTCCTCGTCGCAGTCCACGAAGGGACGGTTCAGAAGCGCGGCGACCTGCGCGCCCAGCGTGCTCTTGCCGCAGCCGGGCATGCCCACCAGCACGAGGTTCAGCATCTCGGCGCGAATCTCGCCGCAGATGGTGCGAACCACCTCGCCGGGCACCGGGCGGTTGAAGAACCATTCGTCGGCCTCGCGCGCCTGGGCCACCAGCATGGTCAGTCCCGACACGGCGGGAATGCCCCGGGCCTGCGCGTCCAGAATCAGCGCCGTTTTTTCGGGATTGTAGATCACGTCCGCCACGCCCGACAGGTTCGGCAGGCGGTCGAGCTCCACGGGCGAAACGCCGGTGTTGGGATACATGCCCACGGGCGTGGCGTTGACCAGCAGCTGCGCGTCGGCGTGCTCGGCATACAGTGCGTCGTAGGTCACCGGCCCGCGGCGGGAAACCACGACGATTTCCCGCGCACCCATGCGCCTGAGCGCCGTCCGCGCGGTCAGACTGGTGCCGCCGCTGCCCAGCACCACGGCCTTTTTGCCCGCGGGGTCGATGCCGGCCTCGCGCAGCATGGTCGTGAAGCCGCCGATGTCCGTGTTGTGGCCCAGCAGCGAGCCGTCCGGGCGCACCACCAGCGTGTTGACGCTGCCGATCTCCCGCGCCGTGTCGCTCAACTGAGCGCAGTAGGGCAGCACGGCCTGCTTGTAGGGAATGGTGACGTTCAGCCCCCTGAAGTTCCGGGCGCGCAGGAACGCGTCCAGCTCCTCCGGGGGAATGGGGCGAAGCTCGTAGCGATCGTTGCCCAGCAGCGCGTGAATCTGCGGCGAGTAGCTGTGGCCCAGCCGCTCGCCGATCAAGCCGTAATCCATGTTTCGCCTCCGTCAGCGCTCGTCGTATGCGCCGAGGAACACGAAGTGCTCCGTGCGCGATTCCAGCTCGGAAATCAGCCGCTGGATGTCGGGGTTCCGGGGATCGCCCTCCATGTCGAAGAAGAAGCGGAACTCGAAGTCGCGGCCGGGGATGGGACGGCTCTCCAGCTTGGTCAGGTTCACGCCTGCGGCGGAGATGCGGGAGAGGATCTCGCTCAGCGTGCCCGGCTCGTGGGGCAGGCGGAACATCACCGACATCTTGCGCGCGCCGGGATAGATCTCCGGCTTGCGGGAGATGCACAGGAAGCGGGTGGAGTTGTTCTGGACGTTGCCGACGTCCTCGGCGACGATTTCCAGCCCGTACAGCTCCGCGCAGGCACGGGAGGCGATGGCGGCCACGCCCTCTTCCTCGGTATTGGCGACGGTCTCGGCGGCCACGGCGGTGTTGGACATGGGCACGGCCTGAATCTCCGGGTGCGCGCCGAAGTACTCGCTGCACTGGCGAAGCGCCTGCTCGTGGGACACGACCTTGCGGACGGGGCCGGTCGCGCCCGGGCGGCGCAGCAGGCAGTGATCCACCCGCAGGCGGCGCGCGCCGACGATGTGGAACGAATGGCGCTCCATCAGGTCGTAGACCTGCGTCACCGAGCCGGCGGTGCTGTTCTCCACCGGCAGCACGCCGTATTCGCACATGCCCTTCTCCACGGCGGAGAACACGCCCTCGAAGCGGTCGAAATAGAGAATGGCGGGATACTCGAACAGCTTTTCGCAGGCCTGCTGCGCATACGCGCCCTCGGTGCCCTGGCAGGCGATGAGCGCGCGGCTGGGGAAGCGGCGGCCGTCGCAGGCGGCGCAGGCCGCCTGAATGCTCTGAATCAGCGGACTGGGCTGATCCAGCAGCGAGGCCTGATAGCTGCGGCTCTGCTGGAAGATCAGATGGTACAGGTCGCGGACGTAGGGGGCCAGAGCGTCTCCGGCCTGAGCGGTCAGACGGTTCAGCACGGCGCGCTCGCGGCCGTGGTCGCGCACGGCCTTGCCGGATTCCCGCTTGGATTCGGCCACCTCGGCGACGACCTGCATGCGGCGGACGTAGAGATCGACCAGCTGAGTGTCGATTTCGTCAATGCGGGTGCGGATTTCATTCAGTTCCATTCGGGATCTCCTCCTTGCAGAATCATATCGTAGAGCGCGACGGCCAGCGCGGCCTCCACACAGGGAACGGCTCTGGGGACGATGCAGGGGTCGTGCCGGCCGGGCACGCGCAGCGTCTGGTCGGTGCGGCTGCTCAGCGAGACGGTGCGCTGCTCCGAGGCGATGGACGGCGTGGGCTTGAACGCAGCGCGGACGACCAGCGGCATACCCGTGGTCATTCCGCCCAGCACGCCGCCGTGACGGTTGGTCTCGGAAATCACTCTGTCGCCGTCCATCCTCCACGCGTCGTTGTGCGCGCTGCCGCGCAAATCCGCTGCCGCGAAGCCCGCGCCGAATTCCACGCCGCGCACGGCGGGAATGCCGAACATCGCGCGGCTGACGCGGTTCTCCACGCCGTCGAACATGGGATCGCCCAGCCCGACGGGCAGCCCCGTGGCGTAAACCTCGACGATTCCGCCCACAGAGTCGCCGGCTTCCTTCGCCTCCAGAATGGCGGCGCGCATGGCCTCGGCGGCTTCGGGGGAGACGGTGGCCAGCTCGCCGTCGGAGATGGAATCCAGCTGGGGCCGCGCCCAGTCCATCGGCGCGTCGTCCACGCCGGCCAGCCGGGCGATGCGCGCGCGGACGCGAACGCCGCGCTTTTCCAGCCGCTGGAGCGCCAGCGCGCCCGCGAAGCACAGCGGCGCGGTCAGGCGGCCGGAGTACTGTCCGCCGCCGCGGATGTCGTTGGCCCCGGAGAATTTCACCGAGGCGGGATAGTCCGCGTGACCCGGCCGCGGCCGGTCGCGCAGCAGCGCGTAATCGCCCGAGCGCGCGTCGGAATTGGCGATGCGAACGGCCAGCGGCGCGCCGCAGGTCTCTCCGCGCTCGTTCAGGCCGGAGAGAATCTCAGGAAGATCGCTCTCCCTGCGCGCGGTGGCCAGCTTTCCGCCCGGCGCGCGCCGCGCCATGAACGCGCGCACCGCGTCCCAGTCGGGCGCAAAGCCCGCGGGCAGGCCCTCGATCACCGCGCCGATGGACGGCGCGTGGGACTGGCCGAAGATCAGAACGCGATAGGCTTCACCGATCAGATTGGACAATCAGATTCCCTCCCAACGCTTCGAAGTCCCGGAAGAAGTCCGGATAGGATTTGGCCACGGCCTGCGCGCCGAGAATGGTCACCGGCGACGATGCGGCGGTGGCCGCGACAGCCGCGGCCATGACGATGCGATGGTCGCCGCAGCCGTCCACCGTGCCGCCGGTCAGCGGCGCGCCGCCATGGATGGTCAGGCTTTCCGCGCCCTCATCCACCGCGCAGCCCAGCGCGCGCAGCAGCGCCGCCACGGAGGCGAGCCGGTCGCTCTCCTTCAGCCGCAGCCGCGCCGCGCCCACCAGCGCCGTGCGCCCCGGGAAGCCCGCGGCGGCCACGGCCAGCGCTGGGAGAAGGTCGGGACATTCGGATACGTCGATCTCGCTGCCCAGACGGTTCAGCAGCGGCCGGATCGCCCGGTCGCCCTGAGCAGAGGCCTCGTCCAGATTGCCGCATTCCACCCGGCTGCCCAGCGCGTTCGCCGCCAGCCAGAAGGCCGCGCCCGACCAGTCGCCCTCCACAACGACGCGCCCGGGGCTGCGATACCGCTGCCCACCGGGAATGCGCCAGCCGTCGGGGAGCGTCTCCGCCCGAATGCCGAAATCGGCCAGCGCGCGCAGCGTCAGGTTCACATAGGGAGCGGATTCCAGACGCGTGGTCAGGCGAATGACGCTGTCCCCGGCGCAGAGGGGAAGCGCCATCAGCAGTCCCGTGATGTACTGGCTGCTGACGTTGCCCGGCAGGGCGAAGGTTCCGCCGCGCAGCCGGCCATGGAGCTGAAGCGGCAGCCGACGCGCGTCGGCAGTCGCGCCGTGCTCAGCCATCGCGTCCAGCAGCACGTCGTGGGGCCGCTCCGGCAGTCGGCCATGGCCGACGAAGCGGGCCTCGCGCCCCAGCGCCGCCGCCACGGGCAGCAGAAAGCGCAGCGTGGAGCCGCTCTCGCCGCAGTCCAGCGTGGGGAAAGAAGCGATTTCGCACAGGTCTGTTGCTCCGGAAGCGTTCTCCGCCGCGCCGCAGGCGTTTTTTTCCTGTGCAACGGGAACGATTCGATACCCGAAATCCGTCCGCTCGCAGGCCGCGCCCAGCGCGTTCAGACAGGCGGCGGTGGCGGTCAGGTCATCGTTGACGGCGTTGAGCACGATTTGTGTGGGGCGGTCGGCCAGCGCAGCGGCGATCATCGCACGATGGGCGACGGATTTGGAGGCAGGGATTTCCACGCGCCCGCGCAGCGGGCCGGGCCGAACGGCGATGTTCATGGCTGTTCCTCCAGTGCCTTCAGGCCGCGCGCGAATGCGTCGGGCAGCTCGGAGACGGGAATGTTATGGATGACGCAATGGCCGATGCGCTCGGGCAGCACCAGCGCAATCTCATCGCCCCGGCGCTTCTTGTCGCCCAGCGCGGCGTGCGCCAGCTCGTCGGCGGAATACTCCGCATGGACGGGCAGCCCGCAGGCCAGATTGGCGGCGCGGATGGCCCGGCAAAGCTCCGGACGGTTCGCCGCGCCCGCGGCCATCAGCGTGCCCACGGCCACGGCCTGTCCATGGGAGAGGGTGTAATTGGAACAGCGCTCGATGGCATGGCCGAAGGTGTGGCCCAGATTCAGCAGCCGCCGCGCGCCGGTGTCGAACTCGTCCTCGCAGACCAGATCGCGCTTGACGGACACGCTGCGCACGATGATTTCCTCCAGATGCTCCATCCAGTCCGGGCGGCGCATCTGCTCAAAGAGCGCCTCGTCGGCCAGCACGCCGTATTTAATGATCTCGCCCGCGCCGTCGGCCAGCAGCGCCGGCGGCAGCGCGCGCATGACGGACACGTCGGTCAGCACCAGCGACGGCTGATGGAAGCAGCCCGCCAGATTCTTGCCCGCGCGGAGATCCACCGCCGTCTTGCCGCCCACGGAGGAATCCACCGCCGCCAGCAGCGTGGTGGGAATCTGCACGAAGCGAATGCCCCGGGCGTAGACCGCCGCGGCAAAGCCCGCCACGTCGCCGACCACGCCGCCGCCCAGCGCGACGACGAGATCCGTCCGGGTCATCTGGCTCTCGGCCAGAAACTCGAGAATGTCCTCCAGCGTGCTCAGCCGCTTGTGAATCTCGCCCGCGGGAAACGCATAGCGGACGGGATCGAAGCCCGCGGCGCGGAGGCTGTTCTCCACGGTCTGCCCATAGAGCGCGTCTACGGTGGTGTCGGTAATGATGGCCGCGCGGCAGGGGCGGAGCGCATTGCGCATATGCTCGCCCGCGTGAGCCAGCAGCCCTTCGCCGATGCACACGTCGTAGGCGGGCCGGGTGGAAACGGTGACGATGTTCATGCTCTTTCCTCCTTGGCGCTCTTTCCGGGTTCGATGGCCTCCTTGCACAGGCGGCCCTCCCGCAGCAGCGCCTTCAGCGATTCCGCGTCCCGATGGGTCAGCGCGCCGCGATATTCGTTCAGGCGCGTCAGCAGGTCGTCCAGCGAGGCGAGCAGGTCGTCGGCGTTGTCCAGAAACAGCTCCGTCCACATGGTTTCGTTCAGGCGCGCCACACGGGTCAGATCCTGAAAGCTGCCGCCGGTGAAGTCGCGGTTGTCGGCGGAGAGGGGATTTTTTACATAGGCGCTGGACAGCACGTGGGCCAGCTGGGAGGTGTAGCCGATCATCCGGTCGTGCTCATCCGGCGTGGTGAAGCGCACGTCGCGGAAGCCGATTTCCATGAAGAAATTGCGCAGCGCGCGCCCGTCCTCCTCCGAAAAATCCTTCGGCGGAGCCAGCAGCATGGCTGCGCGCTCGAAGAGGTTGTCCCGCGCGGCGGCGTAGCCCGAATGCTCGCGTCCGGCCATGGGATGGCCGCCGACGAAGCGCCACGGCCGGTTCTCCGCCAGCGGAAACAGCGCGTTGCAGACGATGCGCTTCACGCCCGCACAGTCGATCACCCACGCGCCGGGCGAAAAGCGGTCGGCCCAGCGCTGCACGTACTCCACGCAGGCGGCGGGATAGAGCGCGATTAGCACCACGTCGCAGCCGATGGGATCGCCGTTGGGCAGCTCGCCGTTCAGCGTACCGTCGGCAATGGCGGCGGAGACGACCTCCGGGGCGCGATCCCAGCCGAGAATTGCGTGGCTGGAATGGGCGCGGATGCTGCGGGCCAGCGAGCCGCCGATCAGTCCCAGCCCGACGACGCCGATTCTCATTCCCAGCGCTCCTTTCCGGTGGAGTAGGGGAGTATGGCGCGCACGGCCTTGGCCAGATCGTCGAACTGCTCCGGCGTGAGGGACTGACGGCCGTCGCACAGCGCGTGGGCGGGATCGTTGTGCACCTCGATGATGAGACCGTCGGCGCCGGCGGCGACGGCGGCCAGCGCCATGGGCGCGACCAGCTCGCTGTAGCCGGTGCCGTGGCTGGGATCCACCACCACGGGCAGATGGGTGTGCTGATGCAGCACCGGGACGGCCGACAGGTCGAGGGTGTTGCGCGTGGCGGTTTCGAAGGTGCGGATGCCGCGCTCGCAGAGGATGACGTTTTCGTTGCCGCCGGCCATGATGTACTCGGCGCTCATCAGCAGCTCCTGAAGCGTGTTGGCCAGGCCGCGCTTGAGCAGGATGGGCTTGCGGATCTGTCCCAGCTCCTTGAGCAGCTCAAAGTTCTGCATGTTGCGCGCGCCCACCTGAATCACGTCCACGTTTTCGAACAGCGGCAGGTGGTTGATGTCCATGATCTCGGTGATGACGGGCAGACCGGCGGCGCGGCCCGCGTCCACCAGCAGCTCCAGTCCGCGCTCGTGCAGGCCCTGGAAGGCGTAGGGCGAGGTGCGCGGCTTGAACGCGCCGCCGCGGAGCATGTGCGCGCCCGAGGCCTTGACCGACTTGGCCACCGACGTGATCTGGCTGGGCGTCTCCACGGAGCAGGGCCCGGCGATCATCATGAAGTGCCCGCCGCCGATCTTTGCGCCGCCCACGTCCACCACTGTGTCCTCGGCGTGGAACTTGCGGTTGGCGTTCTTGTACGGCTCCTGAATGCGCTGCACGCTCTCCACCACGTCCAGTCCGCCCAGCAGATCGATGTCCAGACGGGAGGTGTCGCCGACCAGGCCGAGGATGGTGTGCTGCGCGCCCACGGAGGTGTGCAGATCGAACCCGGAGCTGCGCAGCCAGTGGGTGAGATTCTCCACCTGTTTTGCGTTGGCGTTTGGCTTCAGAACAATAATCATCGTACTTCCCTGCCTTTCCAAGAATTAAAAATCGGAATAAAAAATCGACTCCGCAATGAGTTTCACTGCGGAGCCGAAATGCTCGGGGTCGAGATCCTGAAAAAAACTCAGGCGCAGCAAAGCTCTTTATCGACGAAGCCGATAAAGCCATAATAATAGTAGTATGCAGCTTTGCAGGCGACGGACAGTTTCATGAAGGTTCTCTCCCAGTTCAATTTATGGAACTATTATAGACGCATTGACTGGGATTGTCAACACGCGATTGCCGCGAATCGGGTAAAGTTTTTGCGCACTCCGCGCCGCGGCGGTTTACAGATGCGCAGAATGGTGGTATATTAGAGCGTGTCTCAAAAATTCCCTAATCCGCAATTTCGGCGTCTTTTGCGCCATTTCTGCG
>USDD01000041.1 GCA_900553265.1 uncultured Eubacteriales bacterium
ATTCCGAAACGGGCGAAAGTCTATGTGATGGAATCCAAATATTAAAAGAAAAAGAGCGGGAACCCCGCTCTTTTTTATTGGTTTTTTTCACCGGAAAGCAGCTCTTTTTGTTCATTGGCAATGAACTGGTTTTCGTAGAGCCGCCGGTAATACCCGTGCTGGGCCATCAGCTCTTCATGCGTCCCCTTTTCAATGAGCGTTCCGTGCCGCAAAACCAAAATGACGTCCGCGTGGCGGATGGTACTCAGCCGATGGGCAATGACAAACGCCGTACGCCCGACAAACGTGCGTTCGATGGCCTGCTGAATGAGCTGCTCTGTCTCGGTATCGATGGAGCTGGTGGCCTCATCCAGCACAAACAACGGCGGGTCAGGCAGCAGGGCTCGTGCAAAGGAGATCAGCTGCTTCTGGCCGGTGGACAGACGGTTGCCGCCCTCGCCGACCTGAGTGTCGTAGCCGTTCTCCAGCTGGCGGATGAACGCGTCCGCGTCCACCATGCGCGCGGCGCTTTCGATCTCCTCGTCCGTCGCGTCCAGCCGGCCGAAGCGGATGTTCTCGCGAATGGTGCCGGAGAACAGGTGCGGCTGCTGGAGCACGTAGCCCAGATGGGACTGGAGCCAGAGCATGCTGCGCTCCTTGTAGTTCACGCCGTCGATGCGAATTTCGCCCGCGGTCGGCTCGTAGAAGCGGCAGACCAGATTGACGATGGTGGACTTGCCGCTGCCGGTTTCGCCCACGAGGGCCACGGTCTGGCCGGCAGCGACCTTCAGCGAAAAGTCGTCCAGCACCGTTTCGCCGCCGCCGTAGTGGAAGGACACGTGGTCGAATTCCACGTCGCCCCGGATCTCGGGCCAGCTTTCGCGATGGGGATTGAAGCTGTCGCCGAATTTCTCCACGACATCAGGCGTGTCGAAGATCTCCGGCTCGGTCTCCAGCATGCTCAGCACGCGCTCAGCCGCGGCCTGAGAGGCCTGAAGGTCGGCGAAGATGCGGGCGATGCTGCTGATGGGTTCGAAGATGCCGGTGGCGTACTGGACGAAGGCCGTCAGCGTGCCGATGGACAGCGCCAGCGGGCGATAGTACACGTCGTAGCCGCCCTTCCAGAGCACCATGGCCGTGGCCAGCGCGCCCAGCGAAGAGACGATGGGCATGAACAGCGCGCTGAGCACCGCCGCGCGTACCGACGAGGTTTTCATCGTGTGGGTCAGCTCGGCGAATTCCGCGCCGTTGGCCTGCTCGCGCTGAAGGGTCTTGCTCGTCTTCGCGCCCATGATGCCTTCGTTGAACGCGCCGGTGATCTTGGAATTGGTCTTGCGCACGATGCGGTAGCTGGCCAGAATGTGTTTCTGGAACCACACGGCGGTGGCGGCGATGACCGGCACCACCGACAGCACCAGCAGCGCCAGCTTCGGGCTCAGCAGAAACATGGACACGGCGGTGGAGCAGATGTAGAAGAAGCTCCAGAAGAGGTCGACCAGGCCCCAGGCGATGGTCTCGCCCAGGCGCGCCGTGTCGCTGGTCATGCGGGAGATGATGAAGCCCACGGGCATCTTGTCGTAATAGGAGAAGGACAGCTCCTGAAGGCGCTTGAAGCCCATGGAGCGGATGTGGCGGTTGATGCCGTTCTCCGTGCGGCTGCAGGTGCGGCAGAAGGCGAAGATGCACAGCGTCTGGAAGACGACCACGCCGAAGTACCTGACCGCGAAGCCCGCCACGCCGGACATGTAGCCGTTGGCGGCCAGCCCGTCGATGGCCTCGCGGTTCATCAGCGGGAAGATCGTGTCACAGATGGCCGAGCCGGCCATCATCACGATAATCAGAAGAAGGCTCTTATGGTAGGGCTTCAGATAGCGCACCAGGCGCACCCAGAGCCCCGCGTCAAATCGTTTGGTGAAATCCTGTTCCTGCTGTTGCTGCATAAATACCTCCGATGGATTATGCGGTTTCCCGGTTCAGCTCGTCCTCCAGCGCGGCCTGAATGTGATAGACGCGCCTGTAGAGACCCTCCTGCTGAACCAGATCGTGATGCCTGCCCTGCTGGGCGATGCGGCCGTCCTCCAGCACGAGGATCCAGTCTGCATCCGCCAGCGTGGTGATTCGGTGGGAGATGATGAACGTCGTGGGCGTCACACCGCCGGACTGACGGCGGTCGTGCAGGGCCTCGCGAATGGCGCGGTCGGTCTCGGTGTCCACGGCGGAGAGGGAGTCGTCCAGAATGAGGATGTCGTTGTCGCGAATCAGCGTGCGCGCGATGGCGATGCGCTGCTTCTGTCCGCCGGAGAGCGTTACGCCGCGCTCGCCCACCAGCGTGTCGTAGCCCTGCTCGAATTCGGAGATGAATTCCCGGGAGGAGGTGATCTCCGCGGCCCGGTCGATGGCGGGCTGGCCGATCTCCGGCTCGGTGATGGCGATGTTGTCGCGGATGGAGCGGGAATAGAGGAAGGGCTCCTGAAGCACGTAGCCCACGCGGGAGCGCAGACATTTCTTGGAAATGGTGCGGATGTCCCTGCCGCCGATGAGGATCTCGCCGCCGGACACGTCGTACAGGCGCTGCAGCAGGTTCATCATCGTGGACTTGCCGCTGCCCGTCGCGCCCAGAATGGCCACCGTCTGACCGGCCCTGACCTTGAAGGACACATCCCTGAGCACCGGATGCGCGTCGTCGTAGCGGAAGGAGACGTTTTTAAACTCAATGTCCTCGTACAGCGGCGCGTCGGCCGCGCCAGGCGTGTCGGTCTCCGGCTCGGAGTCGAGAATTTCGTAAAGGCGCTTGAGGGAGACCGTGGACTTGCCGAAGTCGGACAGAATGCGCCCCAGCTGACGGATGGGCCAGATGAGCATGGAGATGTAGCTGACGAACACGGTCACCTCGCCGATGGAGATGACGCCCCTCGCGGCGTACTGAATGCTGAACACCAGCGTCAGCCCCGTCTGAAGCATGCCCAGAAAATCGGAGCCGGGCCAGAAGACGGCCAGCATGTCGCCGACCTTGACGTTCTTGTCGTGCATGTCGTTGTTGCAGGCCTCGAAACGGTCGGTCTCGTAGCGCTGGCGGCCGAAGGCGCGCACCACGCGAACGCCGGTCAGGCTCTCCTGGAGCATGGCGTTGAGCTTGCCGTCGGCCTCGTCGGCCTCGGTGAACAGCCTGCGCACCCAGTGGTGGAACCACAGCGCCAGTCCGAACAGCGGGGGAACCAGAATCAGCGAGATCAGCGTCAGCTGCACGTTGATGGACAGCATCAGCTTCAGCGCGATGACGATCATCAGCACGATGCGGAAGACCTCGATGCACTGGTTGGCCAGAAAGCGGCGGATGGTCTCCACGTCCAGCGTGCAGCGCTGAATCAGATCGCCGGTCTCGGCCTTGACGTGGTAGTCGTAGCTCATGGCCTGCAGATGGTCGTACAGCCGGTTGCGCAGGCGTTCGGCCGTGGTTTCGCTGGCCTCGGCCGTCCATTTGCCGCGCAGATACTGGAACGCGCCGCCCACGAGGTTCAGCCCCAGCAGCATCAGCGCCACGACCCAGACGTGGCGCGCCACGAAGTCCGCGCCGCCCCGGGCGTTGAACCAGCCGAGAAATGGCTCGGGAAAATCCAGCGCCGCGCCGGTTCTGCCGCTCAGCGCGTCGGTGATGGCATCCACCGTGCCGCCGATGAGCAGCGGCGTGACGAACGAGACGAGCACCGTGACGCCCACGGTGAGGACGCAGCCGAAGTATTTCCATCCGCTGCCCGTCATAAACTCGCCGAAGCGGCGGACGAGCCGAAGCGTCCCGCCGCGTTGTTTCTGCGTTTTTTCCTGCATGTGAACCTCCGTTTTCATAAAAAAATAACCGCCGGACGCGCTCGTCCGGCGGAACAAAACACAAAAAGGGGACGTACTATCCCATTCTGGCTGCTTCCGTTGCACAGACGGCGGAAAGGACAAAATAAAACACGGAAAAGAAATTGACGATGGACATCCTTTTCGCCTCCTTTGCTGAAATCTGTACTCAGTATAAACCCGCTTTATGGCGCTGTCAAGGCCTTAGTCAGACGTAACTGAAACTTCACGCGCTGTTCGAAGGAATTGTTCGACTTCCTCGAAGGTGTTGGCGTAGTTGACGCTGGCGCGCACCGCGCCGCGGCGCATCGTGCCGAGAAAGCGATGGGCCCCCGGGGCGCAGTGCAGCCCGCCGCGCACGGCGATCTCCGCCCGGGCGAAAGCGTCCGCGGCCTGAGAGGAGGACAGATCGCCCAGATTGAACGACACGATGCCCGCCCGCGCGGCCTCCTCCCGCGGGCTGTACACAATCGCGCCGGGCGTGTGCATCAGCCCCTCGTACAGCGCTGACGTCAGCTCCCGCTCGTGGCTCAGAATGGTCGACAGCCGCTGGGAGACATAGGCGCAGCCCGCGCCCAGCCCGGCGATGCCGGGGAGATTCACCGTGCCCGACTCGTAGCGCTCGGGCAGCTCCTTCGGCTGGAGCATGCTGTCCGAGCCGGTGCCCGTGCCGCCCTCGCGCAGCGTGCGCAGCGCGAGCCCCGGTCGAATGTACAGCCCGCCGGTGCCCTGCGGCCCGAGCAGGGACTTGTGCCCGGGAAAGGCGTACAGGTCGCATTTCAGCGCCCGCACGCTCACCGGCAGCGCTCCCAGCGCCTGCGCGCCGTCGATGAGATAGCGCACGCCCGCCTGCCGCGCAATCTGGCCGATGGCCGCCACGGGCTGAATCGCGCCGGTGACGTTGCTGGCGTGGGTCACGGCGATGAGCGCCGTGTGGGGGCGCAGCGCGGCGCGCACGTCGTCGGGATCCACGAAGCCGTCCGGGCGCGGCGAGAGCAGCGTCAGCTCGATGCGTCCCTGCGCCGCCAGCGCGGACAGCGGCCGCAGCACGGAATTGTGCTCCAGCATCGTGGAGATCACGTGGTCGCCGCGGCAGAGCGAGCCCTTGATTGCAAGGTTCAGCGCGTCGGTGCAGTTCAGGCCGAAGGTGATCTGCGTGGCCGACTGAGCGTCCATAAGCGCGCGCAGCCCTTCCCGCGCGTTCAGCACGATCTGCGCGGCCTCCAGCGCGGCGCGATGGCCCGAGCGGCCGGGATTGGCGTTGTGCTCGGTCAGCGCCCGGCGCACCGCCTCCACCACCTCGGGCGGCTTCGGGTCGCTGGTGGCGGCGTTGTCGAAATAGATGGACATGGGACATCCTCCTTCACGCGCCGCGGCCCGCGGGCGTAAGATGTAGGGGTTCGTTCAGTCCGGGCGGCGTTGTTTTGCGCAAAAGCCTGAGCCGGGCCGTCGTTCCATCATACTCGCGCGGACGGCCCCTTCAGAACCGGCCGCGCCCACAGGGGAGGAATGGATATGGAGGAAAGCTACGGCGTGGCGGCATTTCGCTCGCGCCAGCAGGTGCTTGTGTTCAACAACGCGCTTCAGCGTGCGGGCATTCAGGGGCGAATCGTCTCCACGCCGCGGGAGGTGTCCATGGGCTGCGGCCTGTCCGTGCGCTTCCGGCTGGAGGACACGGCCGGCGTGGTGCGCGTGCTGCGGCAGATGAATACGGGCAATCTCATCGGCGTTTACCGCGTGGAAGTTCGCGGCGCGGGCCGACCGGCGCTGTCGGCCATCGCGATTCGCTGAAAGAAGGGCGGGGAAACCCGCCCGAATTTTTGGAAGCGCTCTCAAACCGCATGCAAATTTCGCGGTTTTACTCATCCGATATTGCAACCGATGAAAAAATGGTATACAATGAAAGCAATACCAATGGAGACGGGGAGGAATGACTTTGATCCGTCTGATTGCAACGGATTTGGACGACACGCTGCTGGACGCGCACAGCGACGTGACCGCGCGGACGGTTTCCGCCGTGCGCCGGGCCATGGACGCGGGCGCGCTGTTTTCGCTGTCCAGCGGGCGCATGCCCGAGGCGATGCTGCCGCTGGCGGAGAAGCTGAACGTCAACGCGCCGATGATCCTTTACAACGGCGCACTGATCTACGACCATCGCACGGGAAGGACGCTGTTCTCCAACGCCATTCCCGCCGAAACGGCGCTGGCGGTGGTGCGCATGCTGGAGCAGATGGGGCTGTATGTGCAGGCCTATCCCGGCAAAGGCTACTATTGCGAGCGCCGCTGCGCCTTCACCGAGGGCTACGAGCGCAGCATCCGCGTGCCGGCTGCCGAGCTGGGCGTGCCGGTCTCTCAGTGGATGCAGGGCGACATGGTCAAGCTGCTGGCCATCGCGCCGCCCGAGGAGCTGGATCGTGCGCTGCCGACGCTGCGCGCGGCGTTCCCGACCGTCAATTTCATGAAATCCCGCCCGCACTACTGCGAAATTGTGGCGCGGGAAATCGACAAGGGCGTCGCCCTTCGAAAGCTGGGCGAAATGACGGGCGTGGCCGTCGACGAGATCATGGCCTTCGGCGATGGACAGAACGACGTGTCCATGCTGGCCGCGGCGGGCGTCGGCGTGGCCATGGAGAACGCCGTGGAGGACTGCAAACGCGCCGCAAAGCGCATCGCCCCGCGCAACACCGAGGACGGCGTGGCGCAGGCGATCGAGGAGCTGCTGGCCGCCGGGCAGATCGGAGGGGCTGCAAATGGTTAAGGAGAGCGATTTCGTCAGCAAGCTGGGCCTGACCCGCGTGCTGCCCACGGAGGCCAGGACGCTGCCCATCGAGGTCAGCAACGTCAACCGCCCGGGCATGCAGTTCGCCAACTACTGGGATTTTTTCGCCTACGAGCGCCCGCAGCTGCTGGGCAAGGTGGAGATGACCTACATGTCCCAGCTGGACGAGCGCGTGCGGCGCGAGCGCCTGACCAAGTACTTCAGCTATCCGCTGCCGTGCATCATCATCTGCCGCGGCTATCCGTGCTTCGACGAGATGCTGGTGCTGGCCGCGGCGCACAAGGTGCCCATCTACTCCACTAAAAAGGAGACCACTCAGTTCGAGCTGGAGCTGATCAACTACCTGCGCGACTACCTCGCGCCCCGGGAGACGCGCCACGGCGTGCTGGTCAACGTCTATGGCACGGGATTGCTGATCACCGGCAATTCCGGCGTGGGCAAGAGCGAGGCGGCGCTGGAGCTGGTCAAGCGCGGGCATCAGCTGGTGGCCGACGACGTGGTGGACATCCGCCGCGTGGCCGAGAACCGGCTCATCGGCGAATCGCCGGAGCTGGTGCGCCATTTCATGGAGATTCGCGGCGTGGGCATCATCAACATCGCCACCATGTACGGCGTGGGCGCGGTCATCCGCGACAAGACCATCGACATGGAGGTGCATCTGGAGATGTGGCAGGCGGACAAGGAGTACGACCGTCTGGGCATGACGGAAAACTACACCGAAATCCTCGGCGTAAAGGTGCCCAGTCTGCTGCTGCCCATCCATCCGGGCCGCAATCTCGCGGTGGTGCTGGAGGTGGCCGCGCGCAACTTCCGGCAGAAGCAGATGGGCTACAACGCCGCGGTGGAGCTGACGCGCCGCCATATGGAGCGCGCGCAGCGGATGAGCGAGGAAAGCGAAGAATAAAAAAAACGACAGACGACGGAGGAAAGAATTATGCTGTACATTGGCGTGGATCTGGGCGGAACGGGCATCAAGGCGGGTCTGGTGGACGAGCAGGGCAAAATTCTCAGCAAGGCCAGCTGCCCCACGGGCGTGGAGCGCGGCTATGAGGCCGTCATCCGCGACATGGCCGCGCTGTGCGTGAAGGCCGTGGAGGAGGGCGGACGCTCCATGGACGAGGTGAAGGCCATCGGCATCGGCCTGCCCGGTATCGCGGATCCCGCGACCAAGCGCGTACCCTTCTGCACCAACCTCGGCTGGCACGACGTGCCGGTGGAGGAGGAGATGCACCGCTATCTGGACAAGCCCATCTACATCGACAACGACGCGACGGTGGCCGGTCTGGCCGAGTCCGTTGCCGGCGTTTCCGCGGGCGCGAAGAACAGCGTGTTCGTCACGCTGGGCACCGGCGTGGGCGGCGGCGTCATCATCAACGGCAAGGTGTTCTCAGGAACCCACGGAGTGGCCAGCGAAATCGGCCACATGATCATCGTGGCCGGCGGCGAGCAGTGCACCTGCGGCAACAGGGGCTGCTGGGAGCGCTATGCCTCCGCCACCGCCATCATCCGCGAGGCGCGCAAGTACGCCAGGCTCCATCCCGACTGCGAAATCGCCAGGGCCGTGGACGGCGATCTGGACAAGATCACCGCCAAGACCGTCATCGATCTGGCCAAGGCCGGCGCTCCCGACGCGGCGGAGCTGTTCGACAGCTATGTGCAGTATCTGTGCTACGGTCTGGTCAACCTCATCAACCTCTACGACCCGGAGATCATCGCTCTGGGCGGCGGCGTTTCCGGCGCGGGCGAGTTCCTGCTGAACGCGGTGCGCGCGAAGCTGCCGGATCTGGTGTTCTACAAGTCGATGAAGTACGCGCGCATCGAGCTGGCCCGTCTGGGCAACGACGCGGGCATCATCGGCGCGGCCATGCTGGGACGATAAGAGCGGAGGAAAGGGAAAATGAGAGCCTACGAGCGTTTTTTGAAGTATATTCAGTATGACACGGCTTCGGACGAAAACAGCACGACCTGCCCCAGCACTGAGACGCAGTGGGTGCTGGCGCGGGATCTGGCGAAGGAAATGCAGGAAATGGGCATGCAGGACGTGCGCGTGGACGAGCACTGCTACGTCTACGGCTGCATTCCCGCCAATGCCGAGAACCGCCCGGTCATCGGTCTGATCGCCCACATGGACACGGTGGACGGCGTGCCGGTCAAGCCCATGCACGCGCGCATCGTGGAAAACTACGACGGCGAGGCGCTGCGGCTGGACAACGGCGACTGGCTGGATCCCGCCGTGTTCCCGGAGATTCGCTCGGCGAAGGGCAAGGATCTGATCGTCACCGACGGCAACACGCTGCTGGGCGCGGACGACAAGGCCGGCGTGGCCGAGATCCTGACCGCCTGCGAGATGCTGCTGGCGGATCCGTCCATTCCCCACGGCAAGGTCATGGTGGGCTTCACCCCCGACGAGGAAGTCGGCCGCGGCGCGGATCGTTTCGATGTGGCGGGCTTCGGCGCGGACTTCGCCTACACTGTGGACGGTGGAGCCATGGGCGGCATCGAATACGAAAACTTCAACGCCGCGTCGGGCGAGGTCGTTGTGCACGGCCTGAGCGTCCATCCCGGCAGCGCCAAGAACAAGCTGCGCAATGCCGCCGTGGTCGCCATGGAATTCCACTCCATGCTGCCGCCCTTCGAGGCGCCCGAGCATACCGAGGGCTACGAGGGCTTCTACCATCTGACCTCCATCCGCGGCGACGAGGAGACGGCGCGCCTGAGCTACATCATCCGCGACCACGACCGCGCCAAATTCGAAGCGCGCAAGGAGACCTTCCGCCGCATTGAGAAGTATCTGAACGATAAGTACGGCGCGGGCGTTGTGGAGGCCGAGGTGAAGGATTCCTACTATAATATGCGCGAGGTCGTCGAGCCGCGCATGGACATCATTCGCCTGGCCGAGGCGGCCTATCGCGCCATCGGCGTGGAGCCCTTCTCCGAGGCCATCCGCGGCGGCACCGACGGCGCGCGGCTGTCCTTCATGGGGCTGCCCTGCCCAAACCTCGCCACCGGCGGCATGAACTGCCATGGCCGCTTCGAGTGCGTCCCCGTGCAGGACATGGATCTCATGGCGCAGATGCTGGTCAAGCTCGTGTCCATTGAAGTCGAGTAAATCTTCCCAGCGGTTTTCCGAAGCTCCGCTGAGAGCTTCGGAAAACCGCTCCGTGCACAGCGGAAACGCTGGAATCCTCGCGCAATGCCCAGCTTAGCAACACGTGTGTTTGCATAAAAGAGGGGGAGACTACTGAAAAATCAGAATGTTAAATAATGTTTTCCACACGGGAAATACTGGACAGAATCAAGATGCTGTGGTATAATATCTACTGTTGACGTGATAAACGTCGATGAGCCAATGTAGCTCAGTTGGTAGAGCAGCCGATTCGTAATCAGCAGGTCGGGGGTTCAAGTCCCTTCATTGGCTCCATATATCGAGGTGTAGCGCAGTTTGGTAGCGCGTTTGGTTCGGGACCAAAAGGTCGCAGGTTCAAATCCTGTCACCTCGACCATCGCCCGGTTCTTCAAAACGAAGAACCGGGTTTTCTGTTATCCACAATTTGACCGAAATATGCCGTTTTCTGTGGATATTTCGGTGCTTTTGCAAGTTTCGTTCTGTCAAATATCCAGATTTAACAAATGAAAAGCGGGCGCAAAATTAATTACACCCGTTTTTACACCCGTTTTGGTTTGCGTTTTTAGGCATCCTGTATATCGTTTCTGAAATGCGCTCTGATTTTTCAGGCTTTTGAATCCTTGCGCGGACGACCTCTTTTGGCATGTTGCACAAATCCAGTTTTCAGCGCTTCCTGCGCTTTCGCCGCATCCGTGTGCCGGGTATCGATGTGGCCGCGTGCAACCTTGCCCACCTGCGGCGGCAATTTCGCCGGTGCGGTCGGCTGCGCGCCGTCCAGAATGCGGTTGAAGGTCGCGTCCATCAGCACCTTGGCGCGCTCCTGCTCACGGTCTACCACGTGCCCGTACACGCCGAAGGTGTCCGTGTCCACGCTGTGCCCGACGAGGTCTTTTATCCGGGCCTCATTCTGTCTCTTTTTTGTCTCACCTCTATTGAAACGCGCCCGGTGGACGCGTTTCTTTTGGGAAAATCCCTTGCTCGGAGCGGCTTTTTTTGATAAAATAAGAGGAGACTTACGAGCGGAGGAACCATCCATGCGCAATACTCATCTGGTGATCGGCGAGATCACCAAGCCGCAGGGCGTGCGCGGCGAGCTGAAGCTGCGGCCCATCACCTGCGATTTTTCCCGCTTCGAGGGACTGGAGCTGGCCTATCTCAAGCGCGGCGACGTCTACGAGCCGATTCGCCTGACGGTCAATCGCGTGTCGCCCGACGCGGTGTTTTTCAATATGGAGGGAATTGACGACCGCAACGCCGCCGAACGCCTGCGCGGCGAGCTGGTCTACATCGACCGCGCCCACGCGGTGGAGCTGGACGAGGACTCCACCTTCCTGTGCGACCTGATCGGCCTGCACGGCGTGGCGACGGACGGGCGCGATCTGGGAACGCTGAAGGACGTGATGCAGCCCGGCGGCAATGACGTGTACGTGTTCCGCGGGCCGATGGGCGAGGTGCTCGTGCCCGCGCTGCGCAGTGTGGTCGCCCGCGTGGATCTGGAGGCGGGGGAGATGCTGCTGGACGGCGCGCGGCTGGACGAGGTGGCGGTGTTCGATGAAGATTGACATTCTGACGCTGTTTCCCGAGATGCTCCGGCCCATGCTGTCCGGCAGCATCTTAGGCCGCGCCGTTTCCGCGGGACTGCTGGACGTACAGCTGACGAACATCCGCGATTATACGGAGAATAAGCATCGCTGCACCGACGACTATCCCTTCGGCGGCGGCGCGGGCATGGTGATGTTCGCTCAGCCCATCGTGGACGCGGTGCGCGCGCGGGATCCCGAGCATTGCGCACGGCGCATCTATCTCTCCCCTCGGGGCCGGACGCTGACCCAGCGCGTGGTGGAGGAGCTGGCGCAGGAGGAGGCGCTGCTGCTGCTGTGCGGCCATTATGAGGGCGTGGATCAGCGCGCGCTGGACGAGTGCATCGACGAGGAACTGTCCATCGGCGACTACGTGCTCACCGGCGGCGAGCTGGGCGCGCTGGTGGTGGTGGATTCGGTTTCGCGGCTGATCCCCGGCGTGCTGGGCAGCGCGGAATCCGGCGAGGACGAGAGCTTCACCACAGGTCTGCTGGAATACCCCCAGTACACGCGCCCGGCGGATTTTCGCGGCCGCGCGGTGCCTGAGGTGCTGCTGGGCGGCAACCATGCGGACATCGTGGCATGGCGGCGCGAGCAGTCGCTGGAGCTGACGCTGCATCGCCGGCCGGAGCTGCTCGAGACCGCGCCGCTGGACGAAAGCGACCGGGCGACGCTCGCGCGGCTGCGCGCGGCGGACGCGGCCATTGCGGCGCTTAAAGCAAAGGGCGTGTGCGCGCGCCGCGCGGACTTTTCCGAGGCCGACGCGTATCCGAAGCGGTGGTTTGCCGCGTTTGTGCCCGAGGGAAACCGCAGGGTGGCCAAGAAGCAGTGCTTCTCGGGACGCAGGCACGTGGGCTGGCTCTGGCAGGCCTTCTCCATGGACTTTGCGCCCCACCAGACCGGCGAAGAAGCGGAGAGTGTCCGCGAGGACATCCGCGGCGAATGCCGGCTCTATCTGCCCGACGAGCAGGTGCTTTTGCTTCTGGACGAAGCGCCGAGCGCCGACGTGCTGGCGGGCTTCGGGCACTATCTCCTGACAGATGCGGTGATGCACAGAACCTACGTCCATCCGCACAGGCGGGAGTTCGGCCCGTACGCCGCCAAAAGAGCATAAAAAACCGCGCGGCTTCTCCGGATGCGCCGGGGCCGCGCGGTCTTTAAAGCAGAAACACCGTCCTGCGAATGCAAAACAGTGGGCTTGCCGACAATTAATGCTGAATGAATCGACAAAGGAAGCGTGCGTGGACGAACGAGAGAGCGTCGGGCGCTCCCGGTTTCTGTATGGATATGCACAGCATTCCCGCCTGACGCGAAAAGAGGCTCAGAGTATGTTTGGAGACTGGATTCTGTCCGAGCAGCCGGGGGCGGATTTTGCCGCCCGGGGACAGCTGTACGTCAATACCAGCGGGCGCGAGGCCTGCGCGCCGGGGCATCGCTATGGCCCTGCCAAGCGCGGCTATCATCTGATGCACATCGTCGCGTCGGGCTGCGGCGTGTTCTGCGACGGGCGGCGCGAGTACGCTCTGAAGGCCGGGCAGGGGTTCATGATCTTCCCGGACGGAGTTACGGTCTACACCGCCGACTCGGTCACGCCCTGGGACTACGTGTGGGTGGGCTTTTCCGGGGCGATGTCCGAGCAGCTGGCGGTGTCGGCGGGCTGCACGCCGGAGAATCCGGTGTTCGATCTGGGCAGATACGCGCCCAAGGCGCTGGAAATCGCCTACGGCATCTACGACGACATTTCTCTTTTGCAGATGAGCGGTGCAGCGGCGCTGGGCGGGCTGCTGCGGCTGATGGCCTACATCGGCCAGAGTGCCTACGACGCATCGCCCCAGCGCGGTTCTGCCGCGGGCGCGGACAGCTTCCAGCGGGCCATGTGGGCGCTGAACGCCAATTATCAGCGCGCGGACTTCCGCGTGGAGGACGCGGCGGCCTTCGTGGGGCTGAGCCGCTCCCAGCTGTTTCGCATCTTCAAGGCTCAGACGGGGCGCTCGCCTCAGCAGGTGCTGGGCGATCTGCGCCTGTCCCACGCCAAGCGGCTGCTCAGCGGCACGGAGCTTTCACTGACGGAGACGGCGCTGTCGTCGGGCTTCGCCTCGGCGGCGCGGCTGGGCGAGGTCTTTCGCGACGCGCTGGGCATCACGCCCACGGCGTATCGGAAGCGGGAAAAGGAATAAAAACAGGCCGCGGCTTCGTTTGGAGAGAAGCTGCGGCCTGTGCCTCCAATAATTGGCGAGATATTGTGCAGATTTGATGGTTCACATCCCTCATGCGCCCTTCTTCTTGAGAAAACGCGAGGCGCAGGCGGACGCGGCGAGGCGATCCACGCCGGCGACGATCAGCGTGACGCCCAGGAAGAGCATGGAGAATTCCACATTGCGGAACAGGTTCAGCGCCACGAGGAAGCCCAGCAGCGCCGCCGCCGCGCCCGTGACCAGCGGAATCCACCAGTAGCCCGATTCGCCGCGGCGAATCTCCAGCGCCTGCTGGACGGAATAGACGCCGCCGGTGATGACGTACATGCCCGCGACGGTGGACAGCATCGCCTCCGCGCCCGAGGGATGGAGCATCAGCAGCAGTCCCGCCAGCACGCCGATCAGCCCGGTGGCCAGATCGAAGCGGTAGAACGGCTCAGTAAGGCCGAGGTTGAAATACTGGGAAAGCTCGCTCAGCCCCAGAAAGGCGCAGACTCCGCCCAGAATCCAGCACACGGCGGTGGGGGACAGCGCGGGCTTTGCGATGAGAACCACGCCCAGCGCGGCCAGCAGCGCCGCGGCGGCGAGAATGAAAATCTTGAAGTGCTTCAGGCGTTTCATGGCGAAAGATCTCCTTTGCGTTTTTTGCGCGGCGGCTCTGCGTTCAGCATGCCCCGCGCGCCCGGCGAAGGATGCATGGAAAGACCTGTGCGCTTCGCCGATGCATTGATGATACATGGTTTCGGGCAAAATTTCAAGCGTGGGAGCGCTGTTTTTTCGGTCAATTTTGCGCATATGCCCAAAGAATGGGCAGAAAGGGAAAATTGTCCGATGCGCGCGGGCGAAAAATGTCTTATAATGTATACTGGTTCCAAAGGGATGCTGCGTTGGAGGGAGAAAAATGTTCTTTCTTTATTATTTTGACCGAATTCTGATTCTGGCGGCGATTGTGCCCGCGATTTTTCTGCTGGTCAAGATTTATCAGGCCGACCGGAGCGAAAAGGAGCCGCCGCAGCTGCTGGGCTCGCTGATTCTGCGGGGCGTCTTTGCCACGATGATCGCCATCGTGCTGGAGCGGCTGGGCGACCGGCTTCTGCCGCAATGGATGGATCCCTATTCGCTGGAATATCAGCTGGTGGAGAATTTCCTGATCGTCGGACTGGCCGAGGAGGGCTCCAAGTATTTCCTGATGAAGGGGAGAACGTGGAACTCGCCGGCGTTTAACTACAGCTTCGACGCGGTGGTCTACGGCGCGTTCGTGTCGCTGGGTTTCGCGCTGTGGGAGAACATCAGCTACGTGATGATGTACGGACTGGACGTGGCGGTGCTGCGCGCGGTGACGGCCATTCCCGGCCACGCCTGCTTCGGCGTGTTCATGGGCGCGTGGTACGGCGCGGCCAAGCGACAGGACGGCTTCGGCAACCGCGGCGCGTCGGCGTTCTGCCGGGCGATGGCGCTTCTGTTCCCGGCGCTGCTGCACGGACTGTACGACTTCACGGCCATGCTGGACGGCAGCGCCTATCGATGGGCGTTTTATGGATACATCGCCGCGCTGTTCGTCTCGGCGTTCCTGACCGTGCGGCGGCTGTCGCGAAACGACACGCCCATTCCCAACAGCGTATTCCGCATGTGAGGACAATCCTAAAGCAAACGCGAGAGGCCGATCGGCGCTCTCGCGTTTTTGTGTGTGAATTTTACAGCGTGTCCAGCGCGGCGACGATGTCGCCGATCATGTACAGCGAGCCGCAGGCGCAGACCACGCCGTCCTTTCCGGCGTGCTCGATGGCCGTGCGAACGCCGTCGGCGACGGTGGCGCAGGGCGTGGCCTTCGCGCCGAGATGACTGCGGATGTACTGGCTGAGCTCCTCGGCGGACAGGGCGCGGGGGTTGTCGGGCCTGACCGTCACAAACTCCTGCGCGAAGGGCGCGAGGTGGTTGAACATGTCGCCGTAGTCCTTGTCGGCCATGCAGCCGTTCAGAAACACCAGCTTTCTGCCGGGCAGATAGGTTCTAAGCGCGTCCTCCAGCGCCTCGAGGCACTGGGGATTGTGCCCGCCGTCCACAATGAACATGGGGTTTCTGCGCAGAATCTCGAACCGACCGGGCCAGCGCACATCGGCCAGGCCCTCGCGCACGGCGCGCTCGGGCACGTTCCAGCCGCGGTCGCGGATGGCGTCGATGGTGGTCAGCACGGTGGCGGCGTTGTGCAGCTGATGCTCGCCCAGCAGCGGCAGCGACAGATCCCTGAGATTCTTCCAGTCGAAGCGCTGGCCCTCCAGCGAGGCCGAGAGGGGATGTACGTCGGCGTAATCCGCGCGATACAGCTTGCAGCCGCGCTCGGCGCAGACCTTCTCGATGACCTCCTCCACGGAGCGCTGCTGGCCGTAGAGCACGCAGGGCGAGCCGGGCTTGATGATGCCGGCCTTGGTGTGGGCGATTTCCTCGACGGTGCTGCCCAGCACCTGGGTGTGATCCAGACCGATGTTCACGATGACGCTGGCCTCGGGCGGATCGATGACGTTGGTCGCGTCCATTTCGCCGCCCAGCCCCACCTCCAGCACGACGATGTCGCACTGATGGCGGAGGAAGTAGACCATGGCGATGGCGGTGACCAGCTCGAACTCGGTGGGATGGTCGGCCATCGCGTCGGCCACGGGGCGGATCTCCTGAAGAATTTCGCAGACCTCCTCGTCGGAAATCTGCTCGCCGTTGATCTGCATGCGCTCGTTGAAGCGGATAATGTAGGGCGACGTGTACAGTCCGGTGCGGTAGCCCGCCTTCTGAAGAATCGAGGCCAGCATCGCCGCGGTGGAACCCTTGCCGTTGGTTCCGGCGATGTGGATAAACTTCAGCTTCTTCTGCGGGTTGCCGATGCGCTCCATCAGCTCCACGGTGCGGCTCAGTCCGGGCAGCGCGTTGAGCCAGTTCCAGTTGATGTTGTGGATGTATTCCAGTGCTTCTTCGATGCGCATGCTTCTCACTCTTTTCGAATCAAACTGTGTCTTTATTGGGCCTCGGTCGCCGATTCGCCGACGCCTTCGGCGGGGATTTTCGCATTGACCGGCGGCCAGAGGTGCAGCGTGCTGAGCACGTTGCTCTTAAACAGGGCGAAGACCACGAAGGCGTTGACGACGCTGGTGATGGCGAACTGGATGCTGCGCACGCCCAGGAAGCCCAGGAACGTGCGGCCGCCGTAGAAGAAGGACAGCCAGTAGCTCTCCCACAGCATGGAGCCCAGCACCACCGCCGGCAGGAACGACGCCAGCACGCGCAGATAGCTCACGCGCCTGTACAGCAGCGGCCGCAGCAGACCCGCGCACAGGCCGATGAGGATCGGCGGCACGGAGAACGCGGGGTTGTAGCCGTAGCCGGAGAACAGGCAGCCCACAAAGTCGGCCACGAAGCCCACGATCGCGCCCGAAAGGGGCCCGAAGAGATGGCCAGCCAGAATGATCGGCACGGCTTCGATGGAGAAGCGCGTGGTCACGTTGGGCATGGGGATGATCAGGCGGGCGAGGACGACGCTGATGGCGGACAGCAGAGCCATGGTTACCAGTGCGCGAGTGGTGATCTTTGCCTTGGTGGAATTGATTTTGGACATAAAAAAGCCTCCATTCTGATTGGAGGAGGTTGTTCCTTGGATGAAATTGCCCGCGAAAAAGCCTTCGCAGGGCTCTGATTGTGTTAGCGGATGCGATAATGGCATCGCGGAATCCGAGAATTCCTTCGCCCGGCGGCAACCTCCCATCCGCCGATACTTGACGCGCCATTCCTACTCATACAATCCATGGAAATGAATCCGGGCGAAATTTGACAGATTCTGCATCTTTTCCCGTCAGCCCGATTCGGCAAATACGACAATCCCCCCATTCACGCTTAATTATAGCGTCAATGGGGGAAAGTTGCAACGGGTTTGCGCAATTTAACAATCGCCGGTCACTTCATGTATTTGTCGATGGCCCTGCACAGGTCGTCGATGGCCTGCCGGTCGCCCTCCTGCGCCGCCTCGACGATGCAGTGCTTCAGGTGATCCTGAAGGATGACCTTGCCGGTGTTGTCGATGGCCGAGCGCACGGCGGCAATCTGCACCAGCACCTCGGAGCAGTCCCGGCCCTCCTCCACCATGCGCTTGACGGACTGGAGATGGCCGATGGCGCGGGAGAGGCGGTTGAGCACCGACTTGGTGTTTTCGTGGGTATGACCGTGACCGTGCTCGTGGCTGTGGGAATGCTCGATGCCGTGCTCGTGCAGGTAGGCGTGGTCGTGTTCCTCAAAGGAATTGTGGATGTGTTCGTCGCACATGGGGCTTCACCTCAAATTCCATTGTACGATAGAATGCCGCGAAAAGCAACGCGCATTCGGCGGCGGACTGTTAAATAAATAAGAAGAATCGCGCCGCGCATCCCCCGGGGAGGCTTGCAAAGACGGCCTTTTCGCGGTATGCTGAGCGTGGACGCGCAGGGAAAGGCGACGCTTTGACAAATTGCGCGGACTGTTGTATAATCTCAGTGGAACCGAAACAAAATGAGGAAAGAGGAGTGAATCGAGATGGGACACGAGCATCACGAGCACGATCACGAATATATGCATGCCCACGGCATCGAGCATACCCACGACCACGAGCATACCCACGACCATGAGCACAGCCACGAGCACTGCGATCCCAAGGCCTGCGCCGGCTGCGCGGGCTGCGCCGATCCCAAGGCCGAGCTGGCGGCGCTGATGAAGTACATGGTCAACCACAACACTGCCCACGCCAACGAGCTGGCGGGTCTGGCCAAGCAGCTTCAGGCCATGGGCGACAACACCGCCTACGAGCAGGTCATGGCCGCGGTGTCCGATTTTGAAAAGGGCAACATGCGCCTGTCGGCCGTGCTGGCGGCGATGAACGTTTCTAAATAAAAGAAGGGAAGCGATTTTCATGTGCCTGTCCACTGTTTATCGCGGCTCCAAGAAGCCGGAAAATGAAATTCTGAAAAACGTCATGCTCATCGAGTGCAAGGACGGCGTGGTGACGCTGACCGACATCATGGGCCGCGAGGAGAGGATCCCGGGCGAGGTCGCCTCGGCCGATCTGACCGGCGGCACGGTGATCGTCGCGCCGAAGAATTGACGAAGGACTCCATCCGGGCCGGCGGCCGCGTTTGCGTTCGCCGGCCCTTTGCGCAATTCTGAGAAGGGGGGGAGAGACGGTGGCGTTTTACGAGGTGGTTCGCGAAATTCAGAACGAGTGCGCGAACAATCAGATGCGGGACGTTTTCTTCGACGAGGTGGAGACGGACGATCCCGTTCAGACCGTCCGCGAAATGCTCCGGGATGAAAAGAACCTGAAGCTCACGGTCGAAACGAAGGACGAGGACAACCTGACGGTCTTTGCCGACTGCTCCGGGATGGTTCAGAAGTACGTGTTTACTCGAATTTAAAGCGAAATTTGACAAGGGTGCTTGCACTTGCGACACATTTGTGATACCATAAATCCGTATGATGATATAGTTCTGAGAACTATGCATTGGGTTGATATGATTTAGGAGGAGTATACATGAAGAACGTTGCTGAAATCCTGAAGGATCGCATGGCGTTTTCGTTTGAGGTGTTCCCGCCCAAGACGGACGCCGGCATGGAAAAGCTCTGCACCGAAGGCGGCGTGCTGGACCACCTGTACGAGCTGAACCCCGATTATATTTCCTGCACCTACGGCGCAGGCGGAACCAATGTCGGCAAGAACCTCGAGGTGCTCGACAAGATCAAGAAGGACGGCAAGGCCATCCCTGTGACCCACTTCACCTGCGTGGCCAACACCAAGGAGGGCATCAAGGAGCAGCTGCAGACCTATCTGGATCACGGCATCGATCACATGCTCGCCCTGCGCGGCGACATCCCCTTCGGCTGGACCGGCACCAACGGCGACCTGCACTACGCCACCGAGCTGGTGAAGTTCGTCCGCAAGGAGTTCGGCCAGAAGTTCACCATCGCCGTCGCCGGCTCTCCGGAAGGCCACATCGCCTGCCGCAGCATCGAGGCGGACATCTCCTTCCTGAAGCAGAAGCAGGATGAGGGCGCCGACTACATCATGACTCAGCTGTGCTGGGACATGGATCAGTTCCGCTGGTGGATGGACGCCATCCGCGGCGCGGGCATCTGGCTGCCCGTGGACGTGGGCATCATGCCCGTGCTGGACGCCGCCGCCACCATCAACATGGCGCTGTCCCGCAATGGCTGCGTCATGCCGCGCGCCCTGTCCGAGATCATCTCCAAGCACTGGATCTTCCCGAATCCCTTCGCGCCCAACGAGAGCGAAGAGTCCATCGCCAACAAGAAGGCGGCGTTCAAGGAAGCCGGCATGGAATACACCATCAAGCTCATCGACGAGTACCGCGTGGCCGGCATCGACGGCATCCACCTGTACGCGCTGAACAAGTATGAGGACGTGACCCGCCTGGTCAAGGAATCGGGCATCATGGATTACGTCGGCTAAAATCTGCCGCACATCGCCGGCGGGCAAACTCCGCCGACGCGGGGACGCGGTTTGCTGAATTCATTCCGGGGCGCAGAGAGGGGCTCCGCGCCCCGGAACAGAAACGGCAGGCGGGTCATGCGACTCGCCGGAAAGGGGAAAAATGGCTCATATCATTGCAGTGGCCGGAAAGGGCGGCGTCGGCAAGACGACGACCTGCGGCATGATGATCGACTACCTCTGCCAGAAGGGCATGGGTCCGCTGCTGGTGGTGGACGCGGATGCGAACTCCAATCTGAACGAAGTCCTCGGCGTTGAGGTGGAAACCACGCTGGGCGACATTCGCGAGGAGATGGCGCGCGCGGAGCTGCTGCCCGTCAGCCCGATTCCCTCGGGCATGACCAAGCAGGAGTACGCCGAGTACAAGTTCAATTCGGCGCTCGTCGAAGAGGACGATTTCGACATGCTCGTCATGGGGCGCACGCAGGGCAAGGGCTGCTACTGCTACGTCAACGGCGTTCTGAAAACGCAGATCGACAAGTATGTCAACAACTACAAGTATATGGTCATCGACAACGAGGCGGGCCTCGAGCACATCAGCCGCGGCACGCTGCCGCACGTCGACACCCTGCTGCTCGTCAGCGACTGCTCCCGGCGGGGCGTTCAGGCCGCCGCTCGCATTGCCGAAATGGTGGGCGAGCTGGAGCTGAACCCCGGAACCATGCAGCTGATCGTCAACCGCGCGCCCAACGGACAGCTCAACGACGGCGTCCGCGAGGAAATCGAGAAGCATGGGCTGAAGCTCCTCGGCGTTCTTCCGCAGGACGAAACCGTCTATGAGGCCGACTGCGAGGGCAAACCCAGCGCCAAGGTGCCGGAGAATTCTCCGATCAAGGAAGCGCTGCGCGAAATGATGAAAAAGCTCCAACTCTGAACAACGATCACTTTTAACTAGGGGGATACGATTATGGCTTTCACTCCGAAAAAGCAGGCGTTCAATGCTTCGATCAATGCCGTCACCCTCGGCACGGGCGACAAGAGCATCGTGATCGGCGGCGAAAATGTTCTGCCGTTTTACACCTTTGACGCACCCATCGCCAACAGCCCCAAGATCGCCGTCGAGATTCGCGACACCGCCCTGGAAGGCGAGACCAATCCCGGCATGCTGAAGTTCTACGAGGGCTGCGAAACCGTCGTCGACATGGCAAAGCGCGCCGAGACGATGGAGGGCGCTTCCGCCATCTGCCTGCACTTTGAGAGCGCAGACCCCAACGGCGAGAACAAGTCCGTCGAAGAGTGCGTCGAGATCGCCAAGGCCGTGGCCGACGCCGTGACCATGCCGATCCTCGTGATGGGCTGCAAGAACATCGAAAAGGACGCTCAGCTCTTCAACGCGATCTCCGACGCGCTGCAGGGCAAGAACATTCTGGTTCTTTCCTCCCGCGAAGAAAACTACAAGAACGTCGGCGCTTCCGCCGGTCTGGCCTACAATCAGAAGGTCGGCGCGGAATCTGCCGTGGACATCAACCTGGCCAAGCAGCTCAACGTTCTGCTGACCCAGCTCGGCGTGCCCGCCGCGAGCATCTGCATGAACCTCGGCTCCTCCGCCGCCGGTTACGGCTACGAGTATCTGGCTTCCACGCTGGATCGCGTCAAGGCCGCCGCGCTGGCGCAGAACGACGCCATGCTCCAGATGCCCATCGTGACCCCCGTTTCTCCCGAAACCTGGGGCACGAAGGAAGCGGTTCTCCCCGAGGCCGAGGCTCCCGAATGGGGCCCGTCCGAGGAGCGCGGCATCGAGATGGAAATCTGCACCGCGTCCGCCTGTCTGGTGGGTGGTTCCAATGTGGTTATCATGAGGCATCCCGCTTCCATCGCTACGATCTCCAAGTTCATCGACAGCCTGATGTAAGCAGGGAAGGAGGAATATTACCATGGCACTGAAAGGTCTTGACATCTTTAAGCTGACCCCCAAGAAGAATTGTAAGGAATGCGGCAGCCCCACCTGTATGGCGTTCGCCATGAAGGTTGCGCAGGGCGCGGTTTCCATCGAGAAATGCCCCTACATGTCCGCCGACGCGCTGGCGACTCTGTCCGAAGCCACCGCGCCCCTGATGAAGACCATCGAAGTCGGCGCCGGCGACAACGCTCACAAGCTGGGCGGCGAAACCGTGCTGTTCCGTCATGAGAAGACGCTGGTCAGCAAGAACCTGTTCGCGGGCGCGCTGTGCTCCTGCATGGACGACGCGGAGCTGGACGCCAAACTGGCAGAGATCAAGAAGGTCGATTATGAGCGCATCGGAGAGCGTGAGTACGCCGAGTTCCTGTTCCTCAACTACGCCGACAACGGCGCGGACAAGTACGTCGCGCTGGTGAAGAAGGCCATGGAGGCCGACCGCGCGCTGATCCTCAACTGCGCGGACGCGGAAGTCGCCAAGGCGGCGCTGGAGGTCTGCAAGGCCGAAAAGCCCATCCTGAACGGCGCGAACAAGGACAATCTCGACGCGATGAACGCGGTCGCCACCGAGGCGGGCGTGGTTCTGGGCGTGTCCGGCGCGGATCTTTCCGAGATCTATGACAACATCAAGGCGCTGGAAGGCAAGGGCAACAAGAAGCTCATCATCGACGTGACCGGCAAGACCGCGAAGGAGACCTTCGCCAACGCCGTGCTGGTGCGCCGCACCAACCTCAAGGACGGCGACCGCACCTTCGGCTATCCGTCCATCGTCAACATCGCCAAGCTGGCTGACGGCGACGCGCACATGGAAACCGCTCTGGCGGCGGCGTTCACGCTGAAGTACGGCTCCATCCTCGTGATGGACAAGTTCGGCTACGCCGAGGCACTGGCGCTGTGCGGCCTGCGTCAGAACATCTACACCGATCCTCAGAAGCCGATGAAGGTCGCGCCGGGCATCTACCCGCTCAACGGCGCGGATGAAAACTCCGTCTGCTCTCTGACCGTCGACTTCGCGCTGACCTACTT
>USDD01000042.1 GCA_900553265.1 uncultured Eubacteriales bacterium
CAACAACCCCGAGACGGTCTCCACCGACTACACCACCTCGGACAAGCTGTACTTCGAGCCGCTGACCCCCGAGGACGTGAACAACATCCTCGTCTACGAGGGCGCGGACGAGGTCATCGCCTCCCTCGGCGGCCAGACGGCGGTCAACCTCGCCGCTCCGCTGGAGGATCGCGGCGTGAAGATCGTCGGCGCGGACGTGCAGGCCATCGAAAACGCCGAAAACCGCGACGCGTTCGAGCACATTCTCCATAAGCTGAACATTCCCCAGTCCGCCGGCCGCGCCGTCACCAGCATCGAGGAGGGCGTTCGCGCCGCCGAAGAGGTGGGCTATCCCGTGCTGGTGCGTCCCAGCTTCGTGCTGGGCGGCCGCGCCATGCAGATCGTCGCCGCCGAGGCGCAGCTGCGCCAGTATCTGAAGGCCGCCTTCGACGTGGACGCGGAGAAGCCCGTGCTGGTCGACCACTACATTCTCGGCAAGGAGGTGGAGGTGGACGCCATCTGCGACGGCCGCAACGTGTTCGTGCCCGGCATTATGGAGCTGGTGGAGCGCACCGGCGTGCACAGCGGCGACTCCATCAGCGTCTATCCGCCCTTCAGCATCTCCGACCGCGTGAAGGGAATCATCCTGGGCTACACCAAGAAGCTGGGTCTGGGTCTGGGCATCGTGGGTCTGTACAACATCCAGTTCATCGTGGACAAGGCCGATAACGTGTACGTCATCGAGGTCAATCCCCGCTCGTCGCGCACCGTACCGTTCCTGTCCAAGGCCACGGGCTACAGTCTCGCGGACATCGCCACCCGCGCCATCCTCGGCATCTCGCTGAAGGAGCAGGGCATCTTTGACCTCTACCCCGACGAGAAGCAGCGCTGGTATGTCAAGGTTCCGGTGTTCTCGCTGGCCAAGATCCGCGGTCTGGACGCGTATCTGTCCCCCGAGATGAAGTCCACCGGTGAGGCCATCGGCTACGACGCGCGCCTGAACCGCGCGCTGTACAAGGCGCTTCAGGCCTCGGGCATGCAGCTTCAGAATTACGGCACTGTGCTGGCCACCGTGGCCGACAAGGACAAGGAGGAAGCGCTGCCGCTGATCCGCCGGTTCTACAACCTGGGCTTCAACATCGAGGCCACGCCGGGCACGGCCCAGTTCCTGCGCGAGAACGGCATTCGCACCCGTGTGCGCCGCAAGCTCAGCGTGGACGCGGACGACATCCCCTCCGCGCTGCGTCAGGGCCACATCGCCTACGTCATCAACACCCACGACGTGGGCTCCATGGGGCAGGCGCGGGACGGCTTCATGATCCGCCGCCTGTCGGTGGAGAACAACGTCACCATGTTCACCGCGCTGGACACCGTGCGCGTGCTGCTGGACGTTCTGGAAGAGATGACCCTGCCGGTTTCCACCATCGACGGAGAGTGAATCCATGAAACAATGCCTGTTTGAAATCGTTTCCAATCGCCGCCTCGCGCCGAACGTGTTCGAGATGGTTCTGCGCGGCGACTGCTCCGCAGTCGCCGCGCCGGGCCAGTTCGTAAACCTGCGGCTGGACGGCTTCTATCTGCGCCGCCCCATCTCGGTGTGCAATGTGGACGGCGACGCGCTCACGCTGATCTACAAGGTCGTGGGCCGCGGCACCGAGGCCATGTCCCGCATGCAGCCCGGCGAAAAGCTGGACGCGCTGGTGGGACTGGGCAACGGCTATTCGCTGGACGAATGCGGCGACCGGCCCATGCTCATCGGCGGCGGCGCGGGCGTTCCGCCCATGTATCTGCTGGCACGCAGGCTTCTCGCCCGCGGCGCGGACGTAACCGTCGTGCTCGGCTTCAACGCCAGAGAAGAGATTTTCTATGAAGAGGAATTCCGCGCGCTGGGCGCGAAGGTCGTGGTGGCCACGGCCGACGGCAGCTATGGCGTGCGCGGCTTCGTCACCGACGCGATGAAGCAGCTGCCCGCGCCCAGCGCCGTCTGCGCCTGCGGCCCGGAGCCAATGCTCAAGGCCGTCTATAATGCCGCGGACGTGCCGGGACAGTTCAGCTTTGAATCGCGCATGGGCTGCGGCTTCGGCGCGTGCATGGGCTGCACCTGCAAGACCAAATACGGCGCGAAGCGCATCTGCAAGGACGGCCCGGTGCTGCGAAGGGAGGAGATCGTATGGTAGACACCCGCGTAACTCTCTCCGGCTGGACGCTGGACAACCCCGTCATCCCCGCCAGCGGAACCTTCGGCTATGGTCACGAGTTCGCCGAGCTGTACGACATCAACTGCCTGGGTACCTTCTCCATCAAGGGAACCACCCTCGCCCCCCGCTTCGGCAATCCCGGCCCGCGCATCGCCGAATGCGCCTCGGGCATGCTCAATGCTGTCGGGCTTCAGAATCCCGGTGTGGACAGGGTGATCTCCGACGAGCTGCCCCGGCTGAAGGAGCGCTTCCGCAAGAAGGTCATCGCCAACGTCAGCGGCTTCTCCATCGACGAATACGTCCAGTGCGCCGCGAAGCTCGATATACAGGAGCAGGTGGGCCTGATCGAGGTCAACATCTCCTGTCCCAACGTCCACGGCGGCGGCATGAGCTTCGGCACGGATCCCGAAGCCGCCGCGGAGGTCACGCGCGCGGTGAAGGCCGTCTGCAAGAAGCCGGTCTACGTCAAGCTCACGCCCAACGTCACGGACATTGCCGCCATCGCCCGCGCCTGCGAGCAGGCCGGAGCCGACGGCCTGAGTCTCATCAACACGCTGCTGGGCATGCGCATCGACCCGCGCCGCCGCAGACCCCTGCTGGCCAACGTGACCGGCGGCCTTTCAGGCAGCGCCGTGTTCCCCGTGGCCGTTCGGATGGTCTGGCAGGTCTACGAGGCCGTGCGCATTCCCATCATCGGCATGGGCGGAATCACCTCCGCCGAGGACGTGATCGAGATGATGCTGGCCGGCGCAGCCGCCGTGCAGATCGGCGCGGCCAATCTGGTGAACCCCTATGCCTGCCGGGATATCATCGAATCCCTGCCCGGTGCCATGGAAAAATACCGCATCGAAAAACTCAGCGACATTACGGGAGGCGCACACGCATGAATCGTGAAGTCATCATCGCCTGCGATTTCGCCGGCCGCGAGCAGACGCTCGCCTTTCTCGACCGCTTTAAGGACGAAAAGCCCTTCGTCAAAATCGGCATGGAGCTGTTCTACGCCGAGGGCCCGGAGATCGTCCGGGAGATCAAGCGCCGCGGCCACAGGATCTTTCTGGATCTGAAGCTGTGCGACATTCCCAACACGGTGCGCAAGGCTATGGCCGTGCTCAGCCGGCTGGACGTGGACATGTGCAACCTCCACGCCTTCGGCACCATCGACATGATGAAGGCCGCCGTGGAGGGCCTGACCCGCCCCGACGGCACGCGACCGCTGCTCATCGCCGTGACCCAGCTGACCTCCACGAATCAGGAGCGCATGGAGCGCGACCAGTGGATCGAAAAGCCGCTGGCCGACGTGGTGATGCACTACGCGCGCAACGCCCGCGAGGCCGGGCTGGACGGCGTGGTCTGCTCGCCGCTGGAGTCCCCCGACGTACACGCCGCCTGCGGCGCGGACTTCCTGACCGTCACCCCCGGCGTTCGCTTTGCCGGCGCGGCCGCCGACGATCAGGCGCGCGTCGCCACTCCCGCCCGGGCAAAGGAGCTGGGCTCCGACTTCATCGTCATGGGTCGGCCCATCACCGCCGCCGAGGATCCCGTGGAGGCCTATCGCCGCGCCATGCGCGAATTCGCCTGAGATTGAGTTTATGGAGGAAATTACCATGAAAAAGCAGATTGCAAAGGCTCTTCTGAGCATTCAGGCCGTCATCTTCCGCCCCGACGAGCCCTTTACCTGGGCCAGCGGCATCCAGAGCCCTGTCTATTGCGACAACCGCCTGACGCTGACCGCGCCCGCAGTGCGCACCCAGATCGAAGAGGGGCTGGCCGCGCTGGTGCGCGAGCACTTTCCCGAGGTTGAGGTGCTGATGGGCACGTCCACCGCGGGCATCGCCCACGCCGCCATCGTCGGCCATCTGATGAACCTGCCCATGGGCTACGTCCGCTCCGGCGCGAAGGATCACGGCCGCAAGAACCGCATCGAGGGCAAGCTGCTGCCCGGCCAGAAGGTCGTGGTGGTGGAGGATCTGATCTCCACCGGCGGCAGCGTCATCGACGTGGTGGACGCGCTGCGCGAGGCGGGCGCCGACGTGCTGGGCGTGGTGTCCATCTTCACCTACGGCATGCAGAAGGGCCTCGACCGTCTGGCCGAAGCCCATGTGACCAATTACTCCCTTACCGACTTCGACGCGATGGCCGAGACCGCCGCCGAGACCGGCTACATCCGCCCCGAGGACGTACAGCGGCTGATCGCCTTCCGCAACAACCCCAGCGACGAGAGCTGGATCGGAGGCGCGAAATGAGACATCTGATCGACATTCTCGACCTCACGCCCGCGGAGATCGACGAGCTGCTCGCCACCGCCAACGACATCATCGCCCATCCCTATGATTACGCCCACAAGTGCGCGGGCAAAAAGCTGGCGACGCTGTTCTTCGAGCCGTCCACGCGCACGCGCCTGAGCTTCGAAGCCGCCATGTACGAGCTGGGCGGCCACGTCATCGGCTTTTCCGACGCGGCCAACAGCTCCTCATCCAAGGGCGAGAGCGTGTCCGACACCGTGCGCGTGGTGGGCTGCTACGCCGACATTATCGCCATGCGCCACTTCAAGGAGGGCGCGCCGATGGTCGCGGCCATGAAATCCACCGTGCCCATCATCAACGCCGGCGACGGCGGCCACAACCACCCCACCCAGACGCTGACCGACCTTCTGACCATTCACCGCGAGAAGGGCCGCCTCGACCGCATGACCGTAGGCTTCTGCGGCGATCTGAAATTCGGCCGCACCGTCCACTCCCTCATCAACGCCCTTTCGCGCTACGAGGGCATCCGGTTCGTGCTGGTTTCCCCGGACGAGCTGAAGCTGCCCAGCTACGTCAAGGACGTGCTGAAGGAAAAGAAGCTGGAATACGTGCAGACGGACAATCTGGACGCGGTGCTGCCCGAGCTGGACGTCCTGTACATGACCCGCGTGCAGAAGGAGCGCTTCTTCAACGAGGAAGACTATCTGCGCCTGAAGGACAGCTACGTGCTCACCCCCGCGCGCCTGACCCGCGCCCGGAGCGACCTGTCCATTCTGCATCCGCTGCCCCGCGTGAACGAAATCGCCGTCGCCGTGGACGACGATCCCCGGGCGTGCTATTTCCGCCAGGCGCTCAACGGCAAGTACGTCCGCATGGCGCTGATTATGAAGCTGCTGGAGGTGCGCTGACATGAACATTGATCCGATTCAGAACGGCGTCGTCATCGACCACATTCCCGCCGGAAAGGCCATGGAGCTGTATCAGCATCTGAACCTGGAGCAGGCCGACTGCTCCGTGGCAATTCTCAAGAACGTGTCCAGCCAGCGTCTGGGCCGCAAGGACATTATCAAAATCGATGGCGGCATGGACATTGACTGGGACGTTCTGGGATATATTGCGCCGGACTGCACCGTCAACATCATCCGCGACGGCTCGATCTCCGAAAAGCGCCATATGGCGCTGCCCGAGAAGCTGGTGAACGTGATTCGCTGCCGCAATCCGCGCTGCATCACCACCATCGAGCAGGAGCTGCCGCACATCTTCAAGCTGACGGGCGGCAAAAAGCGCGTCTATCGCTGCATCTACTGCGAAAGCCGCGCCTGAGGTCATTCCGCCTCGGGGAACAGCATGCACTCCACATAGAAATTCTGAAACAGCGGGGACTGGGCCAGGTTGATGCATTCGCTGCGCGCCACCAGTTTCCGCGCGTCTTTTTCAGCGCCGCGCTTGAGCAGGTACATCACCGCGCCTGCCAGCGCGGCGTTTCCGATGACGCGAATGCGATCGGGCGCGAATTCGGGAATCAGGCCGATGCGCTGAGCACTCTCCAGACGGATGTGCCGCCCGAATCCGCCGGCGATGTAGAGATGCTCCACGTCGTCCACGCCGATGCCCGCCATGGCCATCAGCGTGCGCATGCCCGCGCAGATGCTGCCCTTGGCCAGCTGAATCATGCGCACGTCCTGACGGGTGAGCGTGATGCCCGGCGCGATCTGCGCGTCCTCGTCCATCGCGCCCGTCTCGTCCAGCTTCTCCGTCTCCAGCAGACACGCCGTCACATCGATCAGGCCCGAACCGCAGACGCCCACCGACTCCGCGTCGCCGATGGTATGCACGGTGATTTTGCCGTTCTCCACCCACGCGGACTCGATGGCGCCGCGCACGCTGCTCACGCCGCAGGAGATGCCCACGCCCTCGAAGGCCGGGCCCGCCGCCGTGGCGCAGCAATACAGTCTGCCCCTGTGCAGAAGGGCGATTTCGCCGTTGGTGCCGATGTCGATGAGCATCGCCGTCCGGTCGCGCCCCATCATGCCGCTGGCCAGCAGCGCGCAGACGATGTCCGCGCCCACATACGCGCCGAAGCACGCCGGGAGATAGACGCCGTTTTCCACCATGCCGAACAGGCAGTCCGCCTCGAAGGGCGCCTTCGCCAGCGACTCCGGGCTGCGGCCTGTGAGCAGATACAGCATGGTGGTGTTGCCCGTGCAGACCCGCGCGGAAATCTGGTCGCCGGAGACGCCCTGCCGCTTGCAGAGCAGCGCCTCCATGCGCGCGATTTCCGAGCCGATCAGCTCTTTGAGCAATCCGCCGCGGCCCTCCAGCGCCGCCTGCGTGCGGCCGATCACATCGTAGGCCACTGCGCGCTGGGGATTCTCCGCGGCCACGGCGGCCAGCGCGCGGCCGTCCTTCAGCGAAATCAGCTGAGCCACCACCGTGGTGGTGCCGACGTCCACGGCCAGGCCATATTCGCCGTCCACGGGATCGCGCTCAAAATCGGGCAGCTCGCCCAGCCCCTCGATGGATTCCATCATTCGCGGCGCCTTCAGCCAGACCACTGCCTCGCCCGTCAGCTCCGTCTGACAGGCCAGACAGGTTCCGTCCGCGTCCGGAGCGGGCAACAGATCGCCCGCCGCGCGCACACGACACTTGCCGCACTTGCCGTGACCGCCGCAGGGCGTGGGCGCGTCAAAGCCGTTTTCCTGCAGAAGCGCGCTCAGCGTCGCCCTTCGCAGGCCCGTCAGCTCCCGTCCGCCCTCCTCGGCGACGACCCGAAGCGTGTATTTTTCTTCCATTCTTCGCTCCTCTTCTCTATGGGCGGCGGTTTTCGCCCGTATTTCCCCAAATATGCACAGCGGCAGCGCTGATTTGCCGTTCAGCGCTGCCGCAGAGGAATTGGATTTATTTCGCGCAAAGCTCGATGGCCGCATCCGCAGCGCTCGCCGCGTCGGACGTGTACACGTCGGCTCCGATTTCATCGCAGAAGCTCTGGGTAATCGGCGCGCCGCCGACCATGATCTTTACCTGATCGCGGATGCCCGCGTTCTCAGCCGCCTTCACCACGTCGCCCATGACGCCCATGGTGGTGGTCAGCAGCGCGGAGCAGCAGATGATCTGGCAGTTCTGCTCCTTGGCCGTCTGTACGAAGGTCTCGGGAGCAACGTCGGTGCCCAGATCGATGACTTCGAGGCCCTTGCCCTCGAGCATCATCTTCACCAGATTCTTGCCGATGTCATGCAGGTCGCCCTTGACGGTGCCGATGCACGCGCGGCCCTTGGCCTCGACGTGGGCGCTCGTCAGCAGGGGCTTGAGGATGGACACGCCCATGTTCATCGCGCGAGCCGCCACCAGTACTTCGGGAACGAACACTTCGTTGTTCTTGAACTTCTCGCCCACAATGCCCATGCCGGCGAGCAGTCCCTCTTCAAGAATCTGCTTGGCGTCGATGCCCTGGTCCACTGCCTGCTGAACCAGCTCCTTGACGACCTTCGCTTTGCCGCGCTGAAGGTTCAAGGAAATGTCTTCCAAAATCGCCATAGTTTATCCCTCCTTGCAATAATTGCACCTTTATTGTAACAAAGCCGTTTCAGTCTTTCTAGTAAAAAACAATCTTCCCATGGTAAATTCTTGTCGCCTGCGCAAGGATTTTCCTTTTTTCTGAGAGCGCATAAATTTACAATGGCCGATCCTCTTTTTTTCATGGAACTGTGCTATAATGTAAATGTACATCACCCCATAAAGGAGTCCTTTTCATGACGCAGCGCCTGCCCGATTTTGACCGCACCCTCGCCCAGGAATGTGCGAGGGCCTTTTCCGGCGCGACGGGGCTGGGCTGCGCGGTGACGGATCCCGACGGCGCGGTCTTCGAGCAATGCGGCTACAGCTGCGCCGACTGCAAAATGTGCCAACTGGCCGACCTGCCCGCTCAGCAGTGTTCTCGGACGCATCTCTACGGCCTGAAGGAGGCCGAGCGCTTCGGCGGCAAGTACATCTACTTCTGCGCCATGGGTCTGACCTGCTTCGTCTCCCCCATCATCGGCCATGACGAAGCCGTGGCCAAGCTGACCGTGGGGCCGTTTCTGATGGTGGACGAGCAGGACTACATCGCCTATGAGCTTCAGGAACTGCGCAGGCTCCCCGAGGACAAGATTCTCCTGATTCAGGACGAGCTGAAGAACGTGCCCTATGTGGAACCTTCGGCGGTCACGTCGCTGTCCACGCTGCTGTTCATGTCCGTGGGCTTCATGAACAACGTCTCCGCCGCCAACGGCATGATCGAGACCCAGCGCTCGGAGTACCTTCAGGGACAGATTTCCTCCTATATTTTCGAGCTGAAGCGCGGCGGCCAGTCGCCCAGCTATCCCTTCCGGCTGGAACAGGTGCTGACGCAGTACATGCTTCAGTCCCAGCGCGAAAAGGCGCAGGGCATTCTCAACGAAATTCTCGGCCACATCATGTTCTCCTCCGGCGGAAATTTCCGCTGGATCCGGGCGCGCTGCTACGAGCTGCTGGTGCTGATTTCGCGCACAGCCATTCGCAGCGGCGCGGACGCGGAGTACATTCTGCGTCTGAACGACGAGTACTTCGAGACCATTCCCCGCTGCGCCAACATCGTCGACCTGTCCAAACAGCTGTCCAACGCGCTGCGCCAGTTCATGGACAGCAACTTCAATCTGCAGGACGCGAAGCACTCCGACGCCATCCACAACGCCATCTACTTCATCCATCAGAACTACCAGCATCACATCACGCTGGAGGACGCGGCGCGGCACGTCTACCTCTCGCCCACCTATTTAAGCCGCATCTTCAAGCAGGAAGCCGGCGTGTCGTTCACGCGCTTTCTGAACAATGTGCGCGTGGAGAAGAGCAAGCGTCTGCTGACCATGACCGAGATGCGGCTGGCCGAAATCGCCGGAGCCTGCGGCTTCGAGGATCAGAGCTATTTCACCAAGGTATTCAAGAACGTCACCGGCGAAACGCCTCAGCAGTTCCGCAACCGCAACGCCTGAAAAAGCGAAGGCCCGTTTCATCGAAAGAAACGGGCCTTCGCTCTGCTCCGGCGGCCTTATTCCGCCTGCTTCGTCATCTGCGCCTGCGCATGGCGCTTGAGCGCGTCGTAGGTCTGGTTGCTCAAATCGTGCTCCACCTTGCACGCGTCCTCGCGCGCGGTCTCCTCGTCCACACCCAGAAACATAAAATAATGGGTCAGCGTCTTGTGGCGCTCATAAATGCGGTTGGCAATCTCCATTCCCGATTCCGTGAGCGTGATCAGGCCCTCTTTATCCATGGTGATATAGCCGTTTTCGCGCAGCCTTTTGGTGGCGTAGCTGACGCTGGGCTTCGTCACGCCCAGCTCCTCAGCAATATCTATCGATCGAATATAGCCATGCTGTTCTTTCATCATGAGCATCGCCTCGAGATAATCCTCGGAGGACTCCAGAATTCTCATAGGTTTTTCCACCTTCTTTCCTATTTTTTAGCTTAACACACCGGAAAACGAAAATCAAGGGTTTGGAAGAAATTTCTTTTGTCCAAGCGGCAAAGCGCTCCACCGAGCATTTCGGCGGAGCGCCCAAGAAATTCGAAATTTATTTCTTCTTGCCGGCGCGCAGCTGAGCGTACTTTTCGCGCAGCGCTTCCAGCGCGGCCTGATGCTCGCTGCTCTTCAGGTGCGGGAAGGCGTTCATCAGTCGCTTCTGACCAAAGGAACGCTCCTCGAGCATGTTGGAGAAGCTCTCCTTCAGCGCGGCCAGACGCTGAGCACCGGCCTCGCGGCCCTGCTCGATGCGATCCCGCATTGCGGCACTGCGCTGCTCCCGGGCCGTGCGGCTCTGATCCAGCTTTTCCTCCACCTGGGACTTGTAGTCGTTCCAGCGCTCCTCGCCCGCTTCGGCCTTCTGCTTGGCGGCCAGCGTGGTATCGGAGATGGCCTTGCCGATCTCGTCGGACACGGAGTGAATCTCCGCGGCCAGCTCGGTCAGGCGCTTCAGGCGCTCGTTCAGCTTGCGGATGGTCGCCAGCGTCGCCGCCAGATCCACCGCGAGCACAGCGAAGAACACGCACACCAGCACGATCAGCAGCGGCTTGGGCAGGCTGTACACCAGATGCTCAATGGGCGGATACACGAGCTTCATAATCACCGTGCACGCCACGCCCCAGATCAGCGAAAACAGCAGGCAGACATAGCCCATGATGTTCAGCGGCATGCCGGAATAGTCCCACCATTTGGCGTGAAAGACCTTTTCCAGCACGAAGCCGGTCACAAACTCGATCAGCGACGTGATGACCACCGAGCCGAGAAACAGCAGCGGCAGGCTGTCCATCACCGGACGCAGCGCCAGCGCCACGCCCACCACGCCGAAGCCGTAGATCGGGCAGACCGGGCCATTCAGGAAGCCGCGGTTGACGAACCGCCCCTCCTTGCAGGCCGCGAAGGCCACCTCGGTGCACCAGCCCAGAAACGCATAGATGAAGAACAGAAGCGCCAGCCTCAGAAACGGAATCATAACGGTTCCCCTTTGCTTATGTCGTTTATTTTACATCAGCTTTTCCAGCTCGTCCACCGTCTCGGCAAACACGCGCATGGCGTTGGCCACCGGCTCGGGCTGCGTCAGATCCACACCGGCGATCTTCAGCTCGTTGATGGGATAGTCGCTGCCGCCAGTGCTCAGGAAGCGGCGATATTCCTCCGCCGCGCCGGGCACGTTCAGAATGCGGTCGGCGATGGTCACGGCGCTGCAGAAGCCCGTGGAGTATTGATAGACATAGAACGCGCGATAGAAATGCGGGATCCGCGCCCATTCCACGTCGGTGAACGCATCCACCACCGCGCCCTCGTAGTACTTCTCGTTCAGCTCGTGATACACGGCGTTCAGGGACTGAGCGGTCAGCGGCCGGCCGGACTGATGCATCTCGTGGGCGCGGCGCTCGAACTCGGCGAACAGCGTCTGGCGGAATACCGTCGTGCGGAAGCCCTCGAGGAAGTGGTTCAGGATGTACGCCCGGCGCTTGGGATCCGTCTCCACCTTCAGCAGATACTTCGTCAGCAGCACCTCGTTGACCGTGGAGGCCACCTCGGCCACGAAGATGGAGTAGTCGTGGTTGACGTAATCCTGCGTCGTGTCCGAATAATAGGAATGCATGGAATGGCCCAGCTCGTGCGCCAGCGTGAACGCGTCGTCCAGCGTGTTGGTGTAGTTCAGCAGCACGTAGGGATGCACGCCGAACACGCCGCTGCTGTACGCGCCGGTGGTCTTGCCCTTATTCTCGTAGACGTCGATCCAGCGCTCGGCGAACGCGCGGTCGAGCAGCTTGCCATACTCCTCGCCCAGCGGCTTGAGCGCCTCCTTGACCAGCGCGCAGGCCTTGTCGAAGGGCATGTCGAAGTCCACCTCGTCCACCATGGGCACGTAAAGATCGTACAGATGCAGCTCGTCCAGACCCAGCGCGCGGCGGCGCAGCTCCAGATAGCGCTTCATGGTGTCCAGTCCGCCGCTGACGGCCGAGACGAGATTGTCGTAAAGCTGCACAGGCACGTTGTTGGCGAACAGCGCGGCCTCGCAGGCGCTGGCATAGCCGCGCACGTCGGAGAAATAGCAGTCCAGCTTGACGGAGCCGGCATACATGGCCGTGATGGCGTTGATGTACTTCTCGTATTCGCCGAAGTACTTCTCAAAGGCCTCCCTGCGCACGGCGCGGTTCTTGCTCTCGCGGAACACGGAGAAGCTGCCGTGCGAAAGGGTTTCAGGTTTGCCGTCCTCGCCGGTGACCGGCGGGAAGGTCATGTCCACGCTCTCGAACATGTCAAATATGTTGGACGGAGTCTGCGCCGCGTCGGCCAGCATGGCCAGCATCTTCTCGCGCTCGGCGTCCAGCGTGTACTTCCGGCCTCGGAGCACGTCCTCGATCATGTGGCGATAGGTCTTGACGGAATCGTCCGCCATGAACGCGTCCAGCTTCTGCGCGTCCATCGCCAGAATCTCGGGGTTCAGGAAGGCGATGGCCGACTGCAGTGCCGTCAGCAGCGTGATGGCGCGCGCCTCCATCTCCTGGCTCTTGGGGTCGCCGTTGTCGCCGGACTTGCGCAGAAAGGCGTAGCCATACAGCTTCTCCACGTTCTCCATGGCGGCGTAAATCTCGCCCAGACCCTTTGCGAAGGATTCAACGGACTCACTCAGCGTGCCGGGAATGGTTGCAAGCGTCTTGATCTGCTCGGTGGTCGCCTTCATCATGGCTTCCCACTCGTCCTCTGTTTTAAAAATCGGCGTGAGATCCCATGTAAATTTGGAATCCATCTCCGCTCTGTTTTTCAGTTCCATTTGCGTCATCCTCCTTGCTCATATGGATGGTTCTACCTTCAAAGTATAACCAATTTTATACAAAAAAGCAAGTATCCGCGGGTTAATCCGTGAATTTCATCAGGATCGTCCGCGGACAAAAAAGCGCCCCTCCCCCGCGAAATTGCAGGGGAAAGGGCGAATCTGCTTACGCATCCCGCGCGTCGGGACAAGCCCGGCGCCGCACACTCTTCGGTTGAATTACTTCAGCTCGGAGAAGTACTTGATGGTGCGGACCATCTGAGAAACGTAGGAGTTCTCATTGTCGTACCAGGAGACGACCTGAACCTGAGAGGTGCCGTTCTCGAGGTTGACGACCATGGTCTGGGTGGCGTCGAACAGGGAGCCGAAGCGCATGCCGATGACGTCGGAAGAAACGATCTCGTCCTCGTTGTAGCCGAAGGACTCGGTGGCTTCCTTCTTCATCTGAGCATTGATCTCATCCTTGGTGGGAGCGCCCTTGACGATGGCGTTCAGGATGGTGGTGGAACCGGTGGGGGTGGGCACGCGCTGGGCCGCGCCGATCAGCTTGCCGTTCAGCTCGGGGATAACCAGACCGATGGCCTTCGCGGCGCCGGTGCTGTTGGGAACGATGTTGCACGCGCCGGCGCGGGAGCGACGGAGGTCACCCTTGCGCTGCGGGCCATCCAGGATCATCTGGTCGCCGGTGTAGGCATGGATGGTGCACATGATACCGGACTCGATGGGGCACAGGTCGTTCAGAGCCTTCGCCATGGGAGCCAGGCAGTTGGTGGTGCAGGAAGCGGCGGAGATGATGGTATCTTCGGGCTTCAGGGTCTTGTGGTTGACGTTGTAAACGATGGTGGGCAGATCATTGCCTGCCGGAGCGGAGATGACGACCTTGCGGGCGCCGGCAGCGATGTGAGCCTGAGACTTTTCCTTGCTGGTGTAGAAGCCGGTGCACTCGAGCACGACGTCGACGCTCAGCTTGCCCCAGGGGCAGTCCGCGGCGTTCTTCTCGGCGTAGATCTTGATCTCCTTGCCGTCGACGATGATGGAATCCTCGGTGGCGGAGACTTCGTGATTGCGAGCATAGCAGCCCTGCGTGGAGTCGTACTTCAGCAGGTGAGCCAGCATCTTAGGAGAGGTCAGGTCGTTGATGGCGACGACTTCGTAGCCCTCAGCGCCGAACATCTGACGGAAAGCAAGACGGCCGATACGACCGAAACCATTAATTGCAACTTTAACAGCCATGGTAATTACCTCCTAAAAATTGTCCTCGGGACGGGCCGAAGCCCGCAAAGCCCATCGGTTCACAAATATATTGTACCCCAACCAGTAGGTCTTGACAAGTGTTTTTTTGGTAAAATGTACTCGGCCGATTCAATCAGCTCTCGCTCAGCGCGATTTCGCCGTAGAAGGACGTTCCGTCCAGCTTCGTGCGGCTGCCCAGCGCCTCCAGCACCGTGGCCGACACGTCGGCGAAGGTCTTTCGCTCGCCGAGGGAAACGCCTTCCTCGAGACCGAGACCCCAGACCAGCAGCGGAACCCTTTCCCGAGTGTGGTCGGTGGTGGGATAGGCCGGGTCGCAGCCGTGGTCGGCGGTGAGGATGAGCATACCGTCGTCGCCCAGCAGCTTCAGGATCTCGGGCAGGCGCTTGTCGAAGTCCTCCAGCGCCTTCGCGAAGCCGGGCACATCGTTGCGATGGCCGTAGAGCATATCCGTGTCCACGAGATTCGTAAACAGCAGGCCCTTCCAGCCGGGCTTCTTCATATATTCCAGCGTCGCGTCCACGCAGGCCGGATTGCCCGCCGCGTGATTGGACATGGTGAGTCCCCTGTGGTTGAAAATGTCCTCGATCTTGCCCACGCCCAGCACGTCCATGCCCTCGTTCTTCAAAACGTCCAGCATGGTTCTGCCCACGGGATCCACCGAGAAATCGCGGCGGTTGCCGGTGCGCTCGAAGGAGCCGGGATTGCCGATGAACGGGCGCGCGATGACGCGGCCGACGTTGTGGTCGCCCTTGAGGATGCGCCGCGCCACGCGGCAGATGTGCCACAGCTCCGTCGGCGGCACGATGGCCTCGTGCGCGGCGATCTGGAACACGCTGTCGGCGGAGGTATAGACGATCAGCTTGCCGGTGCGGATATGCTCCGCGCCCAGCTCCTCGATGATTTCGGTGCCCGAGGCGACCTTGTTGCCGATCACGCCCATGCCGGTCTCTCGCTCGAATTCGTCGATGACCTCCTGGGGAAAGCCGTTGGGATAGGTCGGGAAGGGCTTGTCCAGCGTCAGTCCCGCGATTTCCCAGTGGCCGGTGGTGGTGTCCTTGCCCGCGGCCTTCTCCAGCATGGCGCCGTAGCAGCCGATGGGTTCGTCCTCGTCCGCAGGCTGCATGCCCAGAACCTTCATGAGGCCCAGCTCCGTCAGATTCGGAATCTCGGGATGCATCTGCTCGATGACGTGACCGAGGGTGTTCGCGCCCACGTCGCCGTACTTGTCGGCGTCCGCCTGCCAGCCCGCGCCCGCGCCGTCCAGCACAATCAGAACCACACGCTTCATTTTCTTCATGCTCTTCCCTCCCAGCGTAGTATATCCGCGATTCGCGCGATCATTTCCCCGCAGGTCGGGTTTCCGCGCTTCGCGTCGATGGTTTCTCCGAATAATCTCTCCTGCGCCTCGAGATCGCCGGTGCGCCAGGCGACGTCGATGACGTGGCGGATGGCCCGCTCCACATGCCTTGCATCCGAGGCTGTCTCCTCGGCGATGGCGGGATAGACCCGCGTCGTCAGCGAGCGCAGCAGCCGCGCGTCCGCCCAGACCATTTCGGCGGCCCGAAGCAGGTAGTCCCTGCCGCAGTGCTCGGGAACGCCGATTTCCATGAGCGTCCTTTCGGCCAGCGCGCGCTTTTCCGGCGGAGCGCTCCGCCTTTCCGGGCGCACGGCTTCCGCCGCCGCGGCGATTTTCTCCGCCGTCAGCGGGCGATAGAGCGAAACGCAGCCCTGTGGGATCGATCTCAGATGCATTCCAGCCGGCCTCACCAGCAGAATGCCGGGCTGAACCGCCAGCGGCGTGCGGAGAATCCTCTCTGAAAGCGTCACGCCGTCCAGCACGGACAGAATCTCGTCCGCCAGCAGGACGTCCGGAAGCTCTGCGCGCACCAGCCGGAGCGTCTCCGCGCCGTTGTCGGCGCAGAACCGTTCGGAAAAGCCCAGCTTTTCCAGCAGCTCCGACCATTCGGCCGCCTCGGCGGGCCATGCGGCTGCGATGACCGCTCGCTTACCTGGAAATTTCATCGTCAAGCTCCCCACATTCCCCACTATTCTACACCCTCCTGCGGAATTCCTGCACGGTTTTTAGAGATTATGGGATGTTTACGCAGGTTTTGCCATCCTGCAACAAAAGCCTGCGGCAAGGCTCTGCCGCAGGCCCGGTTCAGTTCCCGGCGACGGGCGCGCCGGTATAGTACGTCTTGTCCATTTCGTCGTCGAAGAGGTTGGCGTATTGCAGCCATTCGTAGTCGCGCAGCATCTCCGCAGCCTCGCCGGTCGCGTCGGAAATGCGCAGATAGCGCCCGTCCTCGACGATTCCCGCCCCGCTCAGGCACGGAACGACCTGCATCGCCTCGGAGAGGAAGCGATAATAGGCCGGCTTTTCCAGCCCGGCGCTCTCCATCAGCAGCGTCGAGAGATAGTTGATGCTCGTCAGCGGCAGCTCCTCCGCCTCCTGCTCGTAATTCTTCCAGATGAGGAACGGCACCGTGTGCAGCTGCACCTCCGATGGATTGCCGATTTCCTCGTAGAAGCCGGGCTGCAGGCTCGGCTGATGGTCGCCGAACACCAGCAGCACCACGGGCTCTTCGGTCTGCTTCAGTCCCTCCACCAGCTTTTCCAGCGCCGCGTCCGTCAGCTTCATCAGCGACAGATACTGGTTGACGTCTCTGTACGTGCCGTTCAGGCCCACGGTCTGAACGGCGGCTTCGAAGCCGGATTCCGAATAGCCGCCGTGGTTCTGCATGGAGACGCCGAAGAGGAACAGCGGCTGCTCAGCGCCCTCGCGGCTGTTCAGCGTTGCGAGCACCTTGTCCACAAACGCGTCGTCGGAGACGTATTTGCGCACCGTGCCGCCCCAGTCGGCGTCGTCGATGAACGTCGTCTCGTCAAAGCCCATCATGGGATAGATGCGGCTGCGATCCCATCCGTCCGCGCCGTAGGGATGAAGCGCCGCGCAATAGTAGCCGTTGTTTTTCATGACCGCCGCGAGGGAATTGGCTCGATCCTTCACGAACTGGCGATAGGCCACGCTGCCCTCCGGCAGAAAGGCCATGGTGTTGCCCGTGAGAAACTCCCACTCGGAGTTGGCGGTATTTCCGCCGAACACGCTGGAAACCGCCATGCCGTGCCGTGTGGACGGCAGAAATTCGTCCAGGAAGGGCGTGACCTCCCGGCTGGTCTCAAAATCGCCCAGCACGCGCAGGTCGGCCATGGATTCCATCATGACCACGACGACGTTCGGCCTTTCGCCCGCCGCGGCGCTCTCCTCCGCTGCATAGGCGCTCGCCTCCGACGCATAGGTGCTCACCTCCGACGCATAGGCGCTCACCTCCGACGCATAGGCGCTCGCCAGCTCCTCTGCGCCCTCGGTGGAATAGCCCTCGGGCCGCTGCACGTTCAGCGTCCGAAGCTCCATCGCGAACTCCATCAGAATGCCGGGAACCTTCGCGCCCATCTTCTTCCATATGTAGGGCTCGTCGTTTTTTGACTGGCTGACTGGCAGCGCCGCGGAAACCACGGCCAGCACGAGACAGATCAGCCGCGAACGGAGCCTCCGAAAGCCCGGGAAGGAAAAGCGCGTGCGCGCCGTCAGAACGAGCGCCGCCGCGCCCGTCACCGCCAGCATCAGCATCGGCGTCTCCAGCACGGGTTTGTAGTTGCCCGCCACGCTCAGCGCCGTTCCGATGGACAGAACGTCGCTTAGGAGAATCTGATTGCCGCGGAACTGAAAGACCAGTGCGTCCAGCAGCCCGAACGCCGCGCAGAAGCCCAGCCAGATCAGGCTCGCCGCCTTGAGATTTCCCGCGATTGTCAGCAGTATCAGCAGCAGCGCCAGCGAAAGGCAGAGGTTGTTCAGGAACGCGAGCGGCTGCAGCGGCGCGCCGTTGATGGCGATGTGCAGCAGAAACACGCCGCAGAACGCCGTAAACAGCAGGCTGACGGGGATCGTCCATCGCCCCTTCAGCTCGATTCGAACCATCAGCGCCGCCACGAGGCTTCCCGCCGCCAGCGCCATGCCCAGGCGCATGACGGGATACTGGGTCACGGAGAATTTCCAGTCCAGCGCACAGAGCGCCGCGGCCAGCAGCAGCGCCGCCAGCCAGCGGCTCCAACGTTTTTCTAAAGTAATTTTCACAGTTATCACCCGAAGACATTATATCAGCCGGCGGCCCCGGGTGCAAGAGCGGGTTTTCATTTCCATCAGCCGAGCCGCCTCTGCACCGTCGTATTTCTCCTCAGTTTTTCCGGCGATTACTCCCCGCTCGCCGCGTCCAGCATCCACTCGATGAACACGCCGTAGCCCCTCGCAGGATCGTTGATCAGCACATGCGTCACCGCGCCCACCAGCTTGCCGTCCTGCACGATGGGCGAGCCGGACATGCCCTGCACGATGCCGCCCGTCCGCTCCAGCAGCTCCGGATCGGTGATGCGCACCACCATGGAGCGCGTCTCCGGCTGAGACTGATTGTAGACCTTCTCAATCTCGCAGTCGTATTCCTTCACTTCCTGTCCATCGACGCTCGCCAGAATCGCCGCCCTGCCCGGGTGCACCTCGTCGCGCAGAGCCACCGGCAGGCCGTCCGGATACAGTTCGCTCTCGCCCAGCGTCTCGGACGCGCTGCCGAACACGCCGAAGTCCGTGTTGCGCTCGATGCTGCCCAGCTCGGTCTCCTGCTCAAAGAACGCGCCCGTCAGCTCGCCCGGCGTACCCCGGCTGCCCCTGGTGATGCTCACGACCTCGTTTTCATACACCGCGCCCTCGCCCACCGGGAAGCGCACGCCCGTGTCCACGTCGGTAATGGCGTGGCCCAGCGCGCCGTAGCCGCCGGTCTCCGGGTCGTAATAGGTCAGCGTGCCCACGCCCGCCGTGCTCTGGCGCACCCATACGCCCAGCTTGTATACGCCGTCCCGGGGATCCCGCGCCGGCTGCACCTCCACCTCCATGGCGCTGCCGCCCCGGATCAGCCCGACCCGCGCCGCCGAGCCGTCGGCCAGCGCCTGACTGAGCGCCTCGGCGCTGTTGACCTCTTCGCCGTCCACCGTCTCAATCACATCCCCCGCGCGAATGCCCGCCCTGCGCGCCGGCGAGGCCACGCTGTCCAGATCCGACGCGCCGACCACCACCACGCCCCGGGTCTGCACCGCCACGCCCAGCGTCCGCCCGCCGGGAATCAGTACGCGCGGCTGCCGCACCGTCACCTGCACCGTCTTGACGGGAACCAGCCCCAGCAGCCGCAGCACCACCTGCGCCGTGCCCGACTCCTCGCCCGCCGTCAGGTTCAGCGCCGACCGCTCCCGCGCCGCCGTGACCACGCCGCCCGTCACCTCGGCGCTTAGCGGCAGCGACGCGTCCACGCAGGCGACCGCGCCCGTCTGAAGCACCATCGCGTCCGGCAGTCTGGCCAGCGCACCGATCTGCGGCGACAGCACGGCCAGCATTCCCAGCGCCGTCAGAAGCGCCACGAGCCGCCGCCGCATGCTCTGTTGCGTCATTTTGCGTCTCCTCCTTTCCCGGGTCCGCTCCGCGACCCGTTTCTAAGGTTTCCTTCCGCCCCGGGCGATATGCTGGCAAAACCGCCGCGCCGAGGGAATGCCTGCCGAAGTCGGAAAAGCGCGGCGCCGCCGCGAAATCTTCCATGAATTTCATGTATACGCAATTCTTGCCATTCATTCCACGTTTTACACTGAATTCTCGGAAAAAGCGTTGTCATGCGGCGCTTTTTCCGCTATAATGAAAGGTAATGTGGAGGGGTGTTCGTATGAAGCCGACGGCGTGGCCGGATTTCGAGGACGTGCGCGGCGCGCGGCTGCTGGTCGCGCTCTCCGGCGGCGCGGACTCCACGGCGCTGCTGGCGATGCTCGTCGGCGCGCGAAAGCGGCTTGAGCTGCATCTGGCCGCCGCTCATGTGAACCACTCTATCCGCGGCCCCGAGAGCCGCGCCGACGCGGAATTCTGCGAGAAACTGTGCCGGGAGCTGAACGTCGACTTCTACTTAAAGAACGTCGACGCGCCCGCCGCGGCCGATGCTTCTCACGAGGGAATTGAAACCGTTGCCCGCCGCCTGCGCTACGACGCGCTGCGCGAGGTGCGCGCCCAGACCCGCTCCGACTGGATCGTTCTGGCTCACCATCGGGACGATCAGGCTGAGACGGTGCTGATGCACCTGCTGCGCGGCTGCGGAGGGCGCGGAATCGGCGGCATGGATAAATTTTCCGGCGATCTCTATCGCCCGCTGCTGAACGTCTCCAAGGCAGAGTTGGAGAGCTTCCTGCTTGAGCGCGGCATGCGCTGGCGCGAGGATTCCACCAACGCCGTGCCCGACACGCCGCGCAACGCCCTGCGGCTGAATGTCCTGCCCCTTCTGGAGCAATCCTATCCTCAGGCGGCGAGAGCCGTCGCGCGCTATGCGCAGATCGCCCGGCGCGAGGATCGGCTGCTGGACGAGATGACCGACGCGTTTCTGCAAGGCCATCTCGAGCACGTCCCCTGCGGACTGCGCCTGAACCGCCCGGAGGAAACCGACGAGGCGATTCTCCATCGGGCGCTGCAAAAGCTGCTGGGCGAGAACGCCAGCTTTGACAAAATCGACGAGCTTGCGCAGCTGTGCCGCGTTTCCCGCGGCAAAACCGAGCTTTCCAACGAACGCTTTGCCGAGCGAACGCCGTCTGCGCTCTATTTTCTCCCGAAGCGGATCAATCTACCCGCGGAAGCCGCGCTCCCGGAAAATGGAAGCGTTTCGCTGGGCACGCTGGGCGTGATGCGCGTTTCGCCTTCAGAACCGGCTCCGATTCGCGGCTGTCCGACGGCGCAGGTGCTGCGCAGGGACGCGCTGACCGGCGCGTCCCTGCGCGTTCGCCGAAGCGGCGACCGCATGCGGCCCATGGGCGGCGGAGATCGCCTGCTGTCCGACGTGCTGACCGACCGGAAGATCGACCGCCCGCTGCGGGATTTCGTCCCCCTCGTCGCCCGGGAAAACCGGGTGCTTTGGGCGGTGGGCGTGGGCATTGCCGAGGAGGCGAAGCTCCGGCCCGGCGACGCGGCGGTGAAGCTGGAATGGTTTCCTGATTAACGGTTCCCCAATTGATTCCAGAGGAATTTTCGAAAGATAAACGACATGGAGGAATGACAGATGGACAAGGATATGGCAAAGGTTCTGTTCTCACAGGAGGAGCTTCAGACCAGGATCCGCGAATTGGGCGCGCAGCTTTCCGAGGACTATCACGGCAAGACCCCGACGATGGTGTGCATTCTCAAGGGCGCGATCATGTTCTACACCGATCTGGTGCGCTCGATGGACATTCCGCTGACCATGGACTTCATGGCGGTTTCCAGCTACGGCAATTCCACCAAGTCCAGCGGCGAGGTGGAAATCCGCAAGGATCTGTCCACGTCCATCGAGGGCAAGCACGTGGTCATCGTCGAGGACATCGTGGACTCCGGCTTCACGCTGACCTATCTGACCCGTCTGCTCAACACCCGCGGCGCGAAATCCATCAAGCTGTGCACGCTGCTGGACAAGCCGTCCCGCCGCGCGCCGGGCATCACGCTCAGGGCCGACTACTCGGGCTTCGCGGTGGGCAACGAGTTCGTCGTGGGCTACGGTCTGGACTACGCGGAGCTGTACCGCAATCTGCCCTACATCGGCGTACTGAAGCCGGAAATCTATGAAAACTGATTCCGCCCGCGCCGCTTCGGCCCGGGAATGAGGAAAGAGGGGACTTGTATTTTGAACAGAAAGTCAACGCTGCGCCGTTTTTTGCAGGGGCCGCTGATGTACGTGCTGCTGCTGGCCGCGATTCTGCTGGTGGTGCAGGAGCTGAGCTCCGGCTCGCCGGTGGAGCCGAAAACGCTCAGCTATTCCGCGCTGCTGGAATGGGTCGAGGCCGACCTGCGAATTGATCTCGGCGAGGCGCTTCCCGAGGCTCAGCAGGGCATGACCATCGACAAGATCGTCATCCAGGAGACCAGGCTCATCGGACGCGTCGAAAACAGCAAGATCTCCGACGCGGAGTTCGGCAGCTATTACGACTTCAGCTGCGTCGTTCCCAGCGAGGAGCAGTTCTACGCGGACGTGAACGCCATCTACGCAAGCGTGCTCGGCCGTTCGGTCAGCCCCACGGAATACCGCTTTGAGGTCACGAACAGGCTGCCCGCGCAGACGCCCTGGTGGCTGCGGCTGCTGCCCGACGTGCTGATGATCCTGATGATCGTCGCGCTGTGGTTCTTCCTGATGCGCTCTCAGAGCGGCGGCAGCGGCAAGGGCATGGCCAATTTCGGCCGCTCCCGCGCGCGCCTGACCGATCCCGAGGCCAACAAGGTCACGTTCCGGGACGTAGCCGGCGCGGACGAGGAAAAGGACGAGCTGCGCGAGCTGGTGGAATTTCTGAAGAATCCCAAGCGCTTTACCGATCTGGGCGCGAAAATTCCCACGGGCATCCTGCTGGTGGGCCCTCCCGGAACGGGCAAAACTCTTCTGGCGCGCGCCGTCGCGGGGGAAGCGGGCGTTCCCTTCTTCACCATCTCCGGCTCGGATTTTGTGGAAATGTTTGTCGGCGTGGGCGCGTCCCGCGTGCGCGACCTGTTTGAGCAGGCCAAGC
>USDD01000043.1 GCA_900553265.1 uncultured Eubacteriales bacterium
CGTCCGAAGGGGCGGCAGGCGGCCTGAGGCCGCGCGCAGCTGCTGCCGCGCATAGGCGACGCGGTCTGCGCGCCGGTGGTCGGCGCTTGCCCGCTGGGGTGCGTTTCTGGTGTAGGGTTGGTGCGAGATGACGGCGCTGCGCCATTGTGGTAATGGCTTGCGCCTGCCATGGGACAAGAAGTGTCCTACGTCCGAAGGGGCGGCAGCAAATGGAGGTTCCAAGGAACCTGAGGTTCCTTGGCGGGTGCGGGCAGAGCCCGCCGTAACCTGACTCGTTCGACGTTGAGAATAACCATCGTCCGTATCTCCAGCCCGCCCGAATCAAGAATCAGCAGGGCCGGAAGCTCTCCAATTTTACGCTGAGCATCGTGGATAATTAAGGGCGGGCGCGCTAACTTCCGAGCGAATTTCCGAGAGCCATCCGCAATGTTGACCGCCCAGTAGGCGGTCAACGGGCGGATGGCTCTCGGAAACAGCCGGAACGGCGGCCTGAGGCCGCGCGCAGTCGCTGCCGCGTTAGGGCGATGCGGGCGGGCAGTGCCCGCTGCCAACTGCTGCCGCGCTGGGGCGACGCGGGCTGCGCCGCCGTGGTGGCGGCTTGCCCGCTGGGGTGCGTTTCTGGGGCGAGGCTGGTGCGAGGGGACTTTGTCGAATTTTCAATTCGATAAAGTCAGTCGCAAAGCGACTTGAAAACCCAAAGGGTTTTCAACCTTTGGCCGAGGCTTGCGCCTGCGCCGGAATCCGCAGAACCCCTCGCCCAAAGGAACAGCGGCCAGCATCTCCCCTCTTCTCACTCCTCCCCGCCCTCCCCCTCGTGCAGCATGGCGTACACATTCCTCGCCACGCTCTCGGGAAGCCCCGGCACCTGCGCGATTTCCTCCGGCGACGCGGCGCGCAGCGCTTCCACGGTCTTGAAGTGCTTCAGAATCGCCTTGCGCCGCTCCGGGCCCACGCCCGCCACGCCGTCCAGACGCGAGCTCACCGAGGCCCTGCTCCGCAGCGCGCGATGGTGGGTGATGGCGAAGCGATGGGCCTCGTCGCGCAGCCGCTGAATCAGATGCAGCGCGTTGGAATGCCTGTCCAGCACGATGCGCGTGTCGCTGTAGGGCAGCACGATCTCCTCGATGCGCTTGGCCAGACCGAACATGGGAATCTCCATGCCGCAGGCGTGCATCGCGTCCTGCGCCGCGGCCAGCTGCCCCGCGCCGCCGTCGATGAGAATCAGGTCGGGCAGATCGGAGAACTTGCCGCCCTTGGGATCCAGCCCCTGCGCCTGACGCTCGGCCAGCTCGGTCTGCCCGTGCAGCAGCCGCCGGGTGATGACCTCGTGCATGGAGGCGAAGTCGTTCGCGCCCTGCACGGTCTTGATGCGATAGTGCCGATACTCCCTGTTGGCGCACACGCCGTCGATCATGACCACCTCGCTGGCCACGGACAGCACGCCCTGGGTGTTGGAGATGTCGTAGCCCTCGATGCGCCGGGGCGGGCGCTCCAGCCCCAGCACCTGCGCCAGCTCCTCCGTGGCGCCCACGGTGCGCGCCCGGGTGTTCTCCAGCTTTTTGTCCAGCTTCGCGGCCTGATCGCGCAGGTTCTTCATGGCCATGCGGATCAGATCCATCCGTCCGCCGCGCATGGGTGTGGACACGTCCACGCGATAGCCCGCCGCCTCGGACAGCAGCTCGCGCACGATGGCCTGCTCGTGCACCGTGGCGGACAGCAGGATCTCCTTCGGCGGCACGTTCTCCGGGCCGTAGTATTGCAGCATGAACTGGGTCAGAATCTCGCCCGGCGCGTCGTCGCCCGCGCCCTCGAGGGTGAACCGCTCCTCGCCGATGAGCCGGCCCGAGCGGATGAACAATACCTCCACCAGCGCGTCTGCGTCGTAGTCCAGCACGGCGATCACGTCCCGATCCTCGTTGCGCGTGGAGATGGCCTGCTGCTTCTCCATCAGGGACTGAACCGCCCGCAGCCGGTCGCGCAGCACCGCCGCGCGCTCGTACTGCATGGCCTTCGAGGCCTCGGCCATCTGGCTCTTCAGCGCGTCCATCACCGGCGCGTAGCGTCCGTTCAGGAACTCCAGCGCCCTGTCCAGCACGGCGCGGTAGTCCTCCGGCGAAATTTTCCCCGCGCAGGGGGCGAGACAGCGCCCCAGCTGATATTGCAGGCACGGGCGCTTCTTCGGGTCGGGCCGGACGCCGCCCGCGCAGGTGCGCAGCGGGTAGAGCTGCCCCAGCACGTCCATGACCTCGCGCACCACCGTCGCGCCGCGATAGGGGCCGAAATAGCGCGCGCCGTCCCGCTCCTGCCGCCGCGCCAGCTCGATGCGCGGGAATTCGTCCTTCAGATCCACGCGGATGTAGGGATAGGCCTTGTCGTCCTTGAGAAGGATGTTGTAGTGGGGCATGTGCAGCTTGATCAGGTTGCACTCCAGCGCGAAGGCCTCCATCTCCGTGGACACGAGCATGATGTCGAAGTCGGCGATTTTTTCCACCATGGCGCGAACCTTGGGCGTGTGGGCCTTGAAGGCGTAGAAATACTGGGACACGCGGTTTTTCAGATTCTTGGCCTTGCCCACGTAGATGATTTTGCCCTCGGCGTCCTTCATCAGATAGCATCCCGGGGACTCGGGCAGGTTGGCCAGCTTCCATTCCAGATTGGACGTGAGCTTCATGGGTGCAGAAACCTCCTTACAGCGAGACCTTCTTTTTCAGCAGCGCGGCGCAGCCGAACAGGCTGACCAGAATCGCGCCCAGCGAGATCAGCGCCGTGGGCGCTATGGCGGGAATCAGGTCGCGGGCGGCGGAGCGGGCCGCGCTTTCGGGCACCGGATCGCCGGTCAGCTGCGCCTGAAACAGAATCGTCAGGTTGTCCGCTGGCGACGGGAACAGGCCGCACAGCGCGCTCACGCCCCAGCTCAGCAGCAGAAACAGCGCGATGGACGGCGGCCGCCGCCACTTTCTGTCCCGGAACAGGGTGCAGCTCAGCGTCGCCGCCGCACATCCTTGCCATGGAAACGTATCGCAGCGGGCAAGCGCCGACCAAAGGTTGAAAACCTTTTGGGTTTTCAAGTCGCTTTGCGACTGACTTTATCGAATTAAAAATTCGATAAAGTCACCTCGGCGGCGCAGCCCGCGTCCCTTACTGCGCGTCAGCGATTGTGCGCGGCCTCAGGCCGCCGTTCCGGCTGTTTGAATTGCATTCTGCAATTCAAATTCGCTCGGAAGTTAGCGCGCCCGCCCGACTTTGTCCGCGGAACATGGATGCGACTGGGGGAGCTTTCGTCCCTGCTGGTTCTTGGTTCGGGCGGGCTGGGGATACGGACGGTGGCTATTTTCTGCGTCGAACGGGCTGAGCTGCGGCGGGCTCTGCCCGCACCCGCTTAGGAAACTGAGTTTCCTAAGAACCTTCCTTTTGCTGCCGCCTCTTTGGACGAGGGGCGCTTCTTGTCCCATAGCAGGCGCAAGCCATTACCACAATGGCGCAGCGCCGTCGCTTCGAACAACCTTGCTCCAGAAACGTATCGCAGCGGGCAAGCGCCGACCACCGGCGCGCAGCCCGCGTCGGCTACTGCGCGTCAGCAGTTGGCTGCGGGCACTGCCCGCCCGCCCGACTGTGGCCGCGGAACATGGATGCGATTGGGGGAGCTTTCGTCCCTGTTGGTTTTTTTGGTTCGGGCGGGCTGGGGATACGGACGGTGGCTATTTTCTGCGTCGAAGGAGTTGGGCTGCGGCGGGCTCTGCCCGCACCCGCTTAGGAAACTGAGTTTCCTAAGAACCTTCCTTTTGCTGCCGCCTCTTTGGACGAGGGGCGCTTCTTGTCCCATAGCAGGCGCAAGCCATTACCACAATGGCGCAGCGCCGTCGCTTCGAACAACCTTGCTCCAGAAACGTATCGCAGCAGTCGAGCCGCCACCAAGGCGGCGTGGACTGCGTCCCTTACTGCGCGTCAGCAGTTGTCAGCGTGCACAGGCACGCCAGGGTGTGGAAGCCGGCGGTGCGGTCGAGCAGGGTGACGGTGGGGAAGAGGGTTTGGAGATATTTCTGGGCCGAGGCCGCGCCCTGCTGCTTTCGGATGACGAGAATCAGCGCACCGTCGTCGGTCAGATGCTCCTTCGCCTCGGCGAACAGCCGATAGATCACCGCCTTGCCCGCGCGGATGGGCGGATTGGTCAGTATGAAGTCGAACCTGCCGGTCACGTTCTCGAAGCCGTCGCCCTGAACCACCTCGGCCTTCGCGCCGTTGCGCGCCAGATTGCGCCGGCTCAGCTCCACCGCCCGATGGTTCACATCCGTCATCACGATTTCGCATTCGGGGTACTTCCGCGCCAGCGTCACGCCCACCGGGCCCCAGCCGCAGCCCAGATCCAGCACCCGGCCGTGCAGCTCCGGCAGCGCCTCCAGCATGGCGCGCGTGCCCGTGTCCAGCCCGTCCCGGGAGAACACGCCCGCGTCGGTCAGACAGCGCGACCTCACGCCCAGCGCCTCGATCTCGATTTCCCGCTCGGCATGGGCCGAGGTCGGCTCCGCGGAATAGTAGAATTCGTTCATATTTTAATCCTCCAGGTCGGTGATTTTCTTCAGATGCTTCAGCTCCGCTTCCGTCAGCGGGCGGAACTCGCCCTCGGCCAGCGCTTCGTCCAGCCTCACGCCGCCGATCTCCAGCCGCTTCAGCGCCGTCAGCGGATGGCCCACGGCGGCGAACATGCGCTTGACCTGATGGAACTTGCCCTCGGTCAGCGTTACGTCGGCGACGGACTGCTCCTGCGCCGCTTCGAGGATGTCCATGCCCGCCGGGCGCGCGGTGAAATCGCTGAGGGCGATCCCCTGCGCAAACACCTCTGCGTCCGCGGCCGTCAGCATGCCCTCACACACGGCGCGATAGCGCTTCTCCGCCTTCCATTTCGGCGAGATCAGCCGGTGAGCCAGCTCGCCGTCGGTGGTCAGCAGCACCAGCCCGGTCACGTCCCGATCCAGCCGGCCCACCGGGCCGATCTTCCTCCGGGCGTACTTCTCCGGCAGCAGCGAGACCACCGTGGGCAGGCGCTTGTCCTCCGTGGCCGTCACCACGCCCGCGGGCTTGTTGAGCATCAGATAGATCTCGGTTTCCGCCTGAAGCGGCGCGCCGTCCAGCGCGACCTGCTCCGGCCGGGCCTTGAACCCGGGATCCCGCCGAACCTGCCCGTCCACGGTTACCCGCCCCGCGGCGATGCGCTTTTTCGCCTCGCTGCGGGCGACGCCCGCCAGTCCCAGCAGCTTGTCCAGACGCAGCGCGCCGTCCATGGTCATTCCCCCTTGCGCGGATTCTTTTCCATATTATATTGTACTCCATCGCCCGCCCGGATGGCAAGCATCTTTCCGAGAAGAACGCGTTGATAAACTTAACGTTAGCGCTTGATAAATTGATTACATATATCCATTGACATTTATTGACTGCGCGGATATAATAAACGCGAATTGAATAAATGCCGCCAGTGCCGCGCGAATCGTCGGATGCGCGCGGATAATAGGGAATCGGGTGAAAATCCCGAGCGATCCGGTCACTGTGAGCGGGGAGAGAAGCCGCATTTTGTCCATTGCGTCCGCCCGGGCGTGAGAAGGCGCGGCCATCGCCGATCCGCGAGCCAGGAAACCTGCTGGAGGGCATTGTGGCATTGCTTCCGAGGAAAGCACCCTGCTTCAGCCGAGCCAAATCGGTTTTTTGGGGCGCTTGCGGAAGCAGGCGCCCTTTTGTCTGTCCGCAGACGGCGGGCGTGGGACGTCGGCGGCCGGGGTTCCGCCGAAGAACAGGAGGAAATGAATGAACCGAACCTTCCAACGTTTTGTCGCAGTGCTGATGGCGCTGTGCATGGCGCTGAGCGCGCTGCCCGCGCTCGCGGAGCCGATGGAGACGATCGTTCCCGTAGAGACGATTGTGCCGCTGGCAACGGAGGAGATCCAGGCGATTCCGGAGACGAACGCGCCTGAGACGAAGAAGGCCGAAGCGCCCGCGCCCGAGACGACGGGAACCGCCGCGCCGGAGACGACGGAGACCGCCGCGCCCGAGACGACGGAGACCGCCGCGCCGGAGACGACGGAGACCGCTGCGCCCGAGGCGACGGAGACCGCTGCGCCCGAAGCACCCGTCGAGAACGCGCCGGTGCTGCTGACCGCCGGGGAGGCGCTGAACGGAACCACCGAGAAGGTGGACGCGTCCACGACGCTGGCGGACGGCGAGTACACGCCTGAGAGCTTCTCCTTCTCCGGCGGCACGGGCAAGACGAAGATCACCTGCGAAAAGGTGAAGGTCATCGACGGCAAGGCCGCGGCGACCATCGTGTTCTCCAGCAGCAAGTACGGCTACGTCAAGGCCAACGGCGAGCAGTACAATGTGCTGAGCGCGGACGAGAACGGCTCCAGGTTCGAGTTCCCGGTGGATCTCAACGTGGAGAACACCATCATCGGCATGACCACGGCCATGGAAGAGGCGCATGAGATCGAATACAAGATCACCATCACGCTGGCCGAGCCCGAAGCCACGCCCACGCCCGCGGCTACGGAAGCCCCCGCGCGCGAGGACGGCGACTACACGCCGGACGCGGGTGTGAGCAGCGATCTTAAGATGCTGAACATCACGGCGACGAGCGTCAAAGTGGTGAACGGCAAGATCATGGTGACCATCGTGACGGAGCCGACGAGCACGCAGAAGCAGGCCAGCTACTCCAAGCTGTATCTGGGCTCCGCGCCGGTGGACGAGGCTGCGGCGGATCGCATCGTCGAGGGCGTGGACAACGGCAAGAAAGGCTATAACTTCACCTTCGAGGTGAAGGAGGAGCAGCTGGGCAAGACCATCGAGTTCGTGGGCTGCAGCAGCTCCAAGGGAACGTGGTCGAAGAAGGCGTACCACATCACCCTGCCCAAGACCCTGACGAAGGTGCAGCCCACGCCCACGCCCACTCCCGCGGCGCGGGAGGACGGCGAGTACACGCCGGACGCGGGCGTGACCAGCGATCTCAAGATGCTGAACATCACGGCCACGAGCGTCAAAGTGGTGAACGGCAAAATCATGGTGACCATCGTGACGGAGCCGACGAGCACGCAGAAGCAGGCCAGTTACTCCAAGCTGTATCTGGGCTCCGCGCCGGTGGACGAGGCTGCGACGGATCGCATCGTCGAGGGCGTGGACAACGGCAAGAAAGGCTATAACTTCACCTTCGAGGTGAAGGAGGAGCAGCTGGGCAAGACCATCGAGTTCGTGGGCTGCAGCAGTTCCAAGGGAACGTGGTCGAAGAAGGCGTACCATATCACCCTGCCCAAGACCCTGACGAAGGTGCAGCCCACGGCCACTCCCGCGCCCGGCCGCGAGGACGGCGACTACACCATCAACGTGGAGAGCAGCTACTCCATGTTCAAAATCACGTCCCAGTCCGCCAAGGTGGTGGACGGCAAGATCTACGTGACGCTCTCCACCTCCAAGGGAACCTACGACAAGATCTATCTCGGCTCCAAGAACGACGAAGCCAACTACCCCAATCCCATCCAGGGCACGGCCAACGCCACCGGCGGCTATGACTTCACCTTTGAGCTGGACGAGGCGCTGCTGGGAACCACCACCGACTTCGTGCCCGGCAAGCCCGACGGCACCTGGTATTCCAAGAATCAGTACAAGCTGACCTTCCCGGCGGACATCGAGAAGGCTGGCGAGCCCACGCCCGCGCCCACCGAAACGCCCGCCGCGCCGATGTTCGAGGCCAAGGCGGTCTACGTGGTGAAGCAGGCGGACGGTTCCTACGAGGTGACGGTGCTGTCCGACGACGCAAACTACGACCGCATGTATGTCGGCGAGCTGGCCGACGCGGCCACCGCCGCGATGGTCATGAAGAAGACCTCCGGCGGACAGGGCTTCTATCGCCTGACCGTGAAGCCCGAGCAGCTGGTGACCGGCGTGTACATCCCGCTGGTGGCCGGCAACGCCAGGGGCCAGTGGTTCGACTTCCGCAAGGACGTGCTGACCACCAGCGATCCCTCCGAGGTGCCCGCGCTGCCCGAGGACGTGCCCGCGGGTCAGTTCCGCGTGGTGAGCGTTTCCGCCGCGAAGGAGGGCGACCTGCTGAAGGTCGCGCTCGTCAGCGACAGCGCCGACTACGACCGTGTGTTCATCGGCCTGACGGGAACCTACACCAAGTCTCCCTATTATATGCGCCAGACCATGGCCGACGGCAAATTCTGCTATGTGTTCACGCTGCCCCAGAGCTGTCTGGGCACTCCGGTGAAGTTCGTGCCCGGCAAGGCCGACGGCACCTGGTACACCGACGAGCAGCTGACCTTCACCTGCACCGAGGCGGCGCTGCCCGAGACGCCCGCGGCGGCGAAGCCCGCGGACGGCGACTACACCGCGCCCTCGGCGGTCTATGTGGATCGCGGCGACAAGGGCGTGCAGAATAACGGCACCTTCGAGGCGCTGTACACCGAGGTGACCGTCTCCGGCGACACGCTGAAGGTGACGGTCTGGAACCGCAGCACCGGCTGGAACGCCATCCATCTTGGCAAGGTCTCCGACGAAAACAAGACCGCCATCGAGCGCGTGGAGGACTCCGGCAAGTACAAGGACGCGTACTATCGCTACGACTTTACGCTGCCCGCCTCCGCGCTGGGCACGGTGATCTCCTTCGTGCCGCGCGACGCGAAGAAGGGCACGTGGTCGGCCAGCCAGTACTATCTGGCCATTTCCGACCAGCTCACCGCGGCCAAGACCGTGGAGCCCGAGCCCTCCGCAACGCCCGCGCCCGCTCCCGGCACGCTGACCGACGGCGAGTACACGATGGACGTGGATTCGTCCGCGAGCATGTTCCGCGTGGTGGCGTGCAGGCTGATCGCGAAGAACGGCAAATATTCCGCCGTCATCACCCTGTCCGGCACGGGCTATGACAAGCTGTTCCTGGGCACGGCGGAGGAAGCCGGGAAGGCCGACGCTTCCAAGCACATCCCCTTCAAGGCGGACGCGGACGGCAGGTACACCTACGAGCTGCCCGACGTGGCGCTGGATACGCCCGTCTCCGTGGCGGCGCACTCTCTGAAGAACGACAAGTGGTACGACCGCCAGCTGACCTTCAAGTCCGGCACCGCGGTGAAGACCGGCGGCGTGACCGGCGGCCTGACCGACGGCGAGTATACGATGGACGTGGATTCGTCCGCGAGCATGTTCCGCGTGGTGGCGTGCAGGCTGATCGCGAAGAACGGCAAATATTCCGCCGTCATCACCCTGTCCGGCACGGGCTATGACAAGCTGTTCATGGGCACGGCGGAGGAAGCCGGGAAGGCCGATGCCTCGAAGTACATCCCCTTCGCGGCGGACGCGGACGGCAGGTACACCTATGAGCTGCCCGACGTGCAGCTGGATACGCCCGTCTCCGTGGCGGCGCATTCCCTGAAGAACGACAAGTGGTACGACCGCGCGCTGACCTTCAAGTCCGACACCGCGGTCAAGACCGGCGACGTGACCGGCGGCCTGACCGACGGCGAGTACACGATGGACGTGGAATCGTCCGCGAGCATGTTCCGCGTGGTGGCCTGTAAGCTGATCGCGAAGAACGGCAAATATTCCGCCGTCATCACCCTGTCCGGCACGGGCTATGACAAGCTGTTCATGGGCACGGCGGAGGACGCGGGCAAGGCCGACGCTTCGAAGCATATTCCCTTCGCGGCGGACGCGGACGGCAGGTACACCTACGAACTGCCCGACGTGCAGCTGGATACGCCCGTCTCCGTGGCGGCGCACTCCCTGAAGAACGACAAGTGGTACGACCGCCAGCTGACCTTCAAGTCCGGCACCGCGGTCAAGACCGGCGACGTGGAGCCCACGGTCACGCCCGTTCCCACGCCGACGCCCACGCCCGAACCGACGCAGGCTCCCGAATCGGATCTGAGCGGCTCCACCTCCAGGGTGGATTCCTCCACCACGCTGGCCGACGGCGTGTACACCCCGGACAAGTTCTCCTATTCCGGCGGCACGGGCAGAACCAGCATCTCCTGCACGAAGGTGACGGTCTCCGGCGGCAAGGCAAAGGCGACCATCGTCTTCAGCAGCGACAAGTTCAGCTACGTCAAGGCCAATGGACAGAAGCTCTACGGCTCTCACGGCGGCGGAACCTCCACCTTCGAGATTCCCGTGAAGCTGAACGCCAACAACCGCATTCTCGGCATGACCACGGCCATGTCGGCGGATCACGAGATCGAGTACACGCTGTACGTCTACATCGCCGCGGCCGAGGGCGAAAAGTCTGCCGAGGAGCAGGCCGCGCCGCAGGTGATGGGTCTGAAGTACGTCTCCACCGAGGTCAACGACCACGCCGAGAACTTCGGAATCTATCACTACGAGGACGGCTTCACCGTCATCCGCGTGAAGAACGTGGCGGACTACCTGCTGGCCCCCGAGGGCGCGGAGCTGCCCGTGGGCGTGGACGAGGACTACATGGTCGTGCGCGTGCCGGTTCAGAGCGTCTACGCGGCCTCCGACAGCATGCTGACGCTGATCGGTGACGAGGCGATGAGCGACGCGATGGACAAAATCACCCTTTCCGCCTTCGACGCGCAGAGCTGCGACGTCGAGACGCTGACCCTGCGGCTGGCCTCCGGTGAGGTGGAGGCCGCGGGCGCGCCGGAGAATCCCGAGTACGCCGTGCTGCTTAAGCAGGCCTGCGATCTGGCCATCCTGCCGGCGGCCTTCGCCGATTCCAGAGTGCTGGGCACGGACGAGACCGTTCCCTCCGGACTGGACGACGAACAGGCCCAGGCGCTGAAGGATGTGGCCGACCGCCTGAGCATGCTGGGCATTCCCGCCTTCGTGGATCTCAGCGGCATGGAGGAGAACGACGCGGGCCGTCTGGAATGGCTCAAGGTCTACGGCCTGCTGCTGGACTGCGAGGACGCGGCCAACGCGCTGTATGAACAGGCCGCGGCCGATCTGGCCGTGGAAGCGGCATAACCCATAACCAACCATAAGCAAGGGGGAGCCGACCGCTCCCCCGCGCTGCTATATCGCGGAGGAGAAAATCATGCTGAGGAAACTGCTTTGCGCGCTTCTGGCGCTGATGCTGACGGCGGGCTGCGCGCTGGCGCAGACCGAGGTTTCGGGTCTGACATGGGAATCCGAGCTGCCCGTCGAATACGCCGACCAGTTCACCGTGGACTTTTACGAGGGCGGTTACGCGCTGATCCAGATCGTGGACGGCGGCGCGTTCCTGCTGGTTCCCGAGGGAATGGACGCGCCCAACGGCCTGAGCGCCGACGTGTGCGTGCTGAAAAAACCCATCGACCGCATGTATCTGGCGGCCACGTCGGCCATGGCGCTCATCGACGCGGTGGACGGCCTCGGCTCCGTGCGCCTGTCCAGCGTGGACAAGTCGGGCTGGTATGTGGAGAACGCTGTGACCGCCATGGAGAAGGGCGACATCCTCTTTGGCGGCAAGTATTCCGAGCCGGACTACGAGCTGATGGTCAGCGAGGGCTGCGACCTCGCCGTGGAATCCACGATGATCTACCACAGCCCCAAGGTCAAGGAGATGATCGAGCTGCTGGGCATCCCGGTGCTGGTGGACAGCTCCAGCCGCGAATCCCACCCGCTGGGCCGCTCCGAATGGATGAAGCTCTACGGCGTGCTGCTGGATCGCGTGGACGAGGCCGAGGCGGCGTTCGAGAAGCAGGCGGCCGTCGTGCGCGATCTGGAGGGCTTTGAAAACACCGGAAAGACCGTGGCCTTCTTCTTCATCAATTCCGAGGGCTCGGTGGTGGTGCGCGCGTCCAGCGACTACGTGCCCAAGATGATCGAGCTGGCCGGCGGAAAGTACATCTTCGACGACATCTCCGATCCCGAGAGCAACCGCTCCACCGTGGCCATCACCATGGAGCAGTTCTACGCCGCCGCGCTGGACGCGGACTATCTGGTCTACAACGCCACCATCGACGCGCCCATTTCCTCCGTGGACGAGCTGCTGGCCAAGAGTGACCTCTTCGCCGACTTCAAGGCCGTGAAGGAGGGCAATGTCTGGTGCACCGGCAAGTATCTGTATCAGGCCACCGACAGCGTGGGCGACCAGATCGCCGACCTGCACCGCATGCTCACCGGCGAGACGGACGGCTGCACCTTCATGTATAAGCTGAGCTGACGGGAGAGCGTTCATGGACGAAAGGACTTTGAGGGAGCATCGGGCGCAGACCTTCCGCCGCCGCGCGCGCATCCAGCTGGTGTTCGTGCTGCTGGCGGCGGCGTTCTGCGCCATCACGGTGCTCAACGTCAACATCGGCTCGGTGCCCATTCCGGTGACCGAGATCGCGAAAATCATCTTCACCAAATCCGGCGATCCGACTCAGGTGAACATCATCTGGAAGATTCGCCTGCCGCGCATTCTGATGGCGGCGGTGCTGGGCGGCGCGCTGTCCGTGTCGGGCTTCCTGCTTCAGACCTTCTTCAGCAACCCCATTGCCGGCCCCTTCGTGCTGGGCATTTCCTCCGGCGCGAAGATGACCGTGGCGCTGACGATGATCTTCTTTCTGGAAAAGCTGGGCTCGGTTTCGGGCCTTGCGCTGATTCTGGCGGCCTTCGCCGGCTCGCTGCTGTCCGTGGGCTTCATTCTGATTCTGTCCCGGCGGCTCAGGCACATGGCGGTGCTGCTGGTGGCGGGCATCATGATCGGCTACATCTGCTCGGCGGTGACGGATTTCGTCATCACCTTCGCCCGGGAGTCGGACATCGTGAACCTCCACGGCTGGTCCCAGGGCAGCTTTTCGGGCATGACCTGGCAGAACGTGGGCGCGGCCTCGGCCATGGTGGCCGTGGGCGTGCTGGCGGTGTTCGGCATGGCCAAGCCCATCGGCGCGTATCAGCTGGGCGAGGGCTACGCCCGCAGCATGGGCGTGAACATCAAGGTTTTCCGCACGGCGCTGATCGTGCTGTCCAGCCTGCTGTCCGCCTGCGTGACGGCCTTCGCCGGCCCCATCTCCTTCGTGGGCATCGCCGTGCCCCATCTCACCAAGCGCTTTCTGAACACGGCCAAGCCCATCGTGGTCATTCCGGCCACGTTCCTCAGCGGCGCGGTGTTCTGCATGCTGTGCGACCTCATCGCCCGCACGGCCTTCGCGCCCACCGAGCTGAACATCTCCACGGTCACGTCGGTGTTCGGCGCGCCGGTGGTCATCGCCATGATGCTCAAGCGGCAGAAGGGAAGGGCGGCATGAACGTCGAAAACTATCTTCAGACCCGGAACCTCTGCGTGGGCTACGACGGCGTGCCCCTCATCCGCGACATCGCGCTGAGCGTGCGCCGGGGCGAGATCGTCGCCCTCATCGGCCCCAACGGCGCGGGCAAGTCCACCATTCTCAAGAGCATCACCCGGCAGCTCAAACGCATCTCCGGCGTGATCGAAATCGGCGGCGCGGAGCTCAGGAGCCTGTCCGCGCGGAAGCTGGCCACCCAGATGGCCGTGGTGCTCACCGACCGGCTGAAGCCGGAGATGATGACCTGCCGCGACGTGGTGGCCGCCGGGCGCTATCCCTACACCGGCCGCATGGGCCTGCTCAGCCATGAGGACGAGGAGAAGGTCACCGCGGCCATGGCGGCGGTGCACGCCGTGGATCTGGGCGACCGGGACTTCGGCGCCATCTCCGACGGCCAGCGCCAGCGCATTCTGCTGGCCCGCGCCCTGTGTCAGGAGCCGGAGGTGCTGGTGCTGGACGAGCCCACGTCCTTTCTGGACATTCGCCACAAGCTGGAGCTTCTGAGCATTCTGCGCGGCATGGCCCGGGAGAAGAACCTCGCCGTGGTGCTGTCGCTGCACGAGATCGATCTGGCCCAGAAGCTGGCCGACCGCGTGGTCTGCGTCAAGGGCGACACCATCGCCCGCTTCGGCCCGCCGGAGGAGATCTTCCGCGAGGAGGTCATCCGCGAGCTGTACGACGTCGACAAGGGCGCGTTCGACCCGCTGTTCGGCAGCGTGGAGCTGGAGCGGCCCGAGGGCGAGGTCAGAACCATGGTGCTGGCCGGCGGAGGCTGCGGAATCCACGTGTTCCGCGCGCTGCAAAGGCAGAACCGCCCCTTCGCCGCGGGTGTCCTCTACGAAAACGACGTGGATTTCCGCGTGGCGCGCCTGCTGGCGGCGGACGTGGTGACGGAGCAGCCCTTCCTGCCCATCTCGGACGCGGCCTTCGCCCGGGCGGCGGAATGGATCGACCGCTGCGACACGGTGATCGACGCGGGCGTGCGCGCCGTGGGAACCAACGCCCGGATGGCGGAGCTGATCGAGCTTGCGCGAAGCAGGGGAAAGCTCTCCAATTAAAATAGCCTTCGCTCCGGCACGGTTTTGCGCCGGAGCGAAAGGCGTATCTTTCGGATATTCACGCAAAGGACGGACGGACAGATGGAATTCTTCAGATGGAACATCGCGGCCATGCTGGTGGGACTGATGCTGGACTTCCTCATCGGCGACCCCGAGGGCTGGCCCCACCCGGTGATCTTTATCGGCAGATACATCTCGTGGATGGAGAAGAGGCTGCGCGCCCGGGGCGGCAATCTGCGCGTTTCTGCGCTATGGCTCACCGCGTCCACGGTGCTGCTGAGCATGCTCTGCTGCGCGGCGGTTCTCCTTCTGCTCTCCCTTCTGGGAAGGGCGGCGCTGTTCGCGGGCATGTGCGTGGTCTCATGGACGGCGCTCTCGGCGAAATGTCTGGCCAGGGAGGGCCGCGGCGTGATGAAGGCGCTGGAGAGGTCCGTGGAGGACGGACGCAGGCAGGTGGCGCGCATCGTGGGCCGCGACACGGCCCGGCTCAGCGCCGACGAGATTGTCCGCGCCACGGTGGAGACGGTGGCCGAGAACGCCTCGGACGGCGTGCTCTCGCCGATGCTGTATCTGGCGCTGGGCGGGCCGGTGCTGGCCATGGGCTTCAAGGCCGCCAGCACGCTGGACTCCATGGTGGGCTATCTGGACGAGAAATATCGCGACATCGGCTGGGCCAGCGCGAAGCTGGACGACGCGCTGAACTATCTTCCCGCGCGGCTGACGGGACTTTTGATGTGCGCGGCCGCGTTCCTGACGGGCATGGACGGCAGAAGTGCCCTGCGCGTCATGCGGCGCGATCACGCCAACCATCTCAGCCCCAACTGCGCGTGGCCCGAGTCCGCGGCGGCGGGCGCGCTGGGCGTGCGGCTGGGCGGAACCCACGAGTACTTCGGCAAGACCGTGGTCAAGCCCACCATCGGCGACGACACGCGCCCGGCGGAGCCGAAGGACATTCTGCGCACCAACAGGCTGATGTACGGCGCGGCGCTGCTGCTGGCCGCGATGCTCGGGGCGGTGATGCTGCTGTGACGGAAAATCCGAACCGCCCCCTTCGCGAGGGCTTCACCACCGGGAGCTGCGCGGCGGCGGCGGCGCTGGCCTGCTGTCTCTGGCAGCGCGACGGCGAGTGCCCCGAGCGGGTGGAGCTGACCGTGCCCGAGGGCCGCACCTACGCGCCGCGCATCGTCGCCCATGGCGACGGCTCCTGCGGCGTGGTCAAGGATTCGGGCGACGACCCGGACATCACCTCCGGCATGGAGGTCGTGGCCATGGTCGAGCTGCTGGGCGGCGACGGCCCGATCCGCTTCCGCGCCGGCGACGGCGTGGGCACCATCACCCAGCCCGGGCTCAAGCTGCCCGCGGGCGAGGCCGCCATCAATCCCGTGCCCCGGAGGATGATCGAGGACGCGGTGCGCAGCGTGTTCGGCGCGCGGAGCGCGGCTGTGACCGTTTCCATCCCCGGCGGGCGGGAGCTGGCGAAAAAGACCTTCAACCCCCGGCTGGGCATCGAGGGCGGGCTCTCCGTGCTGGGCACCAGCGGAGTGGTGCGACCCATGAGCGAGGAGGCGCTGAAGGATTCGCTGCTGGTGGAGCTTCAGATGCGCGTCCGTCAGGGGTACAAAAATCTGCTCTTCACCTTCGGCAATCAGGGCGAGGAGGCGCTGAAGAAGCTCTTTCCCGGCGGCTGCATCGTCCAGACGAGCAATTACCTCGGCTGGATGCTCGACCGCGCGGCGGAGCTGGGCGTGGAAAGGCTGCTCATCGGCGGCCATCCGGGGAAGCTGAGCAAGGTGGCGGCGGGCGTGATGCAGACCCACAGCGCCTGTGCCGACGCGCGCCGGGAGGCGATCGTCACCCATCTCGCGCTCATGGGCGCGCCGCGCTGCCTGCTTCAGGCGGTCTATGACAGCGTGACCACCGAGGCCGCCGTCGGCCTGATCCGCGCGGCGGGCATGGACGAGGTGTGGAACCGCCTGGCGCAGGCGGCGAAGCGCTACTGCACGCTGCGCGTGCGCGGACAGATCGAAATCGAAATCGTATTCACCGGCTCCGCCGGGGAGATGCTGGGAGGAACCGTCGAACCATGACCCACGGAGGAAATGTCTGGCAGGGCGAAGGCCCGAAGCACTGGCTGGATTACTCGGCCAATCTGCGCCCCGAGGGCGCGCCCGAATGGGTGAAAAGCGCCCTGCTGCGCGCGGTGGACAGCGCCGCGTACTATCCCGACCCGGAGATGAAGCGCGCCCGGCGGGCCATGGCGCAGGCTCTGAATCTGCCCGAGGAAAACGTGCTGCCCACCGCGGGCGGCATCTCGGCCATCGACCTCATCGCCCGGCAGTCGGAGCGCGCGGTGCTCACCACGCCCTGCTTCGAGGAATACGAGCGGCAGAGCCGGGAGCACGGCGCGCCGGTGCGGAAGGTCTCGCTGCTGGACGGGCGGCGGCTGATTTCCCCGGCGGAAGCGCTCCGAAAGGAGCTGCGCGGCGGCGAGACGGTCTGGCTGTGCAATCCCATGAACCCCGTGGGCGCGGCCTTCTCCCGGGACGAGGTGGCCGCGCTGCTGCGGCTGGCGGAGGAAAGGGGCGCGTTCCTCGCCGTGGACGAGGCCTTCGGCGAATACTGCCCGGAGCACTCGGTGCGCAATTGGGTGACGGAGCATCCGTCCCTGGCGGTGGTCGGCTCGCTGACCAAGATTCTGGGCATTCCCGGCGTGCGGCTGGGCTATCTGTGCGCGGACGCGGCGATGGTGAAGCAGCTCCACGCCCGGCAGATCACTTGGGAGGTCAGCTGCTTCGCCTCCGCCGTGGCCGAGGAGCTGCCCGACCACGCTGCCGAGATCGAAGCCGACGCGGCGCGCTCCGCCCGGCGGCGGGAGGCGCTGCGCGCGCAGCTGGAGGCGCTGGGCGCGTTCGTCTATCCGTCTCAGGCGCCGTTCCTGCTGGCGGATTTCGGCTTCCCGGTGGAGAAAATGGCGGAGAATCTCAGGAAAAAGGGCGTCCTCGTGCGAAGCTGCATGAGCTTCGACGGTCTGGCCGACGGCCGGCATCTGCGGCTGGCGGTCAAGGATGAAGAATCGAACGCGCGGCTGATTGCGGCGCTCAGGGAGGAAATGACATGCGCGGAAAATCGCTGATGTTTCAGGGAACCGGCTCGTCCGTGGGCAAATCCATGCTCTGCGCGGCGGTGCTGCGGATTTTTAAGCAGGACGGCCTGCGCGCCGCGCCGTTCAAGGCGCAGAACATGGCGCTGAACTCCTACGCCACCAGCGAGGGGCTGGAGATGGGCCGGGCTCAGGTAACTCAGGCCGAGGCCGCGGGCGTGGAGCCGTCGGTGAAGATGAACCCGGTGCTGCTCAAGCCCACGTCCGACCGCCGCAGTCAGGTGATCGTGGGCGGCGTGCCCGTGGGCACCATGTCCGCCGTGGAATACGAGGCCTACAAGCCCCGGCTGCGCGCGGAGGTCAAGCGCATCTACGACGAGCTGGAGAGCGGGTACGACGCGGTGGTCATCGAGGGCGCGGGCAGCCCGGCGGAGATCAACCTCAAGAAGGGCGACATCGTGAACATGGCCATGGCCGAGGCCGCCGACGCGCCGGTGATCCTCATCGGCGACATCAACCCCGGCGGCGTGTTCGCCGCGCTGTACGGAACCGTGAAGCTCCTGCCGGTGAACGAGCAGAGGCGCATCAAGGGCGTCGTCATCAACAAATTCCGGGGCGATGTGAAGATTCTGGAGCCGGGACTGAAAATGCTGGAGGATCTGCTGCACATTCCCGTCATCGGCGTGATTCCGTGGATGGACGTGGACGTGGAGGACGAGGACAGCGTGACCGAGCGCTTCGAGCGCCGCATGGGCTGCGGCTCCATCAAGGCCGCCATCGTGCGCCTTCCGCACATCTCCAACTTCACCGATTTCAGCCTGCTGGCCGGCGAGCCGGACGTGGAGGTGTTCTACGCCGAGCGCCCGGGCGAGCTGAAGGACGCGGACGTGATCCTGCTGCCGGGCACCAAGAACACCATCGAGGACCTGAACTGGCTCAAGCAGCGCGGGCTGGCCGACGAGATCATCCGCCGGGCGCGGGACGGCGCCATGGTCGTGGGCGTGTGCGGCGGCTATCAGATGCTGGGCGAGACGCTGCGCGACCCGATGCACGTGGAATCCCGCATTCCCGAGATGGCCGGACTGGGCCTTCTGAATCTGGACGTGGAATTCCGCGCGGAAAAGACGACGGTGCAGTCGTCGGGGGCCATCGCCTGCGAAAGCGGCTGGCTGAGCGCCTACAACGGCGTGGTGCTGGACGGCTATGAGATTCACGCCGGCGTGAACGCCTTCGGCCCGGGCTGCGTGCCCTTCCTGTATCTCAACGGCCGAACCGAGCCCGACGGCGTGACCAACCGCGCCGGCAACGTCATCGGAACCTATCTCCACGGCCTGTTCGACACCGGCGTGTTCTGGCGCGCCGTGGTCAACCGTGTGCGCGAACAGAAGGGCATGGACGCGCGGGACGGCGAGGTGCTGACCATCGAGCAGTACCGCGACCGGGAATTCGACCGGCTGGCCGCCGTGGTGCGGCAGAATCTGGACATGGACGCGGTCTACGCCATTCTGCGCGGACAGGACGTGCCCTGCGGGCGGTGGGACGAATGAACCGCGTGCTCATCGCCGGAACCGGCTCCGGCTGCGGCAAGACCACCGTGGTCTGCGCATTGCTTCAGGCGCTGAAGAACCGGGGCGAGGACGTGGCCTCCTTCAAGTGCGGCCCGGACTACATCGACCCCATGTTCCATTCGGAGATCATCGGCGCTCCCGGCGGCAACCTCGACCCCTATTTTCTGGACGAGGACGGCCTGCGCGGCTGGTTCGCCCGGGGTGCGGCCGATCTGAACGTCGTCGAGGGCGCGATGGGCTATTACGACGGCCTGTCCATGGATTCCGACCGGGCTTCGGCCTTCTCCGTGGCCAAGGCGCTCTCAGCCCCCGCGGTGCTGGTGGTCAACGCCAAGGGCATGGCCCTCTCCGCCGCCGCCGCGGTGCGCGGTTATCAGACCTTCCGCCCGGACAGCCGCATCGCGGGCGTGATTCTCAACCGCGTGTCACCCATGACCTATCCGGGGCTGAAAAAGACCGTGGAGGCCGAGTGCGGCGTTCCGGTCTACGGTTCTCTGCCGCCCATGCCCGAGTGCGCGCTGGAGAGCCGCCATCTGGGCCTCGTCACGGCGGGGGAGATCGCCGACCTGAAGGAGAAGATGCAGGCGCTGGCCCGGCAGGCGGAGAAGAGCCTCGATCTGGAGGGGCTGATTGCGCTGATGCGCGCCCAGCCGCCCGTGCTCACGCCGCCGCCGGCCTTCGAAAGGCTCGGCAGCGTCCGCGTCGCCATTGCCCGCGACCGCGCCTTCTGCTTTTACTATCGCGAGAATCTGGAAATTCTGCGCGATCTCGGCGCGGAGCTGATCCCCTTCAGCCCGCTTGCCGACGAGACGCTGCCCGAGTGCGACGGCCTGATTCTCGGCGGCGGCTATCCCGAGCTGTACGCCGAAGCGCTCAGCCGAAACCGCGCCAGCCTCGATTCCATCCGCGGCGCGGTGCTCGGCGGACTGCCCACCGTGGCCGAGTGCGGCGGCTTCATGGCGCTGTGCCGGAGCATCGCGGGCTTCCCCATGGCGGGCGTGATCGACGCGGCCTGCGAGAATAAAGGAAAGCTCACCCGCTTCGGCTACGCCGAATTCACGGCCTCGTCGGACAATCTGCTCCTGCCCGCGGGCGGAAGCATCCGCGGCCACGAGTTTCACTACTGGGACGCGGACGCGCCCGGCGGCGCGTGGACGGCGGTCAAGCCCTCCGGGAGAACGTGGAAATGCGCCTACGCCACGGACACGCTCTACGCGGGCTATCCCCATCTGAGCTTCGCTCAGAACCCGGACGCGGCCCGGCGCTTCGTGCAGAAGTGTCTGGAATATCGGAAGAATCACTGATATTGCACTGAATGCGGTGCAAAATCCCTTTGGAAAGGAAGAAACAGCCATGAAACCCATGGAAATCGAAAAACGCAGCTTCGAGATCATCGCCTCGGAGCTGGGCGAAAAAAAGCTCGACCCGGAGTACGATCTGCTGATTCGCCGGGTCATTCACACTACGGCGGACTTCGACTACGCCGACAATCTGGCCTTTTCCGACCGCGCCATGGGCGTGCTGACGGACGCGCTTCGCAGCGGCTGCCCGGTGGTGACGGACACCACCATGGCCATGGCCGGTATCAACAAAAAGACGCTGGCGCGGTTCGGCGGCGAGGTGCACTGCTTCATCGGCGACGCGGACGTGGCCGAGCAGGCGAAGGCCCGGGGCGTGACGCGCTCGCTGGTGTCCATGGAGAAGGCGGCGGACACGCTGCCCGACGCGGTGTTCGCCATCGGCAACGCCCCCACGGCGCTGTTCTCCATCTGCGATCTGGTGCGCGCGGGCCGGCTGCATCCCAAGATGGTCATCGGCGTGCCCGTGGGCTTCGTCAACGTGGTGGAGGCCAAGGAGGAGATCATGGCGCTGGGCGTGCCGTACATCGTGGCCCGGGGCCGCAAGGGCGGCAGCAACGTGGCGGCGGCCATCGTCAACGCCGCGCTCTATCAGATGGTTCAGCGGGAGGAATAAAGCTATGGTACATTTTGTGGGCGCGGGCAGCGGCGCGGCGGATCTCATCACCGTGCGCGGCGCGAGACTGCTGGGCGAGGCCGACGTGGTGATCTACGCCGGTTCGCTGGTGAACCCGGAGCTTCTGAAGTATGCGAAACCCGAATGCGAAATTCACGACAGCGCGAAGATGACGCTGGAGCAGGTGATCGGCGTGATCCGCGCCGCCGAGGCGGCGGGCAAGACCACCGTCCGCCTGCACACCGGCGATTCCAGCATCTACGGCGCGGTGCGCGAGCAGTTCGACGAGCTGGACAGAATGGGCGTGGAATACGACGTGTGCCCCGGCGTGAGCGCCTTCTGCGGCGCGGCGGCGGCGCTCAGGGCGGAATACACGCTGCCCGACGTGACCCAGACGGTCATCATCACCCGCATGGAGGGCCGCACGCCGGTGCCCGAGCGGGAGAAAATTCGATCCCTCGCCGCCCATCAGAGCACCATGGTGCTGTTCCTGAGCACCGGACTGCTGGAGGGCCTTCAGCGCGAGCTGATGGCCGGTGGCTATGCGCCGAACACCCCCGCAGCCATCGTCTACAAGGCCACCTGGCCGGAGCAGCGCGTGTTCCGCTGCACCGTGGACACGCTGGCGAAAACCGCCGCGGACAACCGCGTGACCAAGACGGCGCTGATCCTCGTGGGCCGCTTCCTCGGCGACCGGTACGAGCGCTCCAAGCTCTACGACCCCACCTTCACCACTGAATTCCGCGAGGCGGAAAAGTGAGCGGGGTGAGGGAGGAGCGGAAGGGAGCGGCGCCGATTGCCGAAGCGGCAGCCGAGCCGAGCGGCGCATTGACCGCCGAAGCGACAGCCGAGCCGAGCGGCGCATTGACCGCCGAAGCGACAGCCGAGCCGAGCGGCGC
>USDD01000044.1 GCA_900553265.1 uncultured Eubacteriales bacterium
GAATTCTGCGCATCGGACGCATTCCCGCTTTTCCATATATTGGAACCGCCTTCTCCGCGCATACGTCTAATCTTCAGAGTCGCGATCGGCTGAAGCCGGATCGCATGAGCAACGCAAAAGGAGGAATCCAGGAATGAAACGACTGCTGCTGATCGCTCTGGCGCTGATTTGCGCCGTTCCCGCCTTCGCCGAGGGCGTGTGGTCGAGTGCTTCCGAGGGCTATTACCATAAGGATGCGAACTGTACTTTCGGCATGGAGTATACTTGGAGCGAGTCCGAGCCGCGCGCAGAGCGCAGCGTCGCCGACTGCGCGTCTCAGACCGCCTGTCCCAGCTGCGCGTCGGACTGGCCGCCGCGCTTTACCGGCGATTTTCCCGAATGGAAGCATGAGATCCAGCCGTGGGCCTGCGGCGCTTCTCCGGAAACTGCGTTCCCATACGAGATTCGCCGCGCATGGTTGGACGATCCCGAGGTGGGCGCGCCCGACGAGGACGCGATAGACTGGCCCAGCTTCTACGCCGGCCGCTTCGCCAACGCCAGCGGCGGTCTGACGGTGATGGTCGTCCAGCCCACGGAGGATCGCGTTCAGGCCCTGCGCATTCTCATGGGCGGCGATTTCTGGGTGCTGTCGGCCAATTACGGCAGAGCGGAGCTGCTCGACCTTCAGGCGACGGTGGTGGATTCGCTGATGACGGACGGCCTCTACGGCGTCCATGGCTCGGGAATGAGCTCGGATCTCAACCGCGTCACCATCAGCGTGGACGACGATTCCGAGGAAATCCGCGCGAGCATCGCCGACGCGCTGCGCGAGAAGGGCTTCACCGACGGGCGCATGTTCCTCATTCGGCAGGAAGGACGCGCGCAATTTGGCTGACAGCCAGATACAAAGCGCGGCGTACAGCATGCTCCCATGCGCATAGGAGTATCCATTCCTTCCCCACGCCCTTTCGGGCGGCGCAGAAAATGCGCCGCCCGTTTTTTCATGCGAGTTTCACCAGCGTCAGCGTCGCCACCGGCGCGGAGAGCCGGTCGGGAATGCTCAGCGCGTTGATGGTGTTCAGCGTCAGCGCGTCGCCCCGGCGGGCCTCGAAGATCGTCTGGCCGCAGAAGCCGCAGGACGCGCCCGCGGCGGCGATCTCCACCGCCGAGGCGTACAGCGGCCGTCCGCTGAGCCGGAGCTCCAGCGTGGTGTTCACCGCTGTGCCGAGGGGCGCGTTGAATGTGTAGAGCGCGCGATAGATTCCCGGATGGCAGAGCACGATTTCGTCGTCCGCATCCTCGTCGCCGCAGGCCGTCAGCGGAATCGCGCCGCCCGCGGCCACGCTCAGCGGGCCCTCGGCTGCCAGCAGCGCGTAGCTGCCCGGCTGACCCCAGCAGCCCTCGTCGTATTCGCAGGCGCGCCGCGTCTCGCCATTGCAGCCGCAGCGCCGTTCCTCCGCGTCGCGGCCGCAGCGCTCCGTGCGCCGGCAGCGGCAGCGCGCGCAGCCGTTGGAGTCCGCATCGCCCGAAGCGCAGCCACACAGGCCGCAGGGCTTGGGCGGGCACGGGCCCGTGTAGAACGGATCGTTCCAGCCACAGGAGCGGCAGCTTCCGACCATGCTCAGCGTACCGTAGCCGCCCGTGCGCCGCGAGCAGCCCCTGCCGCAATTGGAATTGCAATTTGCCACAGAAATTTCTCCTTTCCTTGGGATTCACCCCATCCTATGCCGAACGGGAAATAGAGGTTCTGCGGCAAAGGGCAAAGCAATTCCGCCTCCGCTCCATGGAGCGCCGCGGAAGGCCTCGGCGCTCCGCGAATGCCAGAGGCATGCGTCGCCCTTTCTTTCAGGGATTTCGCTTTTCCCCATGAAAATCGCCGCTCCGTGCAAACGGAGCGGCGCTCAGGCATTGAATTCTTACTTGGCCATGACGATCTGGGAAGCGGCGTTGGTCATCACTTCGACCAGCGCGGCGTCATCGGTGAACACGTCCTCGGAATCGCCGGTGTTGCTGGCGCAGATCACCACGCAGTTATCCTTCACATCCGCGTCGACATACATATAGCCCATCTGGTTGTAGGTGACGACGGGGTTCTCCTCGTCGGAGGAATCATCGGTCACGGAGAACTTCACGGTGAAGTAAGAGGCGCTGCGGCCGCCCACATCCACGGTCTGAATCTCGCTCTGCTCGAGGATCTCGCCCAGCATGGCGGCGTAGCCGTAGACGTTGGAGACCAGCGCGTCGTACTCGCCGCTGCCCGCGACGACGTAGTATTCCTGCGCAGCCGCGTCGGCATTGCCCTCGGTGGGCTCATAGTAGAACATGGTCGAGAGATCGTTGGTGGTGCCGGCAGTGACCTTTTCCAGCTGATAGCCGTCGGCCGGATTGACCTCGGCGATCTTGCGATACTTGGCCTTGCCGCTGTCGCCGACGTTGCGGATCAGCCAGTTGTCGCCCGCGTCCACGATCGCGCCGTCCTTCACCTTCAGCAGGTGGCGCGATTCGATGGCGTCCGGCAGCACGAGCACGCAGATCAGCGCGATGACGATCACGGCAAAGCCGATAATCATCGTGCGAATCTCGCCCTTGGTGAATCCCTTTTCTTCCTTTTTGTAGGTGCGGTAGCCCTTGGAACGGGCGCTCTTCTTAGCCATAGACAATTCTTCCTTCCTGAAATCAAAATGCTAATTAGTATTTTAACACAACTTCAGGAAAATGTCACCCTTATTTTTGCGATTCTCGTAAAAAAGCGCTCCTTTTTTACTTTTTCCGGCCAACGCCCTTCAGGATGGGCGAAAGCGGCTTGTAAATTCCCATGGAAATTGCCACCGAGCACAGGCCCTTGACCAGCGTGAACGGCAGGTTGAACCATACCAGCGCCTGAAGCAGCGTTTCCACCCGGGGATTGATGGCGCGATACATGCCCAGAATGGCCTCCATGGGCATGAACGCCGTGTAGACGGGATAGACGAGGAAGTAGTTGATGGGCACGCTCATCAGCGCCATGGCCACCGCGCCGCCCAGCGCGCCGACAATCGCGCCCCTGCGGGTCTTGTGTCTGGCATAAATCCAGCCCGCGGGCACGACGAAGCTCACGCCCAGCAGGAAATTGCTCAGCTCGCCCACGCCGCCGGTGGTGGTGGACAGCACGTTGACCAGGTTTTTCACCAGACAGACCGCCGCGCCGCTCACGGGGCCGAAGGCGAAGGACGCGATCAGCGCGGGCAGCTCGGAAAAATCCATTTTCAGAAAGCTCGGAACCAGCGGAATACTGAACGACAGAAACATCAGCACGGCGGCCACCGCGGACAGCATGCCGGTCATCGCGATCTTGCGCACGTCGACGCGGCGGGAATGGGATTGGGTTTTCATGCTCCTCCATGGAGATATGGGTTGGATTTGAGCGCAGCGCGCCCCGCCATATCTTCTCTCCTCCGGACTGTACCGTCGGTATGGGGATTTCACCCATTCAGCTTGCGCTCGCGGACTTTCACCGCCGGTCGGGAATTGCACCCTGCCCTGAAGACATGGATCTCGCGATCCGAAACCGTTATACCCGTTTTCGCCGCCGAAGTCAACGCTGTTTCGGTTAATCTTCTCAAAGCGGTTGACAGCGCCCGGCGAAGAGGGTACACTGAAGGAGAGGCACCAAGGAGGGAACGCCATGAAGAAAATCATCCTGCTGGCCACCGGCGGCACCATCGCCTGCGTGCCCGGTGCGGACGGACTGGCGCCCGGCGTGACGGCGGCGCAGCTGCTGGCGCGCACGCCGCAGCTGAACCGGCTGGCCGAGATGACCGGCCGCGACGTTTTCTCCCTCGATTCCAGCAATATCCAGCCGGAGGAATGGCGCGTGCTGGCCCGGGCGGCCCGGGACGCGCTGAACGAATCCGACGGCGTGGTGATCACCCACGGCACCGACACGCTGGCCTACAGCGCCGCGGCGCTGTCGTTCATGCTGCGCGCGCCGAAGGGCCCCGTGGTGCTCACCGGCTCTCAGCTGCCGCTGGAGCATCCGCTGTCCGACGCGCCGTCCAATCTCGTGGAGGCCGTGGAGACGGCGCGCACCGCCCCGCCGGGCGTGTACGTGGTGTTCAACCACAAGATCATCCGCGGCACCCGGGCCGTGAAGCTGCGCACCACCAGCTTCGACGCCTTCGACAGCGTGAACGCGCCGCTGGCGGGCACGCTGGACGCGGAGGGCGCTCACTATCGCCCCTTCGATCCGCCCGCCGGCGCGCCGATGCGGCTGGAGGACGATCTGGAGACGCGGGTGTTCCTGCTCAAGCTCATGCCCGGCACGTCGCCCGAGGTGTTCGACTGGATCGCCCAGTCGGGCATGCGCGGGCTGGTGCTGGAGGCCTTCGGCATGGGCGGCCTGCACTACATCCGGCGCAATCTGGTGGACAAGCTCAAAATGCTGTCCCAACGCGGCGTGGTCACGCTGGTGACCACCCAGTGTCTCTACGAGCGCGCCAATTTCTCCGTCTACGAGGTGGGCCGCGGCGTGCTGTCCGAAAGGGTGTTCAGCGCCCGGGACATGACCAGCGAGGCCGCGGTGGCCAAGCTGATGTGGGCGCTGGGCAGGCCAGGGGAGCGCCTTTGCCTGCTGAATGAAAATCTCTGCGGCGAGATGAGCCGCTGAAGAAGGATTGCGCGAGGACTCGAAATGAAAATTTCCGGAAAATTTTTCCAAAACCATTGACAAACGGTTCTATCACTGGTATAATAACTTTCGTCTCATGCGAGATGTGGCTCCGGGGTGTGGCGCAGTTTGGTAGCGCACGTGCTTTGGGAGCATGGGGCCGCAGGTTCGAATCCTGTCACCCCGACCAGCATGCGACCTCTTGGTCAAGCGGTTAAGACACCGCCCTTTCACGGCGGTAACACGGGTTCGAGTCCCGTAGAGGTCGCCATTTTTTCCTTTGAGTCGATCCGGGCCTTTAGCTCAGTTGGTCAGAGCAGTCGGCTCATAACCGATCGGTCCCGGGTTCAAGTCCCTGAAGGCCCACCATGGTGCGGTAGTTCAGTTGGTTAGAATGCCAGCCTGTCACGCTGGAGGTCGAGGGTTCGAGCCCCTTCCGCATCGCCAACAGAAGCGCTCAGATATGTTCGTCATGTCTGGGCGCTTTTTCTATCCCGCATGCGCATTGCGGAGGCGGACGCAGCTGCGCTGGATTGTTAAATTTTGCAAAGTATCGAACCTTTTACCCGGAATCGGCTTCTAACTATTGAGAAGATGTTGGAGAGGAGCGCGCGCCATGGAGGAAGCACAGTTTACCCAGCGCGTGACGGCGGCGCGTGACAAGCTCTTCCGCATCGCCTACACCATTCTGCACGACGAGCAGGACTGCGCGGACGCGATGCAGGAGGCGTTGCTGCGGGCGTGGAAGAACCTGCCCCGGCTGCGCGAGGAGCAGTACTTCGACACCTGGCTGGTGCGCATTCTCATCAACGAGAGCAAGCGCATCTATTCCGCGCGTCGGTCGAATCCGCTTCCAACGACGGCCGCCGCGCCGCGGGTGGACGATCCCGGCCTGCACGACGCGCTGGCCGCGCTGGACTCGAAATATCGCCTGCCGCTGACGCTGCACTACATGGAGGGCTATTCGCTGGAGGAAATCGCCTTCCTGCTGCGCATTCCCATGGGCACGGTCAAGAGCCGCATGCACATGGGCCGAACCCGATTAAAGAGCCAACTGGAGGAGGAAAGCTGAGCCATGGACGACAAATTCCGACGCGCCTATCCGTCCACGCCGGATTCCTTCGACCGGCGCATGCGTCAGACGCTGGCGGCGCTGCCCCGGCGCGGAGGGCGCTGGTGCGCGCGCTCCATCGCGGCCGTCGCGCTGGCGGCGACGCTGGCGCTGGGCGGGCTGGCCTTCGCCTTCAGCCAGTCCACGCTGCTGCCTCATCTCTTCTCCGGAACAAAGCCCAGCCGTGAGGCCGAGCGCCTGCTGGTTCAGCTGGGCAGTCAGACGGAAAAGGACGGCCTGACGCTGACCATCGACGAATATCTGCTGGACGGCGCGGATCTGTACGTGGACTGGACGATCACCTCTTCCCGGGACGAGCCGCTGCTGCTGGTCTCCTCCGGCCTGACCGCCGACGCGGACGCGCAGAACCTCGGCGACGACGACGCGAGCATGTGGTACTGGGGCGGCGGCGTGCTGCTGGACGCGGAGCATCCCACCTATTCCGCCGTCAGCCGGCTCCATTTTGATGAAGCCTGTCCCAAAACCGACTTCGACGTGAGCCTGACCGCGGCGGTGTTCCGCCCGACGGCTCCGATTGTGGATTCTCAGGACGCCGGCGAATTCTCCGACCGGCCCACGCTGCTGCGCAGCCGCGACGGCGACGCGCAGCTGGTGTTCCTCGCCTCGGAGCGCACGGCCTCCGGCAGCGACGCCTGGCTGCTCGGCGGCGGCGCGCTGGACGAGGCGACCGACTTCGAAGGCTTCTCCGAGGCGCTGGAGCGCGAGGGCTACGGCGAGGAGCTGGCCGCCGTGCCGGTGCGCTTCACCGTGCAGCCCCAGCCCGAGCGCATGGTGCGCACGGAGATCGCCGGGCAGCGCGCCTTCGTGTTCGATCGGTTCATTCTGGTGGTGGAGCGGGCCAACTTCACCGCCGCGGGCGCAAACCTGCGCCTGCGCGTCACGCCCCGAAACGTGAAGGGCCTCTCGGACTTCTCCTCGGATCTGTGGTTCGAGATTCTGCCCGACGGCCGGGAAGCGGACAACGGCTTCATGCAGACGCGCTATCTCTCCGAGGGCTCCATCGTGGTGGAGGTGCTGGCCCGTGCCGGCTCCGAACTGCCGAAATTCGTCCGCATCCTCCCCACCACCGACGACGGCCGTCCCCTGCCCCAGTACGCCGCCGACGTGCGTCTCCGGGTGGTGGAATACTGAGCATAAAACCGCCGGTTCCACAGCGCGCGGAACCGGCGGCTTTTTCCATGGTTCGCAGATTACCGGCCTGCCCACTGACTGCATTGGGCGATTCTCGCGCCCTGCGGATGATCTCCATGCTCGGGGTCGCAGGAATACTGCGTCAGCAGATCGCAGGGCAGCTGCGGGCATTCTCCGCAATGGACAAAGCCCTTCTCCTGACAGCAGATCGCCACGGGGCATTGACCGTGAAAGGGATGGCCGCTGGTCTCCATGCAGCCCCCGCAGCGGCAGGGCTCTTTGAACGTGCAGGTCGTGCAGTGCAGTCCGCATCTTGAGTCGATCATCGCCGTTGCCTCCTTCTGTATGGTCAAACTGGAAGTTGTAGAGTTATTCATGTTCTTCTCTAATTGTAAGAGCTTGCGGTAAATTAAATATTTCTTCTTTCAAAAATAACGGATAAAAATACTCATTTTTCAAACGGTCAAATTCCAACCATTCAAAATCATGTCGATGATGTCTTTCTAACAAAGTAAATTTTTCGCCATTTTCAAGTAATTTCGTATTAGTAATATCTATGAGAAAATAAATACACAACTCATGGTAATTCAAATTATCAACATCTTCTTTGAAAAAGGCTTGGTTTAACCATAATGGTCGAATGATTTTAGGTGTGATGTTCAACTCTTCCTCAACTTCACGGATAACAGCTTCTTCTGCCGTTTCTCCAAATTTAACTCGCCCACCCGGAAGATAAAAGTATGGTGAGCGTTCATCATGCATTGCTAAAATCTTACCGGTGGCAATTATTATTGCACAAACCCTGTAATTAAATTTATCATTATTAACTCTGAATGAAATATCCATATGTTTTCTCCTCCACCAATCCCGATTTTCCCGCCCCACAAACGTCACTTCCGATCAAAGAACGGCGATTTGCCGCTGACGGACACGGGGATGCCCAGCACCAGCGTCGCGTCGCCCAGCAGCTTCAGCGCCATGGCCGCGCGGCCCACGGAGAACATCACCCGGCTGTCCACCCGGCAGTCCGCGGCGATGGCGGCGGCGGAGCCCACGGCGATGCCCGCGTCCACCGCGTCCCAGGCGCACAGGCCGTCCTTCTCCGCGCAGTCGGCGCAGTTTTCGAAGTGGCAGTAGCGGCAGCCCTCGTTCAGCCCGCGCTTTACCTCGCGCATGCCCAGCAGCACCACGGCCTGGGCCCTGTCCACATTGTCCGCGTCCCTGCGGAAGAAGGCGTAGTTCAGCTTCTCGGCCAGCCCGCGCATGGTCTCAGCCAGACGATCCTTGTCCTCGCCGGTCACGCAGCAGGTCGTCAGTCCGTCCATGCCCCTGGTCTTGGGCGCGGTGCGCGCCGCGGCCATCATCCGCGCGGCGGTTTCCAGAGCGGCGTTCCTCTCCATTTCTTCCGATGTGTAAATCATGCGCTCTCCTCCTTGTTCTGCTCCGCCGTGCGATACTGCTTCGGCGTGGTGTTCTTGTATTTTCTGAACTGCTTGATGAAAAAGCTGGAATCGTTGTAGCCGCAGCGCTGGGCGATTTCCGCCACGGTCATGTCCGACGCGGTGAGGAAATGGCTGGCGCACTCGATGCGGTAGTGGTTCAGATAGTCGATGGGCGAGCGATGCAGAATCGCCCGGAAGCAGCGGCAGAAATACTTGGGCGAAAAGCCCGCCAGCCGCGCCAGCTTCTCCAGCGTCACCGTCTCGGCGTAGTGGTTCTCGATGTACTCCAGCGCCGGCTTGAGCTGCTCGGCCTTGGCGCCGTTGGAGGCCGACCACTCGGTCAGAAGCGACGGCTCCGGGCAGTCGGCCAGCGCGCCGAACAGCTCGTACAGCGCGCCCACGGCCTTCGGCGCCGCCGACGGCGCGTCCAGCTGCGCCCATGCGAAGAGCCGCTCCGCCGCGCCGAAAATCTCCGGCTCGGAGACGATCTGACGATTTTCCAGCCGGATGGTGCGGCCGATCTGCCCCTTGAACACGCGCCTGCAGGCCTCCGTGTGCATCAGAAGCGCATAGGGGTCGAACACCACGCATTCATAGACGCAGTCCTCCGGGTCGCCGCCGTGGAGCACGCCCTCGCCCAGCAGCACCAGATCGCCCGCCCGCGCGTCCACCTCGCCGTCCCCCACATACAGATGCAAAAGGCCGCTGCGCACATGGATCAGCTCCGTCTCCCGATGCCAGTGCATGCGCATATAGTAGCGCGGATGGCGCTCGTCCACGTGGTAATAGGCCATCGGCAGATCGCCCGTCTGATGGCGAATCTGCTCGTTGTAGTCCAGATAGTGCATGGCCGCCCTCCTTTTTCCGAAAAGTGAATATCGTCCGATTTTTTGCTATTATACCACAATACAAGCGGCAAAATCAATGTTATATTGTGATTAAATAAAACTCGGGGTTCTCTCCCCGAAAAACGCATAAGGAGGACAATTCCCATGGCAGAAAACAGATACATCGGCTCCTACCCGGTCATTGGCATCCGCCCGACCATCGACGGCCGCCGCGGCGTGCTGAAGGTTCGCGAAAGCCTCGAGGATCAGACCATGAACATGGCCAGGGCCGCCGCGAAGCTGTTTGAGGACAACCTTCGCTATTCCAACGGCGAGCCCGTCAAGGTCGTCATCGCCGACACCACCATCGGCCGCGTGGCCGAGGCCGCCGCGTGCGAAGAGAAGTTCCGCCGCGAGGGCGTGGCCATCACGCTGACCGTCACCCCCTGCTGGTGCTATGGCGCGGAAACCATGGACATGGATCGCAACACCATCAAGGGCGTGTGGGGCTTCAACGGCACCGAGCGTCCCGGCGCGGTCTATCTCGCGTCCGTGCTGGCCACCCATGCCCAGAAGGGCCTGCCGGCCTTCGGCATCTACGGCCATGAGGTTCAGGAAGCCGACGACGCCTCCATTCCCGAGGACGTGCAGGCCAAGCTGCTTCGCTTCGGCCGCGCCGCCGTCGCCGCCGCCACCATGCGCGGCAAGTCCTACCTGCAGATCGGCTCCGTCACCATGGGCATCGGCGGCTCCATCATCGACTCCAAGTTCATCGAGGAGTACCTGGGCATGCGCGTCGAGTCCGTGGACGAGGTGGAAATCATCCGCCGCATGACGCTGGGCATCTACGACGAGAAGGAATACCAGCAGCTCAAGGCATGGGCCGAGCAGAACGTCAAAGAGGGCTTCGATAAGAACCCCGAAGAGCTGCAGAAGTCCCGCGAGCAGAAGGACAAGGACTGGGAGTTCACGCTCAAAATGTACCTCATCATCAAGGATCTGATGAACGGCAATCCCAACCTGCCCGAGGGCAACGAGGAGGAAATGGTCGGCCACAACGCCATCGCCGGCGGCTTCCAGGGTCAGCGCCAGTGGACGGACTTCTATCCCAACTGCGACTTCCCCGAGGCCATGCTGAACACCTCCTTCGACCACAAGGGCGCGCGCGAGCCCTACATCCTCGCCACCGAAAACGACGTGCTCAACGGTCTGGGCATGCTGTTCATGAAGCTGCTGACCAACCGCGCCCAGATGTTCGCCGACGTGCGCACCTACTGGAGCCCCGAGGCGGTCAAGCGCTGCACCGGCTATGACGTGGAAGGCGTGGCCAAGGAGAACGGCGGCTTCATCCACCTCATCAACTCCGGCGCCTGCTGTCTGGACGCCAACGGTCAGGCCCGCGCCGAGGACGGCTCCCGCCTGATGAAGGAGTGGTACAACGTCACCGAGGCCGACCAGAAGGCCATCATGGAGCACACCACCTGGAACTACGCCGATCTGGGCTACTTCCGCGGCGGCGGATACTCCTCCCGCTTCGTGACCGACTGCGCCATGCCCGCGACCATGATCCGCCTGAATCTGGTGGATGGCCTGGGCCCGATGCTGCAGATCGCCGAGGGCTGGACGGTTGACCTGCCCGAGGAAGTCACCGACAAGCTTTGGAAGCGCACCGACTACACCTGGCCCTGCACCTGGTTCGCCCCCCGCTGCGACGGCAAGGACGGCTCGCCCTTCAAGACCGCCTACGACGTGATGAACAACTGGGGCGCGAACCACGGCGCCATCAGCTACGGCCACATCGGCGCGGATCTGATCACCTTCTGCTCCATGCTGCGCATCCCCGTGGCCATGCACAACGTGCCGGTGAACGACATCTTCCGCCCGTCCTGCTGGAACGCCTTCGGCATGGACAAGGAAGGCGCCGACTACCGCGCCTGCGCCAACTACGGCCCGTTCTACGCCAAGTAATTTCCACAAAACTTCGCCGGGAAGCCTGTGCTTCCCGGCGTTTTTGCGCTGTGAGGCCGCCGCGCTCCGGCGTTTTGCGCGCCGAAGCGCGCATCCTGTTTTTCCATCATGAAGCCGTCGGACAAAGCTCGTCCCGACTTCACTCCTTTTCACATCGAAGCGTGTAACCTGACGCAACGGGCATTCTCTGTCACATTCCATTCGCGGTTTTGAGCATGGCCGCCCGTCGCTGCTTCAACCCTGAAGCGCATCCCGTTTTTTCCATCAAGAAGCTGCCGGGCGAAATCGTCCCGGCGGCTCCTTTTTCGCCGAAACGCACTTTCTACACTCAGATATTCTTTCCGAACAGCCCGTCCCGGCTGCAACGCCACAGCAGCAGGCCGTGTTCCCGGGGCAGACGCACCTGCAGATCCCACTGAGGCCACGCGCGCCAGAGCTTCAGGCTGCCGCCCGAGGCCAGCGCGGCGAACGTGATGGAATGCTCCCGTTCCATGGGATGAGCCGCGGTGACAAATTTCTCGTCCTCCACCGGCTCGATGCGCAGCGCGTGGGCCTCGTCGGGCTTCTGCACTTCCAGCGCCCCCAACGGCCGCCCGCAGCAGCGCACCTCCGCGCCGCCCGACGACACCGTCAGCCCGCCGCAGGCCGGGCAGACGTACCACTTTGCCTTCTTCATGTTTCCTCCCTCTTCCGCGCCGCCGGGCAGCTCGCCCGCCAGCAGTCCTTCCACATTAACCTTCAGCGCCGCCGACAGCGCGCCCAGCAGCGTCACGTCCGGCGCGCCGCGCCCGCACTCCCATTCGGAAACCGCGCGGTCGGACACGCCCAGTTTTTCCGCCAGCTGAAGCTGCGTCAGCCCCGCCTCCTCGCGCAGCGCGCGAATCAGCGCGCCCACCTTTGAGCAATCCATTTTTTCTCCCTCCCGTCCCCAATATCGTAAGGAAGTGCTTCCTTTGGCTTTTGTAATCGGCCGGAATGATTGAATTGTAGGTAAATCAATCATATTGGAGGATTGCAAAATGGACAAGTACATCTACAACGAACAGAACGAACTTTGGTATGAACTGCAAGGGGACTACTATCCGCCCTATCTGAAATTGCCGGAGGAAGAAGCAGTACACATCGGCATCTGGGGACAACGGCACCGACGCTATCTCAAAACCCACCGCAAGGCGCTGTATACATCCCTGCTCACCAGCGGCAAGTTAAATGTCTATTCTCATTCCTGTGTCTGTTATCCTGTGATCGCCGGACAGTCTGCTGCCGTCAGCCAACGAAGATTATATTACTATAAAAGAAACAGGGGTCAAGTATTTTTTCTTGACACCCCGATTTTTTGTAATGTTTTTTACCCATTCGCCTGCGGCGGTCACTTCATAATCATCTCTTTATCAGACGGCAGCGGTTTCAGCGGTGCGGATGGCAGCGTCTGATACCAGTATGCGCAGGAAGTATAGTCATCGTACCGCGGCCCGGTCCATCCCAGGTTGTCCAGCGTCATGCGGAATCCGGTCTCAAAGTGGATCGGGTCAGCGATGTGGAAGCGGTATAGCAGAAATCTCTGCTGGCCATTGTAAAACTCACGGTTATCACCGTAGATGGCGTACATTCCACTGTAGAGGCCGCTGTAAGTCTGATAGGATTTGATCTGAACATCATTTCCAAAGCCGTAGGAGCCGCAGAAATAATCCTCTGTGCCTGTATAGTGAATGGAAGGATATTGGTCATCGTCTATGTACATTCTGGCTTCGCCCTCCACCCAACAGGTGTTGTTTCCGTTCATTCCGGTGGCCAGGGTTACGCCCACAAACTGGCCTTTTCCCTGAATGCCGTCGATGATGGTGTAGGAACGTCCCTTCTGAACAGGATGCTCCTGACGGTAGGAAGCGTGGAAATATCCGATCTCGTCAGGCACTTCACAGTGGCAGCCGGTGATGATATAGTACAGCCCCTGATCCTTTTCGCCGCGGTTTTCCATGGTGATCCGGCAGTGCTTTTTGAAAGGCATCTCCCAGTAGCAGTTCAGTCCCCGTCCGGGAGCCACCAGGATCTGTGCGGAATTGAGCACCGCATATTTTCCATCCCTGTCCACAAAATTCTCATCGTATGCGGTTCCGAAAAATGCGGAAATGGGAGCTTCCACGGAAGGATATTCGCAGTTGTCCCAGTACATGCGAATCACGAAGCTGTGTCCAACGTAGCCGGTAAACCAGATGCTCTGGATCATTCCTGGGCCGTCGGTGTCCACCAGCGTCACCGTCTCCCCGGCACGAATCGTCACGGTCGGACTTAGCTTGGTGCAGTCCCCTCCTCTGGAACCGCCTGCTCTGGTTCCTGTGGGATTTTCTGCGGAAAAAGCGAAGGTCTTTGCATTGCTGATCATACAATACGGTTTCACAGGTCTTACCTCCCTTGTTGTGTCATATCTGATATCAGTTTATCATACTTTTGGGGGAATGTCCATCTATTCATTTTATGGCTTTTGACAGGCCTGCATTTGTTACTGTCAGCGTTCCGTCTGTCACAAACAGACTGAGGAACTGGCCAAATTTCTGATAAAACCGGGTATGCGCCGAGATACCTTGACGGCAAACGGGTGCAGCTTTGGGACATCTATTACAGCGGTGTGGGTATCCTACACGAGCTAACCCCGGAGGAGATGGAAGAAGCCTTCCAGCAGCACCTCACAGAGCGTAACAAAGAGAAAACGGCATAACCGCAAGGGTTACACCGTTTCTAAGAACTTATTAAACTGAGATACAAGCGCCGCCCAGGGGCACCTTCCTTACGGAGGGTGCCCTTAGAGCGCCCTTTTTCCGTCCCCATTTTGCAAATTTCGTCATAAACCCCCGGGATCGTGAATAAAATTAGGAATATAGGCATTTGTTTCATATTTATTACAGAACTATTGAAGTCTGTTTCTTCCCGTCGTATAATATATGTCGAAAGGATGGGATTCGATGCGAAAGTGGATGGTTTTGATCGCCGCGGCGCTGCTGCTGGCGTGCATGCTGGTTCCGTCCGTGCGCTTTACCGAGGACAACGACACCGTGCTGCTGGCCAAGGTGATCTACGCGCAGTGCAAGAACGAGGATTACTCGGCCAAGCTGGCTCTCGGGCGCGAGGTCATGCGCCGCGTGGACGACCCGTGGTATCCCGCGACGTTGGGCGAGGTGCTGCGCGAACAGCAGCAGTTTCCCGCCGGCACGCGCTACGATTCGGAGAGCCTGCGCGCCGCCCACGCGGTGATCGCGGAATAAATGGAGAGAAAACCATGGAGCGGATCTGGAAGGACATGTATGCCGAGGCCAAAAAGGCGCTCAACCCGCGCAAGATCTCCGAGATGATGGAATCCGGCGGCGTGGCGGCGGCCATCGAGGCCGGATCGGGCAAAATCTACACCGGCGTGTGCGTGGACACCTCCTGCACACTGGGCGTCTGCGCCGAGCGCAATGCCATCTTCCACATGATTACCTGCGGCGAGAGCGTCATCCGCCGCGCGGTCGCCATCGGGTGCGACGGAAAAGCCGTACCGCCCTGCGGCGCGTGCCGCGAGCTGATGAGCCAGATGATGCCTGACCATTACCGGAGCATCGAAATCATGCTGGACTATGACGCGCCCCGCGTCGTCACGCTGGGCGAGCTGACCCCGGAGTGGTGGATTTAATATGATGGACAAAGAGCAGACCTGCCAATTTCTGCGCGATATGGGAATCGAGTTCGAGCGCGTCGATCATCCGGCGGTCTGCAACATGGCCGAAATGGCGGAGCTTGCCCTTCCTCACCCCGAAGCCGAGGCAAAGAACCTCTTCCTCCGGGACGACCGAAGGGAGCATTTCTTTCTCCTCACCGTGCGCGGCGACAGGCGCGTCGATCTGAAGGAATTCCGCCGCGCGCGCCAGACGCGGCCGCTGAGATTCGCCTCGGAGGAGGAGCTTTCCAGCCTGCTGGGGCTGATTCCCGGCGCGGTCACGCCGTTGGGCGTGCTCAACGACGCGGAACACCATGTGAAATTCTTCCTCGACCGCGCGTTCGCGGACGACCTCGTGGGCGTGCATCCCAACGACAACACCGCCACGCTGTGGCTCCGCGCGGAGGACTTGATCCGTGTCGTCCGAGATCACGGAAACGAAATCGAATATATCGATCTGTAAGCAAAAGGAACGGTTCTTAAAGAGCCGTTCCTTTTTGATTTCTCACTATCTCAGCGCCGAAAGCACCTGGCGAGCCAGCCAGCGATGGCCATCCTCGTTGGGATGGCAGCCGTCGAGGGTCTGTGCGCGCCAGTCGAAGCCGGGCTGCGCCTTGAACAGATCGAGCACCTTCAGGCCATACTGCCCGCCGATTCGGCAGATTGCCGAGGCATAATCGACAAGGCCGTTGCCCAGATAATTCGGTGCGTCGGTGTCGTGCTCGCTTGCGTCGCGCCAGGACGCGCCGCCCTGAAAATTGCCCGTGCCGTGGTGCGGATAGGGCGTGACCAGCAGGATGCGATCGCTGGAAAAGAGGCGCAGCAGCTCCCGGCAGAGCAGATCCACCGCGGGCACAAAGCAGTCCGGGCCGTCGCCGTTCAGCGGCCCGTCGCTCCAGAAATAGTCGTTGGTTCCGCCAAAGACCACCGCGCGGTCGCAGCCCTCGAGCATCGGCAGCCGATCCAGAAAGGAAGTGCCGTCGCTCCGGCTCAGCCCTGCGCGGGCCACCAGCGTGCCCGTGATGCCCAGGTTGACCTGTTCGCAGCCCAGCGCGTCGCACACCAATGTCGCATAGCGGTCGCGCTCGCGGTTGTCAAGGCCGTAGCCATAGGTGATGCTGTCGCCCAGAAATCCAATTTTCACGCGAGTTCTCTCCTCTCGAGCGTCCTCTGCGGCTCAGTCGAGCTTCTCCATGCCCGCGCGCTGTCCGATTTCGCGGCGGACGGCGAAATGGCCCTCGGGCGTGCCCAGCACGCCGCGCATGCCCAGCGCCACCGGCGACGGCTCCTGCGCCGTCCATACGCCGGGCTTCTCCGGGCGAACGCCCAGCACATACGCGCCGTAGAGGTACAGCGGAATGGAGCTCCACGCGTGGCACAGGCTGCCCGCGCGGTCGAAGGCCGCCGCGCCCTCGTCCACCTCCCAGAACGTCACCGCGCCCTTAAACAGCATGTCTCCCCAGCGGCGGGCGATCTCGTCGAACACGCCCTCGGCCATGGCGGGATCCTGCAGAAGCGCCTCGTACTTGAACAGGCTGTAGCTCAGCGTCACCGGCACCAGCCCTTCGCCTGTGCGCAGCTTTTCGCGCAGCGCGGCGGCGCGATGCTCCGGGCACACGCCGGCATACAGCGCCAGCGACTGAATCAGCTCCGCCGACTGGACGCGCTTTCCGTCCCAGATAAACGACGCGTAGGCGCCGGCTTCCTCGTCCCAGAACTTCTCCAGACCGCCGGTCAGCTCAGACAGCATCTCGCTCTCGCACTCCCGCGGCGCGCTGCCGGCCATTTTGCGCAGCGCGGCCATGCGCTGAAGCGCCAGAATGCCGAACAGCTGAAGGCCCGCCTCGGCGGAATCCTCCGGGCAGGGCGCGTAGCCCTCCAGCAGCGGCTGCCACTCGTAGAAATTCCAGTACTGCTCGCCCTTGAAGCGCCATGCAAAACCGTCGTGCACGCGCAGGCGCAGCGCGTCCAGAATCCTCTCCGCCACCGGCAGCATCTCGCGGCCGAACTCCAGATCGCCGCTGTAGCGGCAGTATTCCTCCACGGCCATGATGAACGCCATGCTGAAGGAGGGAATGGTGATGGGAATGCGCGCGGGCGCGCACAGCTCCAGCATGCCGTCCTCGCGCTGGGAATGGGCCAGCAGGCGCAGGTTCTCCCGGGGGAAGCGGAACTCGCCGAAGGCGTAATAGCCCGCCAGCATCTGGTTGCGGGAATCGAAGGCGTACAGCGCCTGCTCGCGCCACGGGCAGTCCTCGTAGTGGTCGTGCATGCAGGAAATCAGCGTCTTGCGGGACACCTCGGCGATCCTCTGATGCAGATAGTCGCCGGGAACCAGCTCAGGCCGTGCGTCCAGCGGATAGACCACCGGGCGGACGCTGGCGGCATACACCGTGACCTCGTGGGCATGGACGAACAACTGGATGTAGCGGCAGCCCAGGCGGCGGAACCAGTGGGTGAAGGGCTGGCGCTGGGCGGGCGCGGTCAGCTTCACGCCGAAGCAGCGGCCGCCCACGCTGGTGCGGATGCGCAGATCCTCATAGTGCTCGCCGAAGCCCACGTCCAGCCGGGAGGGCTCGGGGCACACCAGATCCAGCGTCAGATAGCCCTCGTGCAGCGTGCCCATGTCGAAGCACAGCCAGATTCCATCGCCGCCCTCGGCGCGGAAGGTCACGCCCGCCTCCGACGGGAACCGCACGCCGTCGGTCATGGGGATGTACTCGGGTTTGGGCAGCTGAGCCATGGTCTTCACATCGCGCCAGTACAGCCCGGCGGACTGCATCTCCTCGCCCACGTCCCTGCCGCCGACATACGCAAAAACGCCCTGAGCGGACATGCGCGAGGGAGCCGGCGGCTGAACGTCCAGCTCCAGAATGGGCCGCGGAATGGTCGTGGCCTGCTTGTCCGTGACGAAGGCGGGCTTCCACTCCGCCGGCGCGGCGAAGCGGCGCTCGAAGCCCCAGCCCAGCTGGCCGGTGATGTTGGGAATTTTGCCGTCCTGATACTCGGCGATGGGCCGCACAAGGGTCTTTGCATTGCTGCACAGGGCGACCTCGCCGTCCAGCCGCAGCTCATAGCGCAGGCCGGGCTGCTCTTTGCGCGTCACCGACGTGTCTACGCCGGGATACCAGCACTGAATGCGCAGCTCGTTTTCGCCCTCGCGCAGCAGCGCCGTCACGTCCGGGGCCTGCACGGCCTTGGCGAAGGGAAAGTCCGAATGCTGAGTGGCCTCCACGCGCTCGCCGTTCAGGAAGGCGGCCAGCTGGCCCTCCACGCTCAGGCGCAGCTCGGCCCTCTGCCCGGCGCGGGCGGAAAAGCGCTCGCAGGTTTCCATATAGCGGTTCGGCGCGTCCGACGCGTCCAGCCAGATCCACTGAGATTGCTCGGTAAACATTTTCATTTTGCACATTCTCCTCTTTTTTCAATTTGTCCTCCGCAGCGGCGATATTCCCGCGGCGGCATTCCAAAGGTCGACAAAAACTGGCGGTTGAAGCCGGACACGTCCTCGTAGCCCACCGCCTGCGCCACGTCGGTGATCGACTCGTCGCCCAGCAGCAGCATCCGCTGCGCCTTCTTCATCTGGCAGAGGCGGACGTACTGGCGCGGCGACTGGCCCATGGACGCGGCAAAGGCCCGGCGAAAGGCGGCGGGGCTCATGGCGCAGGCCTCGCCCATCGCCTCGATCCTCGGCGCGCGGCCCTGCTCCAGCGCCCGCTGCACCAGCTCCAGCGCCGGCTCCAGCCGCACGAACGAGCGCTCCGGCTGCAGCGCCAGCGGCGTGCGTCCCTCGCTGGCGGCTGCCAGCTCCTCGATCAGCGCGCACAGGCAGGCCGTGCGCCGCCGGGATTCGCCGGGCAGCGCCACGCTGCGAACCAGCTCCGCAATCAGCGGATGCTCCCGGCGGTCGATGATGCCGCACAGGCTCATCCGGGTCTGGAGCAGCCTTTCCATGCGCGGAAGCTCCGGCGCGCCCCATGCGCTGAGCAGCTGCATCGGGTTCAGGCTCGTCCACAGCCAGCGGCTGTACTCGCCGCCCTCACTGCGGGACAGGTGCCTCTGAAAGGGAAAGACGACCTGCACGTCGCCCTGCTCGAAGGGCGTGCGTTCGCCCTCCACCACGCAGGTGCCCCGGCCGCTGAAGCATACGCCCAGCTCCAGCACCGAGTGAAAATGGAGATAGGTGATGTCGAAGACCTCCAGCGGCCCGGCCTCGGCGCTGCGCTCGCTCAGGTCGCCCGGCTCGGCGTGAACATAGAATGAGGGCAGCGTTAAAAATGAGCGATTCTGCATGGTTTTTCTCCGCTTTCACATAGAACAGAGTTTCTCAGTTGCATTATACTGGATTCATCCAAAGAACGCAAGAGGAGGAGAAATTCATGATTCAATTTTCCCGGGATTTTCTCAGAGACCGCATCTACGCCTGCTGGATCGGCAAGAACATCGGCGGCACGCTGGGCACGCCCTATGAGGGCCAGCAGCAGCTCAATGACATCCACGGCTTCGCCTCTCAGGCGGGCGAGCCGCTGCCCAACGACGATCTGGATCTGCAGCTGGTCTGGCTGCGCGCGGCGGACGAGCAGGGCCCGGACGCGCTGAACAGCAAGATCCTCGGCGAATACTGGTGTACGTGGATCACACCCCACTGGAACGAATACGGCGTCTGCAAGGCCAACATGCGCGACGGCGTGCTGCCGCCCATGTCCGGCGAGATCAACAACGAGGAGTGGAAGCACTCCAACGGCGCGTGGATCCGCACCGAGGTCTGGGCGTGCATGTATCCGGCGCTGCCGGAGAAGGCCATCCGCCTCGCCTTTGAGGACGCCAGCGTAGACCACGGCTTCGGCGAGGGCACCTACGCCGCCATCTTCGTCGCCGCCATGGAGAGCGCCGCGTTCGTGCTGTCCGACGCCGACGCGCTGCTGGACGTCGGCCTGTCCAAGATTCCCGAGGACTGCCGCGTGGCGCGCAGCGTCAACATCGTCCGCAGGGCCTATGCCGACGGCGTGAGCTGGAAGGACTGCCGCGAGCTGCTGGTGAAGGACAGCGAGGATCTGGGCTGGTTCCAGGCCCCGGCCAACGTGGGCTTCGTGGTGCTGGGTCTGCTCTATGGTCAGGGAGACTTCAAGCAGTCGCTGATCTACGCCGTCAACTGCGGCGACGACACCGACTGCACCGGCGCGACCCTCGGCTCGCTGCTGGGCATCATGGGCGGCATGGCGGTCATTCCCGAGGACTGGCGCGCCTACATCGGCGACGGCATCAAGTCCATCTGCCTCACCAACGGCCACGGCCCCTTCCCGCAGGACTGCACCCAGCTGACCGACTGCCTGATGAACCTGCTGCCGGTGACGCTGCGCACGCGCCACGAGGCGCTGATTGCCCGCCGTGTGCCCGCGGTGACGCTGGGCGACGAGACGATTATCGAAAACGTGCGCCCCGAGGATTTCTACGGCCGCGATTTCGTGCAGAAGCTCTCCGCGCGCAAGCCCCATTCCTACACCATCGAGGGCGTCTACGCCGACTGTCTGGTGGAATTCGACCGCATGCCCGCCATCGCTCCCGGCGAACAGCTGACCGGCAGGGTCACGCTGATTCCCCACACGATGCCCGAGCAGAAGCACTATCGCCTGCGCTTCCTCGCCCCCGAGGGCTGGCAGGTGGACTGCGCGAAGAACCTGTTCACCTCCGCGCCCCACTCCAGCTTCCGCCAGCACGCCTCCGCGGAATTCACCATCCACGCGGGCGAGCAGGTGGAGGCGGTCAACCGCATCGTTCTGGAGATCGTGTGCGCCGGCCGCCCCACGCCGCTGCTGGCGCCCATTCAGATCATGGGCTGACGCGTTTGCAGACGCAGAAGGAGCGCTCCCCGCAGGGAGCGCTCTTTTGATATTCTTCTTCAGTTCTTCCGCTCGTCGCCCCAGAAGAACAGGGCGACGGTGCCCGGGCCGGTGTGGCTGCCGATGGTGGTGCCGATCCAGTTGATCTCCACCTTGCCGTTGAGCCGCGGGAAGGTCTTTTCCACCAGATCGGCCACGGCGCGCGCGTCCTCCTGGCAGGCGGACATGCTGATATAGCACTTGCCGCAGTAGTTCGTGCCGCCCTCGGCGTGCTCCTCCATGCGCCTGACGATCTCCTGAATGACCTTGCGCTTGGTGCGGATCTTCGCCCGGGGAATCAGCCGTCCGAGGTTGTCCATGTTCAGCAGCGGGCAGATGTTCAGCAGCGTGCCGATGGCGCCCGCGGTCTTGGAGATGCGCCCGCCCTTGATGTAGAACTTGAGGTCGGTGGAGAAGAACCAGTGGTGCACAAACAGGCGGCGCTCCTCGGCCCACTGGCGCAGCTCGTCCAGCGTCAGGCCCTTGTCGCGCAGGTCGGCCAGCTTGTCCATCAGAAGGCCGTAGCCCGACGACGCGCCCAGCGAATCCACCACCAGCACACGGCGGCCGGGATAGCGCTCCATGGCGATGTTGGCGGCGTTGACGGCCGAGTTATAGGTTCCCGAAATGCCGGAGGACAGCGTGACGTGCAGCACGTCCTTTCCCTCAGCCAGGAAGCCGGAGAAGTAGTCCACGTATTCCGAGACGTTGACCTGACTGGTGCGGGTGTCCGCGCCGTTGTCCATCGCCTCGTAGAATTTTTCGAAGGGCATGGTCTGTCCCAGATCGTCGGGATGATCCACGCCGTCCATCATAAAGTGAAAATAGATATAGTGAATATCTCTCTGCTCAAAATGCTCTTTGCTCAGATCCGCCGTCGAGCAGCAGCTGAGAATATAATCCGCCATTTCGCCCGCTCCCTTCCGTTTATATTGATTACATTGTACTTCAACGCGCCGAAAAATGCAATCCCTCCGCCGCTCTACAATTCCGTCTGCCGCCGTAGAGCCTCAAAATAGCGACTCTACGAACTGTAGAGCCGCGCAGCTTGTCAAAAA